>CAMUZW010000020.1 GCA_947165305.1 uncultured Bacteroidales bacterium
GGTTGAGCGGCCCGCTGATGATGAACAGGAGTCCCGCCCGGAATCCCAGGTCGCTGATGAAATTGTCCGCGCAGGCAATCAGCATCGTTTCTGAGATCATGACGCCCTTGGACTTGCCGGTCGTACCCGTCGTGTAGAGTACGTCACGGATATCGTCCGCAAAGGCGTTGGCCTCCACCTCAGCTTTTACGGCTTCGAATTCTTCGTCCGTAGCCTGCTGTCCGAGCGGAACGGCGACGGCCTGCAGATAATGGACGGCGCAGTAGGTAACGAGAAAACTGAAGTCCTGGGGATTGCGGAAAACATACGGCCGGTGCGGCTGCAGACCGCCCGCGCGCAGTTCGTCCGCCTTGGCCAGAATGGCCTGCCAGAGTTCTCCGTAGGTGATATGCTTGCTCCCCTGCACGGCCGCAACGGTATCGGAATTCTCCTCCGCGTGCTGCCGGATCCGGGCTTCCAGGCAGCGTTTGGCCTGTACCATCCTGACGATGTTGTCAAGGTTCTTGAAATTCCTGGGCGTCACGTCTTCTGCTCCGAGGCTGATGCCATACTTGTCGTTCAGGATGTACAGAATGGTCGCGATGCTGAGGGAATCCAGTTGGGCAAACAGGAAGTCTGCCTCGAAATCCACGGCGGGGATGACATCGCTCAAAAGGGCTTTGATCTCTTTTCTCATAATTTATGACTCGTTAAATTCAATATTATCTACGAAACCGTCGGCGGCAGCGGCGGCGATGGCGCGACGCTCCTCTGACACCATCCGGACGGTAATCCTGCACTCCGGGTGCAGGAGCGCCGCCAACAGGGCCCGTTCACCGTACCCTTCATCCGCCAGGGCACATTCCGGGGCGGAGAAATCCACCGTCGCGTACGCGTCCCCGCGGGCCTTCAGGCTCCGGCGGACCGAACGTACGATATCCTTCCCCTTGTACAGATAACGTCCCAGCACTTGTTGTACAGGGTCCGAAGGGGCTCCGAGCAGCAGCGAACGGAACGTCAGCGGATAACGGCGGGGCACTCCCCTGCGGGTCGTCAGCCACTTGAAGAGCAGCGGCGGAATCAGCCAGGCCATCAGGACGACCGAGAACATACCGATGATGGTCACCTGCGCAAGCGAACGCATCGCGGGATGCCGCGCCACGATGAGCGTCCCGATGCCGACGAACATGATCGCCGCCGACTGGAGGATGCTCCGTTTGTAGGAGGTCAAGATCGGCCGCCGGTGGGCATATTCATACTGGCAGCCCTCCGTCATGAAGATGGTATAATCGTCTCCCTGGCCGAAGATAAACGTTGCCAGAATCACGTTGACGATGTTGAACTTGACGCCCATGAGGGCCATCAGGCCCAGGATCCACACCCAGCTGACGGCCATCGGCAGGAAGGAAATGAGCGCCAGTTCCAGCCGGCCGAACGAGAACCACAGGAACAGGAATACGATCAGCGAGCACGCCCAGCCGATGTAGTTGAAATTATCGGATAGCGAACGCGTCATGTCCGCATTCATCCCGGCCACGTCAAAACTGTTCGCAAAGGCCCGCTCCACGGCAGGGATATCCTCCGCTTGCACATTGAGGGCCGTGACCATATAGGCCTTCCCGTCCTCCTCGCGCATCGTAAAGCTCCGGCCGAATACGGTACCGGTCAGCGGGGCAAAATACGCGAACGGCTGCGGGGCCCACTGCCTGGAAGGGTCCGCCAGCGCCAGAAACGGCGCAAAAGCACTCTCTGCAAAGCCGGCAGAACGGGCTTCCGCCGGGAGGGTCTCCGTCAAAGCGGCCCGGTGCCGGTCCACGAATGCCTGCCAGCGCGAGAGACGCTCCGCCTGTTCCTCCCTGGAGACCATCATGGTTGAAACAGCATTCTGCGGCGTTGCAAGTCCGCAGCGGACCAGGCTGTCCACCGTGCGGGCGACGGGCGTATTGGCGGAAAGGGCCGTATCGTACGAGTCCCCTTCGCTGTAAACGTACACGCTCTGCGCGGAGCGCGATGCATCCCGCGTCATCAGGTCTTCGAAATACTGCATGTCGGCCCGCTGGCTGTCCGTCATGTAGTTGATGTGCGACATGTCGGTGTCGAACCCCGTCCTGAAACTGAACCAGGACAGCACCAGCGTCAGGATGACGACAGCACCGACAAAGACCTTGCTGCGCTCGGGGCACAGGCCCGACAGATAATCCAGCACCCGGCTCCTGTGCGATTCTTCCGGCTTCACGGCCATGTAATGCGGCAGGTACAGCAGCACGAAAAGAATGGTGCCGACCAGCAGCAGCGATGCAAACAGCCCGAGGTCCCGGAGTGCCGTTGACTTCAGGGGGACCAGGGCCAGGAAAGCGCCTACCGTCGTAATATTGCCGACGACAAGCGGCGAAACGATCTCACTGAGTGCCAGCCGCTTGTCCGGCTGATGACCGGCATGTGCTATCAGGTGGAGCGGATAATTGACGGCGATACCGAGGATCACGCTGGCAATCCCGATCACGATGATCGAGACCCTGTCGCTGAAAACCGCCATTCCGCCGAGCGCAAACAGCAGCCCCCAGCCGACAGAGAGGAAAATCAGAAGGATATTGCGGACAGAATGGAATGAATAGGCCAGCAGCAGGATGATCAGGACGACCGAGAGCGAGATGGCCAGGATGCTGTCTTTCTTGATCCGGGCGGAATTGCCTACCGCGATGGCGGGCCCGCCGGCCAGATCCACCTTGACGTCAGGATATTCTGCCTGCATTTCGGAGGCGGCCTCCTCCAGCAGTTTCAGGAGCTTTGCATTGCCGTCGGTCTCACTGTTGCCGAAGGGAGAACGCAGTTTGGCGACCGCCCGGCTCATGTCGGGCGTAAAGGCGCACCCGTCGACCATCTCGAAGCCGAACGAGCCGCTGGAACTTTGCAGACGCTGCAGGAGCGGGCTGAAGAGCATGAGCGGATCCCGCGAAAGGCTGCCCGAAAACAGGCCGGACGACGGGAGCATCAGCATCTCCCTGTCGGCGGCGAGGCGCTCCGGGATGTAACCCGGAGAGGCCAGGAGACTGTCCATCCGCGCATAGTCCGCATCCGTCAGGAAATACGGGGCGTTCTCCTGGACGAATTCGCTCAGTTCCAGGAAATTGTCGATATCATAATGGCAGACCAGGCCTTCGCACCAGCCGGCTCCGTCCCGGGCATGGACAGACGCTTCAAAGGCATCGATGGCCTCCACGGTGCGGTCGGCATCGCCGGGATTCGAGAACAGGATGTACAGATCGTCCGCGCCCGAGATGTCCTGGAAGACGGACATATGCTCCCGTTCTACCGTCCCGAGCGGCAGGAAGTCGCTGATATCCTCGCTGAAATGAAGCGTAAAAACGAGCCCGGCAAGCAGCACCGACACCAGCGCCAGCGACACCGCCCGTACGCCCTTGTGACGGGCCATCCAGTCGTATACTCCCGTTATCTTCATAGGCGGATCACATTTCGTCCCAGGATCCTTTCCGCCGTCTCGACAGCCGTCAGCGATACGCCGCAGAAGCCGTGGAGATGACAGTTCTGCCCCGTCAGGAACAGATTGGGGACCTTGGTATAGACGGGCACATTCGAGAGAATCAGGTCGTGGCAGTCCTTGGAGAATCCATAGAGCGAACCCTCCTTGACGCCGTAGAAATCCCGGATGGTAAGCGGAGAGGCCGTATTGACCCCCTCAACGGCGGACCGGAAGCCGGGAAACACCTCTTCCATCTTGTCGAGAAGCAATTCGGCGCAGGACGTCTTCCAGGCCTCATACGCTGCGGGGCGGTGACCATGGACGGTATGTTCCCACGGCTTCACGGCTTCCCAGGCCATGGGAGCCGTCAGGATCATCTTCCCGGCACAGGCACCCTGATCCAGGTCCGGCGGCGTCACGGCGACGATTCCGCCCGGCCAGGACGAGGCCTGGTCCTGGTTCCACATCTCCCCGTAGCCGGCGACCCAGTAGGTCGTCCGGTTCTGGAACGGGAAGGAATCCTTCCGGAACTTGATATTGAGAACAAAGGCCGAATACGCATTCGGCAGCGCCTCCAGGCGTTCCCGGTAGGCCTTCGGAAGCACGGAAGGGTCTTCCAGCAGGCCGAAGAAGGTGCAGGGATGGATGGCACAGACGTATGCGTCCGCCTGATAAGCCTTCCCGTGCTCCGTCTCAAGACCGGTGATAAACCGGCCCTCGCTGCGGACGGTCCTCACGGCATCTCCCGCCAGGACACGGCCGCCGTGCTCCATGATATAATCCCGCAGCGTATGGGCGAAGCGGACACTCCCGCCCGCAAAACGGCTGGGTCCGTCCATATAGAGCGTGGAGATGATGGCATGGATATAGGCCGGCGTCGTATCCGGCCGTCCCGCATAGAGCGGGTTCATATAGGCCACGATACGGCGGAGGCGCGGATCCCGGATGTATTTCTCAATGAAGGCGCCGGCAGGCAGGAAGAATTCCGGAGAATGTGCCGCATCCCCCTGCGGGCGCAGATGGAAAATATCTTCTTCATCGGCCAGGCGATACATCGCATCCGCATAAGCGGCCAGATTGTCCCGCTCCGCGGGGAAATACCGTCCCAGCGATTCTACCAGGCCGTCCCTTCCCTGGGCGATCCGGTATGACTGCCTGTCCTCCGAGACAAAGACCGTATCCATCCACGCAGGGTCTGCGTCCAGAATATGAAGCCGGTCCACGATGCCAAGGTATTCGCAGATCCTGCGGACGCTGCCGCCCGGCTGCAGTCCGCCGACAAAATGCATACCCGTATCGAAGACTTCTCCGAGGCGGGTAAAACTCTGGAGACCGCCGCCGATGACGGGATTCTTCTCGAGCACGGTGACCGTCCATCCTTCTTTGGAAAGGATGGCGGCGGTCATCAGGCCGCCGAGTCCGCCTCCTATGACAACCACGCTGCTCACAGCCTTGTCTGCTCTATTTTGTCCGCAATCTCAGCCAGACGGAACTGATACCATTTCCGGAGACGGGAAGCCTGCTCGCGCGGGCCCTCTCCCCACTGCGGAAGCGCCTCCGGCGAAATCCTCCGGCCGATCTCCATCCGCACCGGCCAGCGCCGGAGCAGCCGTCCGTGTTTGGGGAGCACCCTGCCCGTACCATACAGGAGGACGGGAAGGATATCGGCTCCGAGGTCCCGTGCGATATGGAAGGCACCCTGATGGAACCGCCCGGTACGGCCGTCCGGGGAGCGCGTCCCCTCGGGATACATCGCGATCGTGTAGCCGCTGTCCAGCAGGCTGCGGATCTTAGGAAGAAGCGTTTCAACCCCTTCCGAGGCATGCAGATAATCGACGTTGCGGATCACATAGCCATAGAAAGGGTTCTTCCAGACCCAGTCCGCCGTCACCAGGACCAATTTGGGTGACAGGGCCAGCACAGGCAGGATGTCGAGGTGCGACTGGTGATTGCAAAGCAGGATGGACGCACGGGTAAAATCTTCACCCGGTTCGTTGCATAAACTGTATTTCACCCCCGGGAAACGCAGCCCGTAAACTGCGAAACGGGCCATCCGGTAAATGAAACGGTGAACTTCCTCTTTCTTCCGCTGCGAATTCCCGCCGATGTTGAGATACCAGAAAACGGGCGGCGTCACAAAGACGACGGTCGTGACGGCGAAGGCCGCAAAGGCCAGTGCGGACCACAGAAACCTGAAGATGCAGCGACCGATGGTCAGCGGAAGCCCGTAGACAACGGCCAGGATGCACAGTACCGTATTGAGGAGGGTGATCCGGAGGAAATCCCGCCCCGGGCGGAAGTGCGAAACGCGCGCTTCGCGGGGCGGATAATATACGTTCACCGGGAGGATCTTGATCCCGACGCCATGCCAGGACGAAAAGACGAGCAGTTCGAGTTCCGCCTCATAGCGCGAGGTCAGGAGCGACAGCCCGCGGAGGGATTTGAGCGGATAGAGCCGGTAGCCCGTCTGGGTATCCTTGAGCGGACGGAGCGTCTGGACGAAGAACCAGAAATTGCTAAACGCGTTGGCGAACCGGCTGCCCTTCGAGCGTTCCGCATTCCGGAGCCCCTGCCGCTCCCCTACGATAAGCTCGCCGGGATACGCCCGGTTGGCTTCCAGGAAGAGCGGGATATCCTCCGGAAAATGCTGGCCGTCGGCATCCAGGGTGATAGCGTAGGCGAACCCCGCCGCCAGCGCGGCCTTGAATCCGGCCTTCAAGGCCTTTCCCTTGCCGCCGTTCCGGGGCAGGACGACCATCCGGGGCGGCTCCGGCAGAGCGGCAAGCAGCGCCTCCGTACCGTCGGTACATCCGTCCAGGACCACGAAGACATCGGCACACTGCACCTGCGCACGCGTGACGACATCGACGACGGTCCCGGCATTGTTGTAAGTCGGGATTACGACGCAGATGCCTCTGCGGCGGAGGGCCTGCTGCGTGTCTGTCAGGACTTCCGGCATGTCAGGCTGATCTTGGCGATAACGGATTCCCCGGCATAGAGCGTGCACTGGGCGTCGACGGTGTCTTCCGCGCAGCGGATATCCCGGAAGCGCCAGACAAGGTCCTTCGCCACGCCCGGCACGAGAATCTGCAGGAATTTGACATTCCTGAGCCGCACGGGCGTGAGCGGCGCCTGCAGGGCGGACGAAAGAATCTTCACCGCCATCTGCAGGATGCAGACGCCCGGCGTAATCGGCTCGCCCGGGAAATGGGCCTTGTAGATAACGTGGCCGGGGTCCAGATGGATGCCGCAGTCGCAGCCTCCGTCCGTCTCGCGTACATAATCCAGGGTGTATATCTCTTTCATTTCCGGGTAATCTTGCTGGAGGTGAATTCGATGACGGTCACGTCGCCGGAAGCCTCGTTCATCTCGAAACGGGTCGCCTCCAGCGTATCGGCTTTATAACGGAGCACCAGGGAGGTAAACATCCGTTTCAGGTCCCGCTTGAGCGGGTACATCGTGACCAGGATGTCGCCACCGGCACTTACCGCTTCGGTGCGGAAGGCCGCTTCGTCGGCGATGTTGCCGCCCGCGATACTGCTGACGATCAGGCGGGCGAGGTCCCTGAACATCTTGTCTTTACCGGGATCCGCCGTACTGCCGTCGAAGACAAACGTCCGCGCCGTCGGTTTCAGATAAGACCACTCCAGATAGTCCGGGCTCCGGTAGACCATCCTGCCCGAGGATACCGCGTTTTCGGCCAGCATGGCAGACTGCCGGGTCTGCACGAAATCGCAGGAAATACCGGTGATCCGGCTGCCCGCCTCGACGATCCGGCGCTTGAGCGCATCGGCATCCTGGGCCCGCAGCGTTCCGAAGGCACAGAGCAGAAGAAGTATGGAAAGGATGCGTCTCATTTGGCGATAAAGTAACAGCCGGCCATAATCAGCAGCACGCCCAGCCACTTGGCGAGGCTCACCGGCTCGTGGAAGAACACGATTGCAGCAATCATGCCGAAGACATAGCTGAGCGACACCATCGGGTAAGCCATGCTGAACGGGAAATGCTTCAGGATATAGAACCACAGGATACTGCCGGCCCCGTAGCACAGGCCGCAGGCGGCGAACTGCCAGTTGGCGAAGACCGACTTCCAGAACGGGAAGGTCCACGAGAAAGGCAGCATCCGCGCGAGCGCGAACTTCAGCAGGACCTGTCCGGAGGCCAACAGCAGGCTCTGGACGACGGCGAGCGGTAGGAGAAGCCAGTTATTCATCTCTTAAAAGAATTACGCTTTCGGCATAGAAATCCGCCGTCCTGCCGTCTTCCCGGCAGTTCTCGTCAAACGAGCAGACCAGCACGGAAGACGCCTCGCCCGAGGCGATAAGGCGCCGGGCATCCCGCATGGCCCAGAAGGTGGAATCCTCCCCCTGGGAATAGGTGCAGTTGTAGCCGTGGCACTTCGTCCGGATGGCGATGGCGGAAGAAATGGTGTTGTGCGTGCACATCATGAAGAGCGTCGGTTTCAGGAGCTGCTCTTTGTTGGCGACGATATCCGCCAGGAAGAGGTTGCTCGTCTCAAGCATTCCTTTCGGGGTTGCCGAAATGATGGCGTCCGGACAAGGAATGCCGGCTTCGCGCATCGCGCGGAAGGCGGAGAGCAGGGATGCCTTCATCAGTTTGCACATCCGGCGTGCTTCCATCGGCGTATAGAATTCGAGCAGGCCGGAGAGCGCTTCGTCCGTATCGACACGCGTGCGCGCAACCTCCCGGATGCCGTAGGTATTCCCGCTTTCAAGCGGATGCGGGTGCTGTCCGAAGATCATCGACGAATCGTTGCCGCCGAAGCCGAAAGCATTGCACATGACATTCTCCAGATGGACGCCCGTGTGCCCCGGCGTAGGGATGACGCCGCCCGGAATGGGATGCGACCAGCCCAGCGAGGCCGGGGTAAATCCGTTGCGCATCGCCAGGACGCAGATCACGGCCTCAATCGAGCCGGAGGCGGAGGTCGTATGGCCCGTATAGGACTTCGTGGAAGACATTTCCGGCAGACGGTCGCCGAATACGCGGTGGAAGGCGTTGCCTTCTGAGGCATCGTTGTCGGGCGTGCCGGTACCGTGCGCATTGATATACTGGATGTCTTCCGGACGAAGGCCGGCCTGCCGCAAGGCGCCGGTCATTGCCAGGAAGGCGCCGTCGCCGTCCGGGGACGTCGCCGTCTGGTGGAAGGCGTCACAGTGGTTGGAATACCCGTTGACATAAGCCAGCGCACCGGAAACGTTCTTTTCGAGCACGACGTAGGCCGCACCCTCGCCGAGATTGAGCCCTGCACGGGTATCATCGAACGGCCGGCAGCGTTCCCGGTCAAGGATCATCAGCGTGTTGAACCCGTTGAGATGGAACTTGCTGAGTCCCTCGGTACCGCCGGCAATGACGATATCGGCTTCGTCGCGGAGCAGCATGTCCGCCCCGACCATGATCGTGTTGAGCGCCGAGGAACAAGCGGTCGAAATGGTGCAGCAGGGAACGCCGCCGATACCGGCATACCGTGCCGTATCCAGCGTACTCTTGCCGCACTCATTGCCGTGCGGGATACCGGGGTCCGCTCCGCCGAGCTTCTCGAACTGCTCTTCCGTCACGTCCATCACGCCCACCGTCGTCCCGGAGACCAGGGCGACCCGTTTCCCGGAAATATCCCTGATACCGGCATTCGAGAGCGCCTCCCTGACGGCAATCGCCCCCATCAGGGCCGTCCGGCTCGCAAGCGGCTCGTCCACGCCCAGCATCGCCTTCATCTCCTCCGTCGACAGCTTGATCTCCCCGACGGGAATCTCGGTATGCAGGGACGGCAGGTATTTCATCGGACCGATCCCCGACCGCTTTGCGAGCAGGGAACCGAGGACTTCACCGGTATTGTTACCGATGGCGCAGATGATGCCGAGGCCGGTGATGCCGATCGTGTCGCCCATTACTTCGTACGGTGCTTTGAAACGTAATCAGCTATCGTCGCGACGCTCTTGAACACGGTCTTTCCTTCTGCCGGGCTCGCGAGTTTGATGCCGTAGTTCTTGTCGAGGATGACAATCAGTTCCAGGGCATCGATGGAGTCCAGTCCGAGACCCTCGCCGAAGAGCGGATCGTCATTCCCGATCTCGTCCGGGGTCATTCCCTCCAGGTTGAGGGCATCGATGATCTGAAGCTTGAGAGTATTGATGAGTTCTTCCATGATATTTGATTAAAAAGTTGTAATTAATTGCAAATCAGCTTCGAAGGCATCCGGCTCGCCGCAGTCGACCCAGCCGGTCACCATCGTGACGGGGCCCGTGGCTGCGAGCGTGGATGTGATAATCCTGTCCATCAGGGTCCCGTCCCTTTCGGAAAGGATCAGGAAGGTCGTCTCCCCTTTCACGCGGAAGCGGGTGGCGACTTCGCCGACGACGACGTTGGGTAGGGTATTGATGCTCACGGCCGGGCTGGGATAGAATGCAGCCCCGCCGGTGAAGGTGCCGAGGTGCTTGCGGTCCGCCAGGATGGAGCCCGACCTGCTGAAGAGCAGGATGCCGAGCGATTCCGGCGCCAGGCCGTTGTCTTTGAGGAGGAGTCCGCAGGCGAGATAGACCAGGCGGCTGAAGGGGTCCATCTTGAAGAAGCGGATGTTGTCGCCGAGACGGTCCTTGTAAAGAGCCGTCAGCATGGCCTGCCCCGTCCCTTCCACCGGCACTTTCCCGCCGTCCAGGATGACCGCCTCCGGCGAAATGCGGATCCGGCGCAGCACCTTCGGGGCGGGCCCTTCTTTCAAGGGCTTTTCACCGGCGTCCCTTCCTTTCGGGACATACAGCGCCGCTCCGTTGCAGCTGCCGAAGCCCGATACGATCTTGAGCAGCGTACGCTTCTGCGTCGTCCGCTCCGCCGCGCTGATGTCGATCCGGCCGCTGACGCCGATCTCTTCGAATCCGCCCGCGGGCAGGATGACGCCGCGTTCCAGCGCATGGAGGGCCAGCGCCGTCTCCAGGACGCCGCAGGCGCCCATCGTATGCCCGAAGAACGCCTTGTAGGAAGAAACGGGAAGGTTACTCAGTCCGGCGGCGGCAAGGGCCTTCGACTCCATCTCATCGTTGAACATGGTACCGGTCCCGTGGGCCGATACCGTCGCGAGGTCCGAGGTGTCACGGCCGGCCAGGATGCCTTCGATCACCCGCCGGACGCCGTCACCCGTGGGATCCGGGGCACTGACGTGATAAGCGTCATTGTCGAGCAGGCCGTCCACGAGCAGCCAGCCGTCCGCTTCCGCGGCACGGCCCAGGATTATCGTGGAGGCTCCTTCCCCGAGGTTCAGGCCGAGCCGTTCGATATCGAAGGGCCGGCAGACCGTCGGGGACATCGACTGGAAAGAATGGAAGACCGCCACGATAAAGGGCGACACGGTGTCGGCGCCGCAGACGATGGCGTGGTCATAATGCCCGGCGGAGATCAGGCGGTCGGCCAGCAGCTGTGCCGTGACACCGGATACGCAGGCATTGCAGACGACGACCGGCTCCGTCACGATCCCGAGATACCGGGCCACCTTGCGGGCGGACTCTCCGAAATTGCGGAAATCACCGTCCGTCTCAGGAGCGGGAGACAGTTCGTCCACATTCCCCAGGGTCGAGCTCAGCACGAAGAGGGTCCGGGGCGAAGCGGGATCTACGTCGCAGTGCCCGAGCGCTTCCTGTACGGAGCGGATGACCATGGATTCGAGCCAGCTGAAACCGGGGACGCGCAGGGCTTCCCGCTGCTCATCCGAGAAACAGCCGGCACAGAAACGAACCGGTATCCCCTTCCAGCCGGAGAGGTCCTTCATCGCGTGCTCCCCGCGGCGGACGGCCGCGAAGTTGTCGGCCGTCGTGAGGCCGACCGGAGAAATGATATTTGTCGAAAGAATCCCGGTCATTGCTGTCCCATTTGCGTTTTCCACTGTTCGTAAAATGCCGGCGGATCCCAGAGAAGATTTCCTTCGAAATCCGTGAACACCTGCACGGTACGGGCCGTCAGGAAGACCGTGCCGTCAGCGGGGTCGACGATCTCATAGTCAAAGATGATCTTCGCCGCCTGCACCGGCCTGTAGGAGATGCGGACGACGGGCTCCATGCCGTAGCGGAGCGCACGCTTGTAACTGAGGTTCATCTCCACGACGGGTGCCGCGACCCGCTCGGCGATATATCTGTGATACGAAAGGCCGTACCTGGCGCCGAAGGCCTCCCGGGCATCTTCCAGATAGACCGGGTAGGCACCGTGCCAGACGACGCCCATCATGTCCACCTCGTTGAAGCGGATGGCAAAGGGCTTCTCGACCGTCAGTATGGGGTTCCTGTCAGGCTGCATTCTTGACTGCAAGTTTGATCCGGGCCGTCGCCAGCACCCTGTCGCCGCAGCGGACCGTCGCCGTGGCCAGCGTCATTCCGAAGATTTCTTCTTCCACGTCCACCGTCGTCGTCAGAAGGGAGCCGGCTTCCGCCAGGCCGTAGACGACATACTCCCGGATGGCACCGATATAGCCGATCTCGACCGGCTTGAGAAGAATGTATTTGTTGTAGAATCCAATCCGGGCCGCGCAGGTCTGGGCGATGTTCTCCATCATGCCGAACGCGGAGAAAAAGCCGTCCTCCACAAAAAGGTTGTCTTCGGCGATCCGGGTTTCGGTCGTCGAAGTATCCAGCGCGAACTGCACCAGGGAACCGACCATCACGAACGGCTCCTGCTGCGGCAGGACGGTGTGTATGTCGAGGGTACGGAGGAATGCATCCGTTACTTCTTCCAGTCTCATGAGGCCCAGAAATCAAAAAAGTTATACCACTGCAGGGGATACTGCCGCACGCGGGTTTCCAGCTCCGCGACATACGCTCCGGCCAGCTGCCGGATCTGCTCCTTCCGGGGCAGCGTCCTGTCGTACGGAAGCGGTGTCAGGTAGATCTTGTACTTCTTCGCGCCGCCCTTCATCACATTCACCGCCAGTACATCCACACCCCGCATCGTAGCGACGCTGAAAGGCCCCTGTGGGAAGGATGCCTCCTTGCCGAAGAACGGCACCCGGACAACCTTGGAACCTTCCATGAAGCGGTCGGCAGGGAAGCTGACAATATCGCCCCGGCACAGGGCCTGGTCGATCTCGAACAGATGGCTCATATCCTGCTTCAGTGCAATCATATGGATATTGGTCTGGTTGAACAGTTCGCTCCGGCCTTCCATCACGGAAGCCTTCTCGCCGGCGAAGACGACAGGGCAGATGGCCTTGCGGTCCGAGACGATCGAGTAGCCCGCGATCTCATAATTGCCGATGTGCGAACTCAGCTGCACGAAGCCCTCCTCCCGTCCGGCCATCGTCTTGAAATCGTCGTGGCCGACGATCTCGACATCAAAGCGTTTGCCCGCATACATGGCGAACCGGTCGATGACGACCTGCGCAAAGAGGCAATGATTGCGGAAGACCGACCACGCGGCCTTCCACCATCCATACCCCATGGCGCCGCGGTAGAAGCGGAACGCGGTTCGGCGGCTCGGCCGCAGCATGCACCACGGAATGATGAAGATGTCGGTGAAAAGATACAGGACACGGACATCGATGACCCGCAGCATCGCGATGAGGCTGCGGTGCATCCATCCTTTCCCGTGCGTAGATCCTTCCCAGCGACGTTCACCCATGGCGCCTAGGCAAGCTTTCTTTCGATGTAGTCACAGAAGTCCGAGAAGGTATTGATGCCCTTCATCTCCTCCTGCCTGATCTTGAAGCCGAAAAGTTTGTCGACAATCACGACGATATCCACAAAGTCGAGGCTGTCGATGCCGAGGTCTTCCTTGAGCCTGGCTTCGGGGAAAATCTTATCCTCGTCGATCTCGATATCCTCGATCAAAAAATCTTTAACCTTCTGTTCAATTTCTTTTCTTTCCATATCGTTTGATTAGATTTTTTTCAGAATAAGCGCGCTGTTGGTGCCGCCGAAGCCGAAAGAGTTGCTGAGGACGATATCCAGCGGCGTTTCAACGGTCTCCCGCGCGAAGCGGAGCGTAAGAGCCGCTTCGTCGGGATTTTCCAGGTTGAGATTGGGTGCCACGAAGCCGCCGTGCATCATCAGGAGCGAATACACGACCTCGCTCGCGCCGGCCATCCAGCACTCGTGCCCGGTCATTCCCTTGGTACTGCTGATGTAGGTGTGTCCGCCGCCGAAAAGGGCCGAGAGCGCCTCCGCCTCGCAGAAATCCCCCTGCTTCGTACTGGTTGCATGGGCATTGACATAGTCGATGTCGGAAGGGGTCATGCCGGCATCCTGCAGCGCCCGGCTCATCGCCCGGACGCAGCCTTCCGCGCTCGGCTGGCTGATTTTCGTCATACCGTTGGAGGAGAAGCCGTAGCCGACCACTTCCCCGAGAATCACGGCGCCGCGCGCCACCGCGTGCTCATACTCTTCGAGCACCAGGGCCGCCGCGCCGCCGCTCGGAACGAGACCGTCGCGGTCGCGGTCAAAGGGACGGCTGGCCCGCTGCGGATCATCCATCCGCTTGGAGAAAGCCCCCAGGGCGTCAAAAGAGGCCATCGAAAGGTAGTTCGTCTCCTGGGCGCCGCCACAGAGGACCATGTCCTGCAGGCCGTTGCGGATGAACATATACGCCAGGCCGATGGAATGGCTTCCGCTCGCACAGGCCGCACTGACCGTGAAGTTGATGCCCCTGAGGCGGAAGATCGTGCTGATGTTCATGTTGACGGTGGAATTCATCGACTGGAAGATATATCCCTGGCCGAGGAGTTCCGAATCGTGCTTCTCCATCATCAGACGGTCGACTTCGATGACCGGCTTCGCCGAAGAATCATTGCCGAAGATGCAGCCGACCTCGTTGGCATCCAGATAAGCCTGGTCAAGACCGGCCTGGCCCAGTGCCTGGGCGCCGGCCATATAGGCATATTCCGCCTCCTCGGACAGTCCGCGTCGGAGATGGCGGTCCAGCAGTCCTTTCAGTTCGGGCTTCGGGACAATGCCCGTCAGGGCGGACCGATAGCCGTAAGCGAGGCGTTCCTGCTCGATGCCGATACCCGAGCGGCCCTCGCGGAGCGAATCACTCACCTCTTCCAGACTGGTCCCGAGACAGGACCAGATACCCATTCCGGTAACGACAACCCGCCTCATCTAGTAAAGTCCTCCGTTGATGCTGATGGTCTCGCCGGTAATGTATCCGGCTTCCTCCGAGCAGAGGAACCCGACCACTGCGGCCACTTCCTCAGGACGCCCGAAACGACGCATCGGAATCAGTTTCTTGAGTTCGTCCTCGGGGAGGCCGCGGGTCATGTCGGTCGCGATGAAACCGGGCGCGACGGCGTTGACCGTCACGCCGCGGGTCGCGGTCTCCTGCGCAAGCGCGCGCGTAGCACCGATGACGGCATGCTTGGCGGCGCAATAGTTGGTCTGGCCGGAGAGCCCGCGCAGACCGGAAAGGGACGACATGTTGACGATGCGGCCGCCGTGCCCCCGGGCCATCATCTTGGGCAGCAGGCGGCGGGTCACGTAAAACAGTCCGTTGACGGAAGTATTGATGACGGAGGACCAGTCCTCGTCGGTCATCATGAACATCATGCTGTCGTGGATGACGCCCGCATTGTTGACGAGGTAGGCGATATAATCATCCGGATGCGCCTGTTCCCAGGCATCCAGCGCCGCTTCAACCCCGGCCTTGTCGGCCACGTCGAACTGCATCATGGCAGCTTCCACGCCATTCTCCCGGACACGCTCGCAGACCTCCCTTGCCGCAGCCTCATTGGAACGGTATCCCACGATGACGGGGATCCCCATCCCGGAAAGCTTGATACAGACGGCCCTTCCGATTCCCCTGGAACCTCCGGTAACCAAAGCATATTTCACACCCATAAACATTTCGTTATAAACATACAAATTTAAAGAAAAATTCCCAATTATTCAAAAATCGACGTATTATATGTATATTTGCATACTTTACAGTTCCATTTTGTTACAAGATGACAGATACTTTTGAAGACATACGTCCCTATAACGACGCGGAGATTCCGGCCGCCATGCAGCGCCTGACGGCCAATACGGCCTTCCCGATGGTCGCCGCCTGGCTCTTCCCCGAATGGAGCACCCAGAAAGTCCGCGACATCCTCCTCTCGGCCCGTTCCGTAGACGAATTCCAGGAGACCTTCATGATTCCGTGCGTCGCCTCCATCATCCGGCAGACCACCGACGGCGTCACCTTCTCGGGCCTGGAGAAACTGGACAAATCCCAAAAATATCTTCTGGTCTCCAACCACCGGGACATCGTGCTTGACGCGATGATCATTACCTGGAAGATGCGTCTCGAAGGTCTGGGCACCCCCGAGATCACCTTCGGTGCCAACCTCATGAAAGGCGAACTGCCCATCGACTTCGGCAAATCCAACAAGATGTTCAAGGTCGAACGGCCCTCCACCACCGCTTCCCCGCGCGAATTCTTCGCTTTTTCGCAGCGTCTCTCCGCCTATATCCGCAACAGCATCACCGTCAAGCACGAGCACGTTTGGATCGCCCAGCGCAACGGTCGCACGAAGGACGGGGACGACTGCACCGACCAGGGCATCATCAAGATGTTCGGCATGTCGGGGCCGGACGACAAGGTGGAAGCCCTTTCCCAGCTCAACATCGTGCCCGTCTCCGTGTCCTACGAATGGGAGCCCTGTGACGTGCTGAAGGTGCTGGAGACCTACGAATCCTCCCAGCGGGGCACCTACACCAAGAAGCCGGGAGAAGACCTGAACAGCATCCTGACCGGCCTGATCGCCCCCAAGGGCCGCGTACACTTCGAGATCTGCGACCCGGTCCGCAAGGAAGACCTGCTGGCCCTGGACGGATTTACCCGGAGCCGGTTCAACAAAGAAGTGGCCGAACTCCTGGACCGCCGGATCCTTGGCGGCTATAAGCTCTGGCCCAACAATTACATCGCCCACGACATCCGTTTCGGACAGACCAAATACGCCTCGAAATACACCCCGGCCCAGCGCAGCGCCTTCATGGAGCGCCTCGCCCTCCTGTCCAAATTCGACACCTGCGACATCGACACCCTCAAAGACCTGATGCTTTCGATTTACGCCACCCCGGTGGACCGTGTTTGCGGAATCGTCAAAAAGTAACTATCTTTGTCGGATATGCGTGCCGTCTGGAGCAAAATATCCGTGCCTGCCGTAATCACCGCGATGGTCATTGCGCACACCGTCGGGACCTCGGACTACCGTCCGGGACGCTCCAATGCGTTGTACTTTTTCCCGCTTCCAGACACCGTGGCGACGGACTCCACAGCCTCCGTAAAAGACACCGTCATCAAGAAAACGCCCAAGCCTGTGGACGATTACGGATGGGATGACGACGACACCACCCTCTTCGGCGGAAATGAAGGGCCCGCCCTCCCGCTCATCATGGCGCGGGACACGATGAAAGTCCCTGATTCCTTGAAGATTACAGACCCGTTCCTATACAAATACTACGTAGCCGTCAAGGACTCGCTCACCCACCGGATCGTCGTCGATTCCCTCAAGGCGGCGGGCGATTCGCTGGACTGGCCCGTCGTCGATTCGCTCTACCTCAAGGACTCCACCGAGACGGCCCGGGCGCGTTTCAATGCCTGGTACAATTCCCTCAGCCGGAAGGAGCGCCGCAAATACGACATCGAGCAGGCGCTTCCGGCCAAGATCCACCGGATGGACAGCATCATGGACCGGAAAGACAGCCTCAAAAAGGTCCGCGACAGCATCACGGAGGCGACGCCCCGGATCCTGGACACCTACGCCATTCCCGACAGCCTGCACTACAAGCGGCTGGTTTCCTGGAAGGAAGACCGCAACTGGGGCAAGCCCATCATCGAATCCTGGGATACCACCTTCAACTACCACTTCCACGACTATCCCTTTGAGCGGGAAGACATCGGCGCCGCCTGGCTCGGCGTCGCCGGTTCCGCCGTGGAGACCTACAATTACTTCAAGCGCAAACCGGTGGACCGCGTAAGCTGGTTCGCCCCGTACGAGAGCTGGACCTATTCGCCGGAGACCCTGCCGATGTTCAATACCAAGACGCCCTATACCGAGCTGGAGTACTACGGAACCCTGTTCGCCACCTCGTCCAAGGCGTCCGACAACATCCGGATCTTCACGACCCAGAACATCATCCCCGCCCTGAACCTCACCTTCGAATACAAACGGTACGGCGGCAACGGCATCCTCAACAACGAGAAGACGGCCAACAAGACGCTGGTCATTTCCGGAAACTGGCTCGGAAGGAGGCACGTCGTGCACGGGGGCTTCATCCACAACAAGGTCATACGCAGCGAGAACGGCGGTATCCAGGACAATTTCTGGATTCGGGACACGACCGTGGACGCGCGCGAAATCGGCGTCTGGCTCTCCGATGCCGCCAACACCATCAAAAAGAACACCGTCTTCCTCGACCAGACCTACCGGATCCCCTTCAACTTCATCAATAAGATCCGTGCGCGGAAAGACACCACCCTCGTGCTGGATTCGCTCAGCGACGACATCACGACGGCTTTCATCGGGCATTCGTCCGACTTCTCGGTCTTCAACAAAATCTATACGGACAAGGTTTCCGCTTCTTCCGCAGCTTCCAGTTCCTTCTTCGGGGACCGGTTCTACCTCCACCCTTCCCAGAGCGCCGATTCGCTCCGGGTGATGAAGCTCGAAAACCGCATCTTCATCCGCCTGCAGCCCTGGAAGGACGGCGGCATCGTATCCAAGATCGAGGCGGGTCTGGGCGACCGGCTGCTCACGCACTACATGATCCAGCCGGCATCCCTGTACCGGAAGCAGAAGAATGTCCTCTGGAACTCCGCCTATGTGTATGCCGGCGCCGAAGGACGGTTCTCAAAGTATATCTCCTGGGACGCCCTGGCGAATTACACGTTTGTCGGCAAGGAAGTCAATGACCTGTATGTCGGCGCGAACGCATCCTTCAGCCTGTATCCGTTCCGGCGCGACAAGAAGAGCCCCATCTCCCTCAACCTCCACTTCGACACGACGCTCGATACGCCGGATTATTTCCAGCAGCACTTCTATTCCAACCATTATGCGTGGAACAACGATTTCGGGAAGATATCCACGACAAGGTTCCAGGCCTCCTTCGTCATTCCGCGATGGAACCTCAACGCCTATGCGGGGTATGCGCTCCTGAAGGGGAATATCTATTATGATACCGCCGGCATGGCGCAGCAGAACGACGCGCCGATGAGCGTCCTGACGGTGGGCCTGCAGAAGAATTTCAGCTTCGCGAAAGTCGTGCATCTCGACCACGACCTGATGTTCCAGCTGTCTTCGAACCAGAGCGTCCTTCCGCTCCCGATGTTTGCCGCCAGGCTCCGTTACTATGTACAGTTCAACATCGTTCGGCCCGATGTCATGAAGATGCAGATCGGCCTTGATGCCCGCTACAATACGCCCTGGTACGCCCCGGCCTACAACCCTGTCACGGGAACTTTCTTTGCACAGGATGAATTCAAATACGGCAACTGCCCCATCTTCGACGCCTTCATCAACCTCCAGTGGAAGCGCGCCTGCGTCTTCTTCAAGGCCGAAAATGTCGGGCAGGGCTGGCCGATGAAGCACCACGACTACTTCAGCGCACATCACCACATCAGCACCCAGCGGGCCTTCAAATTCGGCATTTACTGGCCGTTCTACGTCATGTCCGGCGCACAGAAGACCCTCTCCAGCAAGGCCGGCAGCGGATTCGGCGGGGGCGGCGGAGGAGGAGGCCTCGGCGGCGGCCTGGGAGGCGGTCTCGGCGGCGGCCTGGGCGGTGCGATCGGCGGACTCAGGAGCGGCAGCGGCGGAGGCCGGCTGTCCCGTTAAACCATCATGACCGGGAAAGAACGCATACAGAAGATCCTGATCGTCGCGGCCTGTACCCTGGCGGCCTTTCTCGTGTGTGTCCCCCGGCCCTCCAGGCATTCCTCCGTACGGGAGAATGTCGTTCCGGCCGATTCCATCCTCCGGTGCTATGTCACGATGGACGGCAGCACGAAGGGCACCAAGGGCATCAACGGCGGCATGAGCGCCTTCCTGATGCGGAAATACGCCCAGGAAACCCGGACGCCGACCAAGGTTGTTTTCAGCGGATTCGAAGCCATCGACTGCCTCCGCGGCGGGAGCGCGGACATCGTAGCCGTCATGATGTCTGACTCCATTCCGTCGGAGAGCATCTTCGCCACCCGTGAGATCGGGGACAGCATCATCTGGCTGATCCGCGCCGACGAGCCCGGGCAGCTGCTTTCACTCGACGCCTGGATCACCGACATCGTGTCGGAAGGAGACTATCCCAAACTCAAGAAAGATTTCCTGCGGGTCCGGCAGACAGGCAACCAGATCAGTCCGTTCGACGACATCATCAAGCGATACGCAAAGCAGAACGGATGGGACTGGCGCCTTGTCGCCGCCGTCATCCGGCACGAATCCCGATTCAAGATCAGCGTGGTGTCCCCGCGCGGGGCCATCGGCCTGATGCAGATCATTCCCTACCGGTATTCCGCCGAGCAGCTTTTCTCGCCGGACTACAACGTGATGGCCGGTACGGAGCACATGAGCCGGATGCGGAAGATGTTCAAGCCTTACAGCAAGGACTCCGTCCAGAATGTCAAGTTTACCCTGGCCGCCTACAACGCCGGTGAAGGCCGTCTGCTGGAGTGCATCCGCTTCGCCAAATCCATCGGCGTCGACGCCACGTCCTGGGACAGCATCGCCGTACGCGCACTCCCGCGGATGCGCACATTCTCAGGCAAGCAGACGACCGCCTATGTGGATTCCATCATCCGGACCTACCATAGATACCAGCTCCGCTACGCAGACTGACCTGCTGCCTTGACGGCGCAGGCGATCCCGTCGAGGGCGGACGAGACGATGCCCCCGGCATAGCCGGCCCCTTCCCCGCAGGGATACAGGCCCGGAAGCTGCTCATGCGCAAGCGTTTCCGCATTGCGCGGAATGCGGATTGGAGAAGAGGTGCGGGATTCGACGCCCAGCAGCAGGGCGTCGTTGGTGTAATAGCCCTTGATCAGTTTGTTCCCGACAAACGGGAAGGCCTTCCGGAGGCGCGAGGCGACGATCTCCGGGAGCAGTTCGTGCAGCGGAGCGCTCACGGCGCCGGGATGGTAAGATGTCTTCGGCAGATCCTTCGACACGACGCCCCGGCAGAAATCCATCATCCGCTGGGCGGGCGCCCGGAGCAGGTTGACCTGCTCGAGGGGCTTTCCCTGGCTGTCGCGCCGGACGAGCGACCGGGAATACATATACATTTTCCGCTCCACGTCCCGCTGGAAATACAGGACCGAAAAGACGCCGTACTGCGCATATTCTTCCGGGATATCCTCCGGCTCGACCTGCACGACGACGCCGGCGTTGGCCCATTTGGAGTTGCGCGCGCTGTTGGACATGCCGTTCAGGACCACGGACTTGTCGGTCGTGGCGGCCGGAACGAGGATGCCGCCCGGACACATGCAGAACGAGAAGACGCCGCGGCCGTCGACCTGCGTCACGAAGGAATACTCGGCCGTCGGCATGAACGGCTGGTATTTACCGTGATAGCGCGCCTGGTTGATCATCCACTGGGGATGCTCGACGCGGACGCCGAGGGCGAATCCCTTGGGCTCGATGGTCCAGCCGTTGCGGTGGAAGAGTTCGTAAATATCGCGGGCAGAATGTCCCGTCGCCAGAATCACCTTCGCAAAGCGCCAGGAACGGTCCCCCGCCACGAGCTCATATCCTTCCGTCATTCCCGGGCCTGTCCCGGGAATCCTCCGGATCTCCGTCACCCGGCATCCGAAATGATACTCCCCGCCGTGCTCCTCGATGCAGTGGCGGATATTTTCCACAACCACGGGCAGACGGTCGGTCCCGATGTGGGGATGCGCATCGGTCAGGATATTCTCCGAGGCGCCGAAACGGACCAGCTGGTACAGGACTTCCCGGATATCGCCCCGTTTGGAGGAACGGGTATAGAGCTTACCGTCCGAGAAGGCGCCCGCACCGCCTTCCCCGAAGCAGTAATTCGAATCGGGATCGACGACGCCCTTGGTCGAAAGCATCGCCATGTCGACCTTGCGGCCGTGGACGTCCTTGCCGCGCTCGAGGATGACGGGCTTGAGGCCGAGCGTAAGCAGTTTGAGCGCGGCGAACATGCCGGCCGGCCCGGCACCGATGACGCCCACTTCCGGGGCACCGTGCACATCTTTGTATTCAGGTAGCTGATACTGAGGGACTTCCTCCCCATCCCGGAATGCCTCGATCCGGTAACGGTACAGCACATCCTGGCGGGCGTCTACAGAGCGGCGTACCACACGCGTCGCGCCTACCCTGTCGGCCTTGACGCCGAGCGCCCGGGCGGCGGCTTCCCGGACCTCCGCGTCCGACAGCGGCTGCCCGATCTTCTTCGCAATTTCGAATTCTTTCATAATCGTCCGCAAATTTAACCAAAAATGTCTTAACTTTGCGGACGTTTGACTGGAAATGCCATGGCAGATATTATTTTAGGGATAGAGTCTTCCTGCGACGATACTTCGGCGGCGGTGATCCGGGACGGATATCTGCTGTCGAACGTGATCGCCTCCCAGCAGGTGCACAAGGATTTCGGCGGCGTGGTGCCGGAGCTGGCATCGCGGGCGCACGAGCTCAACATCGTTCCGGTGGTGAGCCAGGCGCTTGCCAAGGCGGGCATCAAGCCTTCCGACCTCACGGCCATCGCCTTCACCCGGGGTCCGGGCCTCCTGGGCTCGCTCCTGGTGGGGACGTCGTTCGCCAAGTCGCTGTCCCTTTCGCTGGATATTCCGATGGTGATGGTCAATCACCTCCAGGGACATGTACTGGCGAATTTCATCCGCGAAGAGGGCAAGCCCGTCTCCGAGCCGTCCTTCCCTTACCTCTGCCTGCTGGTCAGCGGAGGCAACTCCCAGATTGTCAAGGTGTCCGGCCCGCTCGAATACGAGATCATCGGCCAGACCATCGACGACGCCGTAGGAGAAGCCTTTGACAAATGCTCCAAGATGCTGGGGCTCGGCTATCCCGGCGGACCGGTCATCGACCGGCTGGCCAAAGAGGGCAACCCGCTCCGCTTCACCTTTGCCAAGCCGCACATCCCCGGGCTTGACTACAGCTTCAGCGGCGTGAAGACCTCCCTGCTGTACTTCGTCCGGGACGAAATGGCGAAGGATCCGTCCTTCCTGGAAAATAACAAGGAGGATCTCTGCGCCAGTTTCCAGAAGACCCTGATCGACATCCTGATGGACAAACTCATCAAGGCGTCGAAACAGACCGGGATCCGCGAGATCACCATCGGCGGCGGCGTCTCGGCCAACAGCGGCCTCCGCGAACGCCTGACGCTGGAGGGCCGCAAGCGGCACTGGAACACCTATTTACCGGAATTCCGGTACACGACCGACAACGCCGCGATGATCGCCATCGCCGGCTATTACCACTACCTGGCCGGCGAGCGCGCCCCGCTCGACGTCGCCCCCGTCAGCCGCATGGCGGACTTCTGACAGCTGCGATGCGTGACGCGCTGGCCATGAATGCCTTACACAAAACCCTCTGCCCTTTTCGAGGCAGAGGGTTTTGCATAAATATCTTATACCCAACGGTTTCCGCATCGCGCCATGGAGCGACAAAAGGCGGGCTTGCCAGTTCGAGTTATTTTGGTTATATTTGTAAGTTTTAAACAGAGTTATTAACAGGCGGTGAAGAAGGCCCTGAAAATAACGGGAATCATCCTGGGCGTGATTCTGCTGCTGCTCTGCGGGGCCATGGTGGCCTTGCAGACCGAATCCGTGCAGAAGAAAGTCCTCGACAAGGTGATCGAGAAGATGGGAGGACACTTCGACGGCGACATCTCTGTCGGCAGCATCTCACTGCTCCCCTTCAGCACCGTCATCGTCCGGGACGCCCTCGTTACAGACCGTGAGCCCTTCATCTGGGACAGGGATTCCCTGGCCACCCGTGGCGACACATTCGCCTACGTCGGTTATGCCGCCGTCAAGTTGTCGCTCAAATCCATCTTCCGGGGCGAAGGGGTCGTGATGCAGCGGGCCATCGTGCGCCACGCCGAATTCAACCTCACCATCGAGCCCAATCTTGACACGACCATCGACCGGCCGGGCATGACCAACCTCCAGCGGATCTTCAACCTGGAGGAGAAAAAACAGCGGAAGAAAGAAGAACCCGGCAAGATCTTCGAGATCAAGAACGTCGAGGTCGAGAACTTCATCTTCCGGATGAAGAACTACCAGCAGAAAGAAAAACAGTTCCGGGAAGGCCGTGTCAGCCCGTATCAGGGGGGCATT
>CAMUZW010000021.1 GCA_947165305.1 uncultured Bacteroidales bacterium
CTTGTGCTGGGCGCGCTGATGTTTTCCCGGCTCGAGATCCAGATGCTGCCGAAAGCCGCCCGCAATTACTTTGTCGTCGAAATGTATGAGCGTCCGGGCATAAGTGTCCGTACTACCCGTGCGCGGGCCGATTCACTGGGAAAGATCTTGCGCTCGGATGACCGCGTCCTCTCCGTCACCGCCTTCGTCGGTACGGGAGCTCCCCGTTTCTCGGCAACCTATACCCCCATCCTGCCGTCTCCCCAGACGGCACAGCTGATCGTGACGACACGTTCTACCCATGCGACGGAGCAGGTCCTGCGTGAGTGTGAACGCAAGTATGAGCATGTGTTCCCCGATGCGGAAATCCGTTTCAAGCAGATGGACTACCAGCCGGTGGATGCTCCCATATCGGTACAGTTCCGCGGTGCTGACCGGAAAGACCTGTTGCCGGCGGTGGAGAAAGCGGCGGCGTATCTTCGCTCGCTTCCCGCCGAGACACAGTGGGTCCACAGCGATGCAGAGGACTGGGCGCCGGTGGTGGATGTCACCCTGGACGGGGATGAGGCCTCCCGGCTCGGCGTGTCGAAAGCCTTATTGTCCCTGGCGCTGGGCGGGACTTTCGGCGGCGAGACCATCGCGACGCTCTGGGAGGATGACCGGGCGGTCCCGGTCAATATTTACAGCGAGACCTCCGGTGAGGAAGCGGTCTATCGCACGCTTGGCGACCAGTGGGTCCCCACCGCGGTTCCCACGGTGAGCGTTCCGCTCCGGCAAGTGGCTTCCGTGACACCGGGGTGGCAGCTGGACCGCCTGTGCCGGGAGGGCGGCACAAAGAGTGCAGGCGCATATTGTGACCTCAAATTCGGCGTCAGCCAGCCGGCGGTGGAGAAGAAGCTCCGCAAGTATGTCCGGGATGAAATCGAACCCTCGCTGCCGGAAGGCGTCGAGATCGTGTATGGCGGGCTGACTTCCGTCAACGAACAAGTGATTCCCGAGATCGGATGGTCTTTCTTTGCGGCGTGCAGCATCCTCTTCATTTTCCTGCTTCTGCATTTCCGCAAGGCGTCGCTGGCCCTGTTGACCATGGCGCTCAGTTCGCTCTGCCTGTTCGGGGCTTCCCTGGGCCTGTGGGTATTCGGCCTTGACTTCAGTATCACGGCTGTGCTGGGCTTGATCTCGCTCGTCGGCATTATCGTCCGCAACGGAATCCTGCTGTTTGAGTTTGCCGAGGAGGCCCGTTTCAGCAGGGGAGAGAGCGTCCGGGATGCCGCTTATCATGCCGGAGAGCGGCGGATGCGCCCCATTTTCCTGACCTCCTGCACGACGGCCCTCGGTGTCCTCCCCATGATCCTGAGCGGGGATCTTCTGTGGATGCCGATGGGTGTGACGATCTGTTTCGGGACCCTGCTGACCATCTTCCTGATCACCCTGATCATGCCGGTGTCCTACTGGCAGCTCAACAAAAAAGCCGACAAGTCATGAAAAGATATATCCTTCCCGTTATCCTCTTGCTGACTGTACAGGCTTCACCGGCGCAGACGCTCTCCCTGCGGGAATGCCTGGATTATGGCGCCCGCGAGAATGTCCCGGCGAAAAATTCATCCCTTGACATCCTCTCCGCCCGGGCGCAGCGTACGGAGGCCCGGCTGGAATACCTTCCGAAGGTCAGCGTCTCCGCCTTCGGCTACCGCGCCCTTCATCCGCTGCTGGAAATCACCCTGAAGGATGTGCTGGGCAACAGCGACGCGGCCAACGATCTCAATACGTCCCTGGGAGCCATCGCCCGCGAGAACGGGATTACGCCTTCCTATTCGACGCTCAAATGGGGATACGGTGCGGCCGCTACCCTGATGCAGCCCGTCTATGCGGGCGGCCGGATCCGGGCGGGAAACCGCCTGGCCGACCTGGGGCTGGAGGCGGCCGTCCTGAAGGACAGCATCCTGCATCGCGACCTGCGCGACAGCGTGGAGAACAAATACTGGCGCATCGTTGCCCTTGAGCAGAAGCGGCAGACGCTCCTGGAAACGACCTCCTTCCTGGATTCCCTCTCAAAGGATGTCTCCAGCGCCCGCAACGCCGGCCTGGCTACCGAACCGCAGGTGCTCCAGCTGTCGCTCAAGCGCAATGAACTGTCCGCCGGCATCCGCCGGCTGGAAGGTGGAATCTCCCTGCTGAAGATGGACTTGCTGGACGAGATCGGTTATCCCTACCGCTATCTCGATCTCGGATCGATTATACTGACGGATTCCCTCGGAATCCTTCCGCCTCCCCGGGAGGTATTACAAGATTTTCCGGACCTTTCCGGGACGGAAGAACAGCGTCTCCTGCTCCTCCAGGTTGAGGCCCGCCGGCAAGAAAAGAAGATGGCTGTCGGGGAACTGCTCCCGGAGGTCGCCGTGGGGGGCGGTTATGGCTATTCGGCCTTGATGGCCCCGAAGGAGGGTACTTTTAACGGCCTTCTTTTCGCCACTGTCAAGATTCCGCTGACGGATATTCCCAAGGCAGTCATCCGTGCGCGGCGCTACGAATATGCGGTGCAGAAGGCGGCCGCAGACCGGGAATTCCTGACGACGCGGCTCCGTTTACAGGAGCGGATGCTGTACCAGGAGGTCGAGACGGCCTGGGACGAACTCTGCCTGGCCGAAGAGGCGCTGGCGCTCTCTGAAGATACCCTTTCGCGGATCCGGATCCGCTACGATGCGGGTGAAGTCACTTCGGCAGACTTTTTGCAAACCCAGCTTTCCGTAACATCGGCCCGGGAAACTTTGACGGACCGGCAGATTGCCTATCGCCTTGCCGTCAACCGTTACCGGAGCCGGATAAAATAACGACTATGAAAAAATTGCTGACACTGCTTTTCTCCCTGCTGTTTGCCTGGACGCTATCGGCCCAGGATGCGGCGGATGCCATTGTGGGGACTTATAGCTCCTCCCAGGACGGATATGAATTCAAGGCCCGGATAACCAGGAAACAGGACGGGACGTACATCACCAGGGTGATCTGGGTGAAGGATGCCGTAGATCCTGCGACGGGCGAGAAACGCAAAGACAACAAAAACCCGAATAAGGCCCTGCGCAATACGCCCTGTGACCGGATTGTGCTGATGGACGGGCTCCGCTACAACGCGGAGAAAAACCAGTGGGGAGAGACCAAGATTTATGATCCCCTGCGCGGCATCAGGGCCCACGTGGTACTCCGCTTCCTCCCGGACGGCCATCTGGCCGTCAAGGGCAGTCTGCTGGGAATTAGTGAGACGGTTTACTGGAATAAGCTGTAATCAGCGGGCATATTCCCGTTTTGACAGCGAGTAACTGCCTGCCGGAGAGCCATCCGGCAGGCAGTATTCGTACCGGAAGGTGGCATGTGCCTTTGCGGCCAGTTTCCAGATGGGGTCCGCTGCGACGGAAGGGTCGTTGAGCGAGAGAAGCGTCACCTGCTTGAGAACGTCGAGCGCATCCGGGGGGAATGGCTCCGTAATACCTTCTACCGTATAGCCGAATACGATCGTACGGGAATCCTTCTCATAACGGGCCTGTACGTAAGTAACCCCGGATCCGAGGTCTTTCGGAAGGGTGGACTGGATCTGCTTGAGGGAAGATTCGATCTGTTCTTCCGGATTGCCGGCGCAGGAAAGCAGCAGGATGCCTGCGGCGAGGATGAGAAGGATGCGTTTCATCGCGAGAGATTTTTAAGGGTGAAATGCCAGAGGACGACGCCGGCGGAGACGGAAATGTTGAGGGAGTGCTTGGTGCCGAACTGCGGAATCTCCAGTACGCCGTCCGAAGCCTCCACGACGGCCTGGTCGACGCCGCCGACCTCGCTGCCGAAGACGAGGGCGTATTTCTTTTCGGGGTCGGGGATGAAGGACTCCAGCGACACCGACCCTACGGTCTGCTCGACGCTGAGGACGGTCCATCCTTCCCCGTGCAGCCTGGCAACGGCGTCCAGCGTGTTGCCGAAGTGCTCCCAGGCAACGCTGGATTCAGCTCCGAGGGCGACTTTGTGGATTTCCGGCGTGGGTGGGACGGGGGTAATGCCGCACAGGAGCACTTTGTCGATCCGGAAGGCGTCGGACGTCCGGAGGACCGCCCCGACATTGTGTGCGCTCCGGATGTTATCCAGCACCACGGCCAGCCCGGAAGGGGGCAGGGCCTTGAACTGTTCCGCGCTGACGCGGTTCAGTTCGATGTTTAAAAGTTTCCTCCACCGCATAGTTGCAAAATTACAAAATAATTCCGTAAATTTGTAGATGTTGCAAACGTGGACATTATGAAACAAGATTTACAGATATTCGATCTGATCAAGAAGGAACGGGACAGGCAGTTCGCCGGTCTGGAATTGATTGCGTCCGAGAACTATGTATCGAACCAGGTCCTCGAGGCCATGGGGTCCGTATGTACTAACAAATACGCGGAAGGTTATCCCGGAAAGCGGTATTACGGTGGATGCGAAGTGGTCGACCAGATCGAGCAGCTGGCCATTGACCGTGTCAAGGCACTTTACGGGGCCGAATACGCCAATGTCCAGCCGCATTCCGGCGCCCAGGCCAACATGGCCGTCGAGATGGCCGTCCTGCAGCCGGGCGACAAATTCATGGGTCTCAGCCTCGCCCACGGCGGACATCTTACCCACGGCAGTCCGGTCAACGCGTCCGGCCTTCTCTTCCATCCCATTCCTTACGGTCTCGACGAGCAGACCGGTCTGATCGATTATGACGAGATGGAGCGGATCGCCCTGGAGGAGAAGCCGAAGATGATCATCGGCGGAGCCTCCGCCTATTCCCGCGAATGGAATTACGCACGGATGCGGGAGATTGCCGACAAGGTCGGAGCCATCCTCATGATCGACATGGCCCACACCGCCGGTCTGATTGCAGCCGGTGTGCTCGACAACCCTGTCAAATATGCCCATATCGTCACCTCCACGACGCACAAGACCCTTCGCGGTCCGCGCGGCGGCATCATCCTGATCGGCAAGGATTTTGTCAATCCCCGCGGCCTCACTACGCCCAAGGGCGAGGTCAAGATGATGTCCCAGGTCATCGATTCGTATGTGTTCCCGGGCGTCCAGGGCGGCCCCCTCGAGCATGTGATCGCCGCCAAGGCCGTGGCCTTCTATGAGGCGATGCAACCCGAATATGTTTCTTACCAGAAGCAGGTCAAGGCCAACGCCGACGCCATGGCGAAGGCTTTCATCTCCAAGGGCTATAAAGTCGTATCCGGCGGAACGGACAACCACCTGATGCTCATCGACCTCCGTCCCAAGTTCCCGGGCGTGACCGGCAAGATGGCCGAGAAAGAGCTCGTCAAGGCCGACATCACCGTTAACAAGAACATGGTCCCCTTCGACACCCGTTCTCCGTTCCAGACCTCCGGCATCCGCGTCGGAACGCCGGCTGTAACGTCCCGCGGCTTCCAGGAGCGTGACATGAAAGAGATCGTCGCCCTGATCGACACGGTGCTGAGCGCCGTCGAGAGATACGCCGACGACCTCACCGCACCCGAATACCTCGATATCCTCCGCAGTGTGAAGCACAAGGTCAACATGCTCACCAGCGGCCGTCCCCTGAACAAATATTAATTCCCATAGACACATGAAAAAATACTTTTCCCTCCTGCTGCCTGCCTTGCTGCTTGTCGCCTGCAACCAGGCTCCTTCAGAGAAACTGATCAGTTCATATGACGTCGAGACGGTCGGGTCGGGGTTCAAGACATTCGCCCCTGCGGCGGATGTCAAGGTGGCCGCTGTCCAGACCCCTGCGGGGAAATGGACTGTCTGTGCTACGGTGCCTCTCCGGAAGGTGACGGACGAGAAGGTCGACGTGCTCTCCTCTTCGCTGGATCTTCTGAATGCGGCCGGAAGCCGTCTTAACGATGGCTTCGACCTCCTCGGCCAGGATGTCATGTCGCTCCTTCCCGTATTGAACGACGAAGAAAAGCCGGCCCGCAATGTCATCTATTCGTCCTCCTCCGAACTCGACAAAAAGACCGCTGCAGGTATCGTCGCCGGGGCGTCCTCCGTCCGGCTGCGCCTGGATGCCGTCATTGCACAGGAGGAAGAGGTGAAGAAGGAGGAACCCAAGAAAGAAAAAGCCGTATTCCCGGATGATCCTTCTGTCCAGGATCTCGTATCGTATTATGGTATCCGCGGCATCCTCCGTTCGTATGAAAGCGCTTACAGCAGCGGCAACAACGCCAAGTGCAAACAGATCAAGGACCGCCTCAGCAAAATCGAGGACCAGGTCAGCGATCATCCGAAAGGCGGCCGCAAGATCTCCAACGCGCTCGAAGACTGGATCGACGACCGGATCGACGAAATCGAAGATAAGATCGACGACCAGAAGGATTCCCGAAAGAAGCGCCGTTGAGCACGGTCCTGACGGTTATTCTCACAATGGCGGGGCTTCTGGCTCCGCCAGATTCATTATGTCCCGCCGAGGCCTATGGTGACATCGCCCCGAAGTACCGTCCGCTTGCCGAACGAATGGCCTGCAACTGGTACGAGGTGCCGACACGGGGCAACACCTTCGAAATCCTGACCTCCGGGATGCGGAAATACGACCTGCTCCGGGAAGATATCCGCACCGCCCGGGACCGCATCCGGCTGGAATACTACCGGTTCAGCGACGATTCACTCTGCTTCGTTCTTCGTGAAGACCTGGTGGACCGCGTGCGGGAAGGTGTTTCGGTGCGTCTCATTTACGACAATCTCATCAATATGGGTGTCCCGCGCCGGTTCTACAAGGAGATGCGGCATGCCGGCCTGGATGTCCGTCCGTTTACGCCGGCTTCCCGTCCGCTGCGGGCCCTGGGGCATATCAACAACCGCGATCATCGCAAGATTGCCGTTTTTGACGGCTCGGTCGGCTACACCGGGGGCATGAATCTTTCCGAAGAAGGCTTTTCCCTTTGGACAGATACTCATCTCCGGATGCGGGGACCCGTCGTGACGGCCCTGGAAGGGCTTTTCGAGGAGACATGGACGGCTACCGGCGGTGATCCGGATCCGGCACTGACCTGGGCGGAAGCGGATTCTGCCGGAACGGTCCTGCAGCTGGTCGCTTCGCATCCTTTCCCTAAAAAAAGGCACCGGTATTATCCCCTGATGGATTCTTATGTGTCTGCGCTGGACAGCACGGATAGCTATTTCTACGCCAAGTCGCCGTATTTCTGCCCGCCCCGGCCCGTCCTGAAAGCCATCCGCGACGCCGCCGCCCGCGGGAAGGACATCCGTCTGATTCTTCCGCTCAATTCGGATGTCTGGTTCATGAATGCCGCCAACCGCTCCTATTTCCGCCGTTGCATCCGGTCCGGCGTAAGGATTTACCTTGATACCGGCATCTTCGACCACAGCAAAGTCTTTGTTACGGATGATTATTTCTCTGCCATCGGTACCTGTAACCTGGACAACCGCAGTCTTATCATCAACTATGAGGACAATGTCTACTTCTATGACCGCGGTACGGCTGCTTTTCTCAAGGAACAGTTCTCCCGGCAGATGGAGCACTGCACGGAAGTGACGTACGAAGACATCCGTCACTGGTCCGCTTTCCGTAAAATGGGCAACGCCCTTATCCGCATCTTCGTCCTGGATCTATAAAAAAGAAGGAGTCTGTCGCTCGGACAGACTCCTTCCGGTCAAATACGTCAGACGATCTTACTCGGCGTCAATCGCGGCCTGGGCCGCAGCGAGGCGGGCGATAGGCACGCGGAACGGCGAGCAGGATACGTAGTCGATTCCGATCGAGTTGAAGAACTTGATGGAGGCAGGATCACCGCCATGCTCACCGCAGATACCGCAGGTGAGGCCGGGACGGGTGCTGCGTCCGCTCTCCACACCGATCTTCACGAGCTGGCCGACGGCCTTGGTGTCGATGGTCTGGAACGGATCCGAATCGAGGATCTTGTTGCCGAGATAGTCACCCATGAAGGTGCCGATGTCGTCGCGGCTGAAGCCGAAGGTCATCTGGGTGAGGTCGTTGGTGCCGAAGCTGAAGAACTCGGCGGCACGGGCCATCCTGTCGGCGGTCAGCGCTGCGCGCGGGATCTCGATCATCGTACCGAACTGGTAGTGGATGTATTCGCGGGTGGCACCCTCGACTTCGGCCTTGATCCTTTCGCAGATCGCCTTCTGGAAGCTAAGCTCGCGGGCGGAGATAGTGACCGGAATCATGATCTCCGGATGCGGGTGCAGGCCTTCCTTCTGGAGTTCGGCGGTGGCGGTGAAGATGGCCCTGTACTGGGTCTCGGCGATGAGCGGGAAGCTCACGTGGAGACGGACGCCGCGGTGGCCCATCATCGGGTTGACCTCGTGGAGGGATTCACCCCTCTTCTCGATTTCCTTGACGGAGACGCCGAGATCCTTGGCGATTTCTTCCTTCTTGTCTTCGCTCTTCGGGACGAACTCGTGGAGCGGCGGATCCAGCAGACGGAAGACGACAGGCTTGCCGTCCATGACGCGGAGGGTCTCCTTGACGGAGGCCTTCATATACGGCTCGAGCTCGGCGAGGGCGGCCTTGCGCTCTTCGTTGGTGTCACAGAGGATCATCTTGCGGAGCTTGGAGAGCGGAGTCTCGCTGTTGCGGCCGTAGAACATATGCTCGATACGGAACAGGCCGATGCCTTCGGCACCGAACTTAAGGGCGCGGGTGGCGTCCTCGGGTGTATCCGCATTGGTGCGGACGCCGAGCTTGCGATATTTGTCGCACAGGCTCATGAACTTCGTGAAGAGCGGGTTCTCGGAGGCGTCCATCGTGGCGATGGCACCGTCATAGACGAGGCCCTTCGCACCGTTGAGGCTGATGAGGTCGCCTTCCTTGAAGACTTTGTCGCAGCCGGCGAAACGGAGGGTCTTGTCGGCGAAGTTGATCTTGATGGCGTCGCAGCCGACGATGCAGCACTTACCCCAGCCGCGGGCTACGAGGGCCGCGTGGGAGGTCATGCCGCCGCGCTCGGTAAGGATACCCACCGAAGCGTGCATGCCGTCGATATCTTCCGGGGAGGTCTCTTCACGGACCAGGATGCATTCCTCACGGTCTTTCTTGGCCTTGGCCTTCTGGGCCTCGACAAAAGCGATGGCGTCTTCGGGGGTGAAGACAATCCGGCCCACGGCGCCGCCCGGAGAAGCGGGCAGGCCCTGTGCGACGGCCGTCGCCTTCTTCTCGGACGCGGGGTCGAGAATCGGGTGAAGCACCTCGTCGAGCTGGGCGGGGGAGAGACGCTTCAGGGCGGTCTTCTCGTCGATCATGCCTTCGTCGAGCATGTCGCAGGCCATCTGGAGGGCGGCGAGACCGGTACGCTTGCCGATGCGGCACTGGAGCATCCAGAGGTGGCCTTCCTGAATGGTGAACTCGATGTCCTGCATGTCATGGAAGTGCTCCTCAAGGCGCTGACGGATATCGTCGAGCTCCTTGTACACCTCGGGCATGGCGGTCTCGAGGGAAGCGAGGTCTTTGTTCTTCTCGCTCTTGGTCGCCTCGTTGAGCGGGTTCGGGGTGCGGATACCGGCAACCACGTCTTCGCCCTGGGCGTTGATAAGCCATTCACCATAGAATTTATTGTCGCCGTTGGCAGGGTTGCGGGAGAAGGCTACGCCGGTGGCGGAAGTCTCACCCATGTTGCCGAACACCATCGACTGGACGTTGACAGCCGTGCCCCAGTCATCGGGAATGTGCTCGATCTGGCGGTAGCGGATGGCCCGTTTGCCGTTCCAGGACTTGAACACGCCACCGATGGAGCCCCAGAGCTGGGCCTGGGCATCGTCGGGGAATTCTACGCCAAGCACCTCTTTGATCCGGACCTTGAAGGCCTCGGCGAGGTCGCGGAGTTCTTCGGCCGTGAGTTCAGTGTCGCTCTTGTAACCTTTGGCTTCCTTTACATCGCTCATCATCTTGTCGAGCTGCTGGCGGATACCCTGGCCGTCGGCGGGTTCGATGCCTTCGGCCTTCTCCATTACGACGTCGGAGTACATCATGATGAGACGGCGGTAGGCGTCATACACGAAGCGGGGGTTGCCGGTCTTCTCGATCATGCCGGGGATGGTCTTGGAGCAGAGACCGATGTTGAGGATGGTGTCCATCATGCCGGGCATCGAGCTCCGGGCGCCGCTGCGGCAGCTCACGAGGAGGGGATCCTTCTCATCACCGAATTTCTTGCCCATGATGGCCTCGGTCGCCTTGAGGGCTTCGGCCACGTCGTCCTTGAGTTGCTGGGTGTAGCCGCCGCCGAGGGCATAGTACTCAGTGCAGCATTCGGTGGTAATGGTAAAACCGGCGGGAACCGGCATTCCGAGAAGGCTCATTTCGGCGAGGTTTGCACCTTTGCCGCCGAGGAGCTCGCGCATTTTTCCGTCGCCTTCGGCTGTTTTGCCACCAAAGCGATAGACTCTTTTCTTAATGTCGTTCATATACGTTAAATGTGATAAAAAAATAGATTTCTCTGAAAAGCCGTGCGAATTTACAAAAAAAACGTGGAACTTGGTGAAAAATCAGTAACGAATTTGCATTTATCGCTTAATTTTCTGTTACAATAGTTTAGCGGCGAGATCACTCAGCGTGCTGCGCTCGCCTTTGCGGAGGAAGATATGCTGGTAAAGCGCCTGTCCGTCCATCTTTTCGCACAAGTGCGCAAGGCCGTTGGACCACTGGTCCAGGTAGGGCTGGTCGATCTGGAAGATATCGCCCGTGAAGACCAGCTTGGTGCCCTCTCCGGCCCGGGTGATGATGGTCTTGATCTCGTGCGGCGTGAGATTCTGCGCTTCGTCGATGATGAAGAAAACCTTCCCGAGACTGCGTCCGCGGATGTAGGCGAGCGGAGAGATGAGAAGTTTCTCGTCCTTGAGGAAGCCTTCGATCTTCAGGGCCTGCTTGCTGCCGGGTTTGAAGATCCGCTTGATGACTTCCAGGTTGTCCATCAGCGGCTGCACGAAGGGCGACATTTTCGATTTCTGGTCGCCGGGGAGGAAGCCGATGTCCTGGTTGCCGAGCGTGACGGTGGGCCGGGTAAGGATGATCTGGTCGAAGTCTTTTTCCTGCTCCAGGGCGGAAGCCAGGGCGATGAGGGTCTTGCCCGTCCCGGCGCCGCCGGTCAGCGAGACCAGCTGGATGTTAGGATTCAGGCAGGCGTCGAGGGCGAATTTCTGCTCGTCGTTGCGGGGCCGGATGCCGTAAGCCTCATGGCTGCGGACCAGGCGGATGACGCCGCCCTTCGCATCATACCGGGCCGTTACCGTCGTATCGTACCCTTTGCGCTTGAATTTATAGAGCTGGTTGGGCTTGGGCGTCCCGAGGCCGGCCTTCTCCGGGACGATGCTGTTGTCCTGGCCGAATTCCAGTTTCTGCAGGAGCGTCTCCGGAATGGAATCGATGATCTCCACCTCCTGCGATACGATGTCCAGTTTCTCGTCCTCCACGCGGTCGGTCAGGTAGTCTTGCGCCTCCATGCCGGCGGCCTTGGCCTTGAGCCGGAGGTTGATGTCCTTGGTGACGAGGGCGGTGAAGCGTCCCGGGTGGTTGTCTCTCACCCAGATGGCCGTGGCGAGGATCCGGTGGTCGGGGATGTCGTCGATGAAGAGTTCCTTCAGCTCCGGAGGGAAGGGATGGCTCGGCTCGATCTTGATGTTGCCCTGGCCTTTGCCGAGGGGGACGCCGTCCACGCCGAAGGGACGCCCTTCGGTGAGGAGGTTGATCTCCCGCATGAAGCCGCGGGCGTTGAAGCTCAGTGCGTCGTTGCCTTTCTTGAACTTGTCGAGCTCTTCGACGACGGCGATCGGGATGACGATGTCGTTGTCCTTGAACTGCTGGATGGCACGGTGGTCGTGCAGGATGACGTTGGTGTCGAGCACGAAAATCTTGGGAAGTTTCTTTTTGGGTCTGGGGCTCATATCAGTCTTCTCCTTCGGAGACCTGGCCCGTCAGCAATGACTGAAGGATGCCGGCGACTCCGCTTTTGGAATCAAAGTTGACGGCGATACCGCCGTTGCCCGGGACGGGATGCCCGAGCGGGAAATATGCGATGTCCTGCAGGATAAGCTCTGCATCGACATAGTCAAAGTCCATGTCCCGGATCTGGATGAGGACGCCGGGAACTTCTGAAAACAGGATCCGGACCGGGAGTTCCCCGTAGGCATCCCGGATGGAAGAGATGTCGACGGAAGCGCCGGTCACGTCCCGGCAAATGCCCTTGAGGGCCGTCAGGAGACCGCCGTCACAGACGGTGGCTCCGGCGATGGCGATGTCGTCCTCCACCATCTCGCGCACCACCTCGAAGCAGTCGATGAAGTAGTCGGCATCCGAGATGTCGGGCCCGAGGGAAGAACGGGCGTCGGTCTCTTCCGAAAGCACGCTTCCGCCGAGTCGGAATTCACAGGAATCGAACGGGATATAGATAATCCAGCTGGACGGATCTCCGGAAAGGGCTGCGGGGCAGAGGCGTTTCCGGCCCAACTTGGGCTTGTCGGCATCTGCGGCCTTGAAGGTGACGAGGCTCCGTCCGCCGGGATTCTCCGTAAAGGTCCATTCGTCGAGGAAGAGGCCCAGGGCGTCGATGTAGGACGTGGCCGCCTCGATGGAATTGTACAGGGATGCGAGCTGCCCGACGGGAGCAGTGTTCCATTTCCATTCCGCCCGGAGGGCGAGGTCTTCCAGCGTGAACCGGCCGCTCATCCAGAGTGCATCCAGCAGGGCCTTGGCGACCCTCCCGCGGGTGAAGGAAGCGGCGAAGACCGGCGGAACGGCCCTTCGGAAACCGATCCTGGAGGCCGTCAGGGCCAGGTAATCCTGGATACGGGCGCTGTCGAAGACGAAATTGGAAGGGAATAAGTCCAGGGTCTCATCGACCGCCTGGCCTTCTTCCCGGTCCTCCGATTCGTCGGAGAGTCCTTCCCGCGAGCACTCCTGCAGCATCCGGTAAGGCGTCACGGCCCGGTGCTCCCCGTCAATGATAAATTTCCGTCGAAGAAGTGAAGAAGTTCCTCCCATTAATCATGTGTTTATGTGCAAATATACAAATTAAATCATTATTTTTGTAGAGTTGAACGGTTATTTCTATGGAATATAAGGAGAGTGCATACAACGCGTTGCTGGAGGAGATTTTCACGCTGTTCCCGTCTGTCCAGAAGGACGGATTCGTCCCGGGCGCCTATAAGCCCGGCCTGGAGCGGATGACGGCTTTCTGCGAGGCCCTGGGGCATCCCGAACGGCGGTTCAGCAGCATCCACGTCGCCGGGACCAACGGCAAGGGCTCGGTGAGTTCGATGCTCGCGTCGGCGCTCGCCGCCACCGGTCTCAGGACGGGGCTCTTCACCTCGCCTCATTTAAAAGATTTCCGGGAGCGGATCAAGATCGGCGGGGAGATGATCCCCAAGGAATATGTATTCGGTTTCCTGACGGAGTGGAAGCCGTATTTTATCAAAAACCGGCTCTCTTTCTTCGAGATTACGACCGCGCTCTGTTTCAAGTATTTCGCCGATTCATTTGTCGATGTCGCCGTCATTGAAACGGGGCTTGGCGGCCGGCTCGACAGCACCAACGTCCTGGAGCCCGACCTGAGCATCGTGACCAATGTCGGCCTCGACCACTGCGCCCTGCTGGGCCACTCCATCGGGGAGATCGCGGCCGAGAAGGCCGGCATCTTCAAGGAGAGCGTCCCGGCGCTGGTCGGGGAGAGTTCGCCCGAAGCGGCTTCTGCCTTTGAGGACAAGGCCCTGATGTTCTGCCCCCTTTATTACGCGGAATCCGAAAAGCCCGCCCTCTGGTCGCGCCGGGGAGAGATCCTCAAGAAGATGGACCTCCGCGGGCCGTATCAGGAGAAGAACCTTCGCACCGTGCTGGCTGCGGTAGACATCCTCAAGGAAATTCCCATTTACGAAGGGCTGCAGGATATGGAATGCGTGATGGACGGCATCCTTCACGCCGCCGCGCGCACGGGCCTGCGCGGCCGCTGGGAAAAACTTTCCTCCATGCCGCCCGTCATCACCGACATCGGGCATAATCCGCCCGCGCTGAAGGTCAATTTCGACGCCCTGCAGGCACTGCTCGCCGAGGGGAAATACTCTTCGCTCATCATCGTCTACGGCGTGATGGCCGACAAGGACCTCGACGGGATCCTGCCCCTCATGCCCCCCGATGCGACCTACATCTTTACTGCGCCGGATACGCCCCGGGCCCTGCCGGCGGAGGATATCCTGGCCCGCTGGAAGGATTTCCGCGCCGCCCGCGGGATGGGGGCCGACCGCGCCTATGTGGCCGGAACCGTCCGCGCCGCCGTCCAGATGGCCATCACGCTCGCCCATACCCTCGGGGAGCAGACCAACCGCTCCGCTTCCGCAGCAAAGCCCGTCCCTCCGCTCATTTATGTCGGCGGTAGCACGTTTGTTGTAGGAGAGGCCATCGGACTGTTTTAGAAACCAACATTTATTCTTATGAAACTCTATATTCCCCTGGCCGTCGCCGCGCTTCTGCTGATCGCGGCCGCCCTCCTCTATGCATTCCCCGCCGGCAGTGCCCCCGCTCCCAAGAAGGGGCGCGTCCTGACCGCGCAGTGGAGTGAATATGAAAAAGCCGAACTCGCCGACAGGCCCAAGAAGATGCTCCAGATCCTGAACGACATCAAGAAGGAAGCGATCGCGAGGCATCTGCCGGTTGATTTCTATGTGTCGGGCCAGCTCTGCGTCGAGAAAGGCCGTCAGCTTAACTGGAAGCAATACGACAGCCTCAAGGCCAACTTCAGCAAGGAAGTCCAGGCCTTTGACGACCCGCTTGTCACCTTCATCTGGGGCGAAGAGTACGGCGGCAAGGGGAGGACCTCGCAGCTGGAGCACCTCCGTGCGCATGCGGTGGCCATGCAGAAGACGCGGGAACCGGCGCTCTGGGGTGAGGCGGACCACAGTCTGGAGTCTTCCTACGACGATTTTATCACCAACGACTACGAATACGCCCTGTGGCGGCTGGTGACGCACAGCAACTTCTATGGAGGGAGCACCGAATACAATGATGCGTACAAGACCCTGAGCGAGTACCTGAAAGACAGCTATCCGGGCGCGGGCCGGCTGGAATACTTCGCCGCCTGTCAGCACAGCAATAAGGATACCCGGATCAAGGCCATGCGCTCCCTGGCGGACAAATACAAAGGGAAAGCCATTTCGCTCTTCCCGCGGGAGGATATCCTCGAGCACGAATTCGACTCCCTGGAGAAGGCGAAGGCCCCAGAAAAGGCCTATCGGGAGCTTTACGCCCGGTGCAAGGACTACTTGAAGGAGATGAAGGGATATACGGGAGATGAGAAGAAACTCATCTCGTCGCTCGGCGGTGTTTCCAGCCTTTCAGACAAACTGACGGGTGAGCACATCGGACTCAAGGTACTGAACGACTCGGCCGTCCTGTACTTCCGGAATGTCTCCAAGGCGGTCCTGGTACTGTATGAACTGAAGCCGGACGGCACGCAGGGGAAGGAACTGAAGCGCTGGAACGTTGAGAATTCCGCGAAGCGTTTCTACCTGATCGACAAGGAACACGTCGCCCTTCCGAACCTCAACGACGGTAACTACCGGCTGGAGATGTCGGCCGGCAGTGACCTGCATACCACCTATCATTACTCGAAGCACACGCTCTCGCTGGCCATCCGCCGGGATAACGACGCACACCGTTTCTATGCTGCCGACTACATTACGGGAGAGCCGCTGGAGGCGGTCAAGCTGATCCTGTACAAGGGCAATGACATCATCACCGAAGAGACGGTCACCCAGCGCGGATTCACCGCCCTGCCGAAAGGAATTGTCGACAAACTGCAGAAGACGAGCTACTATTCGCTCCGGGCCTCTTACAAGGATGCCGGCGGCAGGCTCCGGCTGTCCAACGAGGCCTCTTTGTACAACGGGAAATACTATGACTCCGACGCGGTCTTCTCCAAGACGGTTTTCTGTAACATATACAAGGACAAGGGTGCATATAACCCCGACGATGTAATGCATTTCAAGGCCGTCTTGTTCAAGGGCGACCTCCGGAGCGAGGTGGCGGTCCTTCCCGCCGGGGAGAAAGTGGAGGTGCTCCTGAAGAATGCCTCCGGCAAGCAGATCGCTTCCAGGACGCTCACGCTGACGGAATTCGGCTCGGTCTCCGGGGAGTTCCTCCTCGAACGGGGCGAACGCAACGGCTATTACTCGCTGACCGTCCGGTATAACGGGAAAGAAGTCGCGAGCGATTCGTTCCGGGTGGACGATTTCATCCTTCCGACCTTTACCGTGCGTCTCGAAAAGACCGAAGACCTCCTGACGGCCGGCGATACGGTGACGGTCAAGGGTGTCGTGGAGTCTTTCTCGGGCCACAGCCTTACGTCTGCGAAGGTGACGGCCAAGATTTCGCATTACGGGACGACCGTCATGACGCAGGAGACGGAACCGGCTGCGGACGGGAGCTTTACCTTCCATTTCGTCGGGACTTCCTCCGGCAGCTATCTGGTCGATGTCACAGTGACGGACGGCACGGGCGAGACGGCCGGCGCCTCCAAAAATGTATACATCGTCTCCGGGTTCAGCATTTCGGCCCGGCTTGCCAACAAGGCGGATGCGACCGCTTTCCTGATCGGGGACGAGGAACGCCAGGCGCTGCCCCGTTACTATTATCGCCCGAGGGTTTATCCGTCCGGCACGAGCGTCATCCATGATTCCGGCGTGGAAGTGGTATTCTCCTCGAAGAACAATGAAGGCGCCCTTCTTCCGATTCCGATTTCCTGGAAGCTGTACCGGGAGCCGGACGGCGTCCTGCAGGAAGAAGGTACGTCGATGTCCGGCGAGAAGAAGGTCTTCGATCTTTCCGCGATTCCTTCCGGTATTTTCCGCCTCGAGATGAAGGCTGTCCAGAAAGACCACGGCGGGGCCGATATGAAGGCTGAATCTACGCTTAAGTTCCTGGTCGTCAAGCCCGATGACAAGAAACTGACCGCTCCCGTCCGCCGGGTCTTCATTCCCGGACCGGCCCTTGTCGAAGCCGGGGAGAAGGTCAGCGTGCTGTTCGGCAGCAACGACGGCCCGACCTGGGCGGTCGCCACGCTTTACGGGCTCGACTGCAAGGTCCTTGAGACCAAGCTCATTCACCTGAAGGGCGGCGCTTTCGAGGATATCTCCTTTACGTACAAGCCGGAGTATCCCGATGCCGTGCGCATCCGGATTTTCTACTTCAAATACGGCAACGAAGTCAGCTACGACCGCGTATACCGCAAGGTGCGCCATTCACTGGATCTGCCCGTTTCGTTCTCGCGATTCCTCGACAAGACGCTTCCGTCCGCGGAATATACCTTCTCGGTGAAGGCCGCCCCGGGCGTCGAGGCGCTGGCTGCGATTTACGACAAGAGCCTGGATGCCATTTCCCGCAACTACTGGGAGGTCGTGAAGGCATCCGACCTGACCATTTCTTCCGTCAGCATCAACGCCGTAGGCGGCGCCGTATCAGGTACCAATCCGTACCGCTTCTCGCCCGGCTTCAAGCCGGAGCCCGAAGACGAGGGATTCCCGGTTGTCCGGGAGGAATATGCGCTTTATGACGCCGCAGCGCCCCGCATGATGAAATCGGCGGCCCGCGGCACGGCGGTCGGTGGGGCCGTGAATGAGACGATGATGCTGGCCGCCGAGGCGCCCATGATGATGGAGCGCGCCGTGGCGGAAGATTCCGCTGCCGACGAGGCTGCGGAGGCCTCGGCCGAAGATGTGGCGGACGCTGCAAAGGTGACCGTCCGGGAGGTCTTTGCGGATGCACTGACCTTCCAGCCGCACCTCAGAAGCGATGCGGACGGCAATATCGACATCAAATTCTCGACGTCCGACAAACTGTCTACCTATTATGTATCGGTCTATGCCCACGGGAAGGACATGCGGAACGGACTCGTCGTCGGGGAGATGAAAGTCACCGTCCCCGTAAAGGTGGCGGTGGTGGAGCCGAAGTATCTCTACGAAACCGACAGCTATACGCTCGGGACGACGGTGTCGAGCAACAGCGAGACCGACGTGAAGGGCCGTCTCTGTCTGTTCGTCTATCCGGGTGCGGACCATGAGAAACTGCAGCCGGTCAGCGCGCTCGTGCGGGAGATTACCGTTCCGGCCGGCGGGTCCGTGAGCGAGACTTTCAACGTCCGGCCGACCGCGGAGGATGGAACGATGGGACTCAAGGTCGTATTCATCGCCGGCGAAGGAGAATCGCAGTTCTCCGATGCCGTCTTCGTGCCCGTCGAGATCAAGAAAGCCGAGCAGACGTTGACGGAGGCGCATTCCGCCGTATGGCTCCACGGAGCCGACAAGGAGGCGCTGAAGGCGGCGCTCCGTTCCCGGTTTGTCAATGTGGATGCCTCCGAGGCGACCTATCGCGAGATATCCATCCTGGATATGGTCAAGGAAGCCCTTCCCAAGAAGTATGAACCCGACGGGAAGGATGCCATCTCGCTCAGCGAGACTTATTATGTCCAGCTGATCGGCGAGGCGCTCAAGACCGGCAATAAAGTCCTTCCGGAGGGTTCGGACGAATTGCTGAAGAAGATCCTCGCCTGCCGGAATTCCGACGGCGGTTTCGCCTGGTTCGAAGGGATGAAGTCGAACCGCGTCGTCACGGCGGTACTGCTGGAGCGCTTCGCGGCGCTCCGGGATCGCGGCTTCTCCGTGCCGGACCTCACGGATGCCGTGAAATTCCTTGACAAGGGCCAGTTCTCGGAAGCCTATCCTTACTGGTGCGGCTGGGTGTCCGATGCGCAATACCTCTACGTCCGCTCGATGTATGCAGGCGTTCCGTTCGAATACAAACCCGAGTCCAGGACGGATAAAGAGCACTTTGCTGACTTCAAGAAAGACACAAAGGCTTATCTGGTCCCTTCCCGGAAAGCCGGTCGTGGCATGCAGGGGTACATCCTCGGCAAGGCGCGCCGGATCAAGACGCTCCGTGCCCTGGCCGGATCGCAGGAGGGCATCGCCCTTGCGAAGGCTTTCGGCGTCAGGCTGAGCGCGAAGAGCCGTATGGATAATTCGATGGTGGCCGACCTGCTGTCGCTGGTCGAATACTCCGTCAAGCATCCGGATGGCGGGTATTATTATCCCAATGCCGTGATGCCGTACCGGGGGCTGCTGGAGAGCGAGGCCTATGCCCATTCGCTGATCTGCGACCTGCTTACCTCCGTCGGCATGGAGAAGAATGCCGACATCCGCAGCGAGACCGGGGATGACGCCGGTGTCATCGCGGACGGTATCCGCCTCTGGCTGATGCTCCAGAAAGAGACGCAGAAGTGGGAGGAAGATCCCGGTTTCGTCAATGCCATCAGTTCCGTGCTGGACGGCTCCGAGGAGGTGCTTGCCACCGAGGTTCTCGTTTATTCTGCGACGTATACCAAACCGTTCAGGGACATCAAGGCGGCCGGAAACGGCTTTACGGTCCGGCGCCAGTTCTTCCGTGAGGAGAAGGATTCCCGGAAGCTGGAGGAAATCGCACCCGGTACCGTCCTCAAGCGGGGCGACCGCATCGTGGCGAAATACCAGATCTGGAACAAGGAGAACCGCAGTTTCGTGAAACTCACCGCCCCGCGGGAGGCTGCGCTCCGCCCGGTGAACCAGCTCTCCGGCCACGTCGGCTGGTGGCTGCGTCCGCTCCTCGTCGACGGCTGGTATTCGGTTTCGCCGCAGGGCTACCGCAACGTCCTCATCGACAGGACCGAGTATTACTTCGATACGTATCCGGAGGAGAATACGACCATTACGGAAGAGTTCTACGTAACGCAGGCCGGAACGTTCTCCGCCCCGGTCGTATCGATTGAATCGCTCTATGCCACGCACTACCGGGCTAATGACGGCTTCGGCGGCGAAATGGTTACGAAGTAAGGCTGATTTCCCGGTCGGCGACCTTGCGCGCGTCGTAAAGGTCGTGGCTGGAGAAAAGAATGGAGGAGCCGCTCGTCCGGGCGGCTCTTTTTATGGCCTCCAGTACTTGGATCCGGTTCTCTGTGTCGAGGAATGCCGTCGGTTCGTCGAGCAGGATGAGCCCGGCACGGCGGGTGAGGGCGGTGGCGATGCAGGTTTTTTGGAACTGGCCGTCACTGAGGGTCGCGATATCCCTCCCGGCGAGGTCTTCGATCCCGAGAATCTTCAGGGCCTCTTCCACGGCGGGAAGATCGCCGGCGGAGAGCGCCACGAATTCCCGTACGGTAAATCCCTTCACCTTCGGAATCCGGGTGGGGACCATGACGATTTTTGCTGCGGGCAAGCTCCCGGACAGCGGTTTGAGAACCCCCGCGAGCGTCTTCATCAGGGTTGTCTTGCCGCTCCCGTTCCGTCCCGACAGCAGGATGCATTCGCCCGCTTCCACCGTAAGGGAAAACCCTTCGACGATCGCTTTGCCTCCATATCCTGCCGATATATTCTCTATGCGGATCATTTGTTGAACAGGATGACGAAGATAAAGGGAATACCAATGAATGCCATCGTGCTGCCGACCGGCAGGGGAATGGGCCAGATGCGCGAGAGAATATCCGCACCCAGGGCGATGGCGCTTCCCGTCAACAGCGCACAGGGCAGGACTTTGCGGTGGGCGGTGCTCCCCCGGAGCCGCCGGGCGATGTGCGGGGCGATGATTCCGACAAAGCCTATCGGCCCGCAGAAAGCCGTCACGGCACCCGTCATCAGGCAGGTGGCGGCCATGGCGCAGATCCGGATTTCGCCGACATCCGCACCCGAGAGCGAGGCGAAGTCATCCCCGAACAGGATGATATCCAGTCCGCGGGCATTCGCGAGCGTAAGGAGAATTCCCGCGACGGTGGCGGCCGCGATGACCCCGATCTCGCCGTACCGGCTGCCTTCGAAGCTGCCTGCCGCCCAGCTGTAGTAAAGCTTGAGGCTCTCCTCGTTGGCCGTATATTGGAGGACGGATGAGGCGGCGCTGAAGATGAAGCCGAGCATGACCCCGGCGATCAGCAGGGTGGTCGGACGCCGGATGCGGCGCGAAAGCAGGATGATCAGCAGCGAGACCAGCGTAGCTCCGGCGAAGGCCGCTCCCGAAAGGGCGATGCCGTGCAGCCAGATGCCGGCACCTGCCGTCGCCACGACGGCGATAGCCGCTCCAAGGCCGGCTCCGGCACTGACACCCATGATGTGCGGGTCCGAAAGGGGATTGCGGAAGATCGCCTGCATCTGCATGCCCGAGAGGGACAGTGCCGCGCCGGAGAGCAGCGCCGTCAGTACGCGGGGCAGCCTCAGTTTGAAGAGCACCGCGCCGGCGGCGAAGCCGACCGTCCCTCCGCCGCACAGCAGATCGAGGCCTGCGAGCAGCAGGACGATGGCCAGGAGGGTGAGGATGCGTTTCATTTCCGGCTGTCGGGGATGAGGGCGATGACGTAGCCGATGAGGGCGATGACCGATGCCGAAAGGAGGATGTCCTGCCATTTCAGGATGACCGGATAGGCCGAAATCAGGTAATTGCCGGGCATCCGGATAAAGCCGAACCGGGATTGCAGCAGGACGAACAGGATGCCGAGGCAGAGGCCGGTCAGTATGCCGGCAAACGAGATCAGCCATCCTTCGAGGACGAAAGTCTTCCGGATCAGCCTGTCGTCCGCACCCAGGCTCCGCAGGGTCGCGATGTCCTCCTTTTTCTCGATGATCAGCATCGTGAGGGAGGAATATACATTGAATGCGATGATGATGACGATAAAGATGAGGATGCCGAAGATGGCGAGTTTCTCATATTTCATCATCTTGAAGAGCGTCTCGTTGAGGGCATACCGGTCGCGGACCCGGAATCCGTCTCCCAGGTCCTTCCGGATTTCCTTGATGAGGCTCTTGGTCTCCCGGGCAGACACGCCTTCTGCGAGACGGACTTCCACCCCGGAAACCTCCTCTTCATAGCCGAGCAGTTCGCGCATCGACTCGATGGGCAGGACGATCAGGTCATTGTCCATCTCGGCATTGACGGAGAACAGCCCTTCGGGCCGGACCCTTACGCTCCGGACGGAGGCATCCGGCCGTGCGAGCGAGACCTTGCCCTTCCGGTCGGGGTAATAAATCTCGACGGGCGGTATGAAACGGGGATTGATACCCAGTTTGTATGCCAGGCCGGCCCCGACGACAGCCTGTTTGACGTCGCCGTGATGCAGGGTGAAGGTCCCGTCGATGATGTGTTTCCGGAGCAGGCTCTCTTCTTCGTAGACGGCGTCCACGCCTTTGGCGCGGGCCAGGCTCTGGTTGCCGTCGTATGAGATGAATACATTCTCTTCCACCGTGCACGACATCGTCAGCACCCGGCTGTCGTCATATAGCTTGTCGAAAACGGGACCCTCCGGGACAAATGCCTTACCGGTCGCCGGCGTAATGAGGATGTCGGGGTCGATGTCGGAAACGGAAGATTCGACAATCTGGTTGAATCCGTTGTAGACGGAGAGGATGATGACAAGCGCCGCCGTACCGATGGCCATGCCCGCGATGCTGATTCCCGAAATGATGTTGATCACATTGTGCGATTTCCGGGAAAACAGATACCGTAGGGCTATGCGTAGCGGCAAACTCATCTATTTCTTCAGCAGCTCTTCGATATGCTCTGCGTAATCCAGCGTAGTGTCGAGGACGAAGATGATTTCCGGTACGATCCGGAACTGCTTGGCGACGATGCGGCCAAGCTCGCCGCGATAGGTGCGCACGTTCTCTTCGAGGTGCTTCATCACGGCCTCCTGCTTCTCGGAAGGGAAGATGCTCACATAGGCCTTCGCTACGCTCAGGTCGGGGCTTACCCGCACTTCACTGACCGTCACGAGGGCGCCTCCGAAAGCCGCCATCCCCTTGCTGCGGATGATCTCCGCCAGGTCTTTCTGAATTTCGCGGGCAACTTTCAGCTGCCTTGTGCTCGGTGCTTTTTCCATATCTGTCATTCCGGACTTGTTCCGGAATCTATTCAATATTAATAATGAAATAATTCTTCTTTCCCTTCTGGGCGAGGATGTAGTGCCCGTTGACGATGTCTGCTTCCGTCACCTCGCGGGCGATGTCGGTCACCTTGTCCTTATTGAGCGACACGCCGTTGCCCTGGACCATCTTGCGGGCTTCTCCCTTGGAGGGGAAGATCTGCGTCTTGACGGCCAGCAGGTCGAGGATGTTGCAGGGGAGCTCCGCCCGGGCTACGCTGAAGGAAGGTACATCGTTGAATACGGCGAGGAAGGTCTTTTCGTCGAGCCGGCGCAGGGCTTCGCCGTTGCCGCTGAAGAGCATCTTGGATGCCTCCACCGCCTTGTCGTACGCTTCCTGCCCGTGGCACATCACGGTCACTTCGCGGGCGAGTGCCTTCTGGAGTTTCCGCTGGCCCGGGTCCTCGCGGTGCTCCGCGATGAGGCCCTCGATGGTCTCGCGGCCGAGCATCGTAAAGATCTTGATATAGCGTTCTGCATCCTCGTCACTTACATTGAGCCAGAACTGGTAGAATTCGTACGGGGAGGTCTTCTCCGGGTCGAGCCAGATGTTGCCTTTCTCGGTCTTGCCGAATTTGGTGCCGTCGGCCTTGCGGATGAGCGGGCAGGTGAGGGCGAAGGCCTCGCCGCCGTCCATCCGGCGGATCAGTTCCGTACCGGTGGTGATGTTGCCCCACTGGTCGCTGCC
>CAMUZW010000022.1 GCA_947165305.1 uncultured Bacteroidales bacterium
ACCTTGTTACCAACCAAAAATGTCAAGGTCACCAACCAAAAATGTCAATTATACCTCTTTGTTTGTGGCTCGAATATATCTTACAGATTCCCGCGCATCATGGTGTGCGGCGTGAGGATGACGCCGGCGCGGACCATTGCACGCGGCGGCACGGGGGTGCCGGCTTTGTAGGGAACGGTGCCGTCTTCGTTGACGAGGGGGCCGTTGACGTTCATGCAATCTCTGAGTGCTTCATCGTAACCATAATGGAACTGGACGAAAAAGTACGGATTATTGTGCCTTTTACCGATCCGTCGGGCGATTTCTACATTGACGTTGGCGATGCTCCTGTTCCAGACCGGCGTCGCGGAAGCCATGAATTCCCATCCCTTGCCGGGGGTCGCGTACGTGGCGCTGAGCTGGAAGAGTCCGAAGTATTTCAACGGGACGTCAAAAGTGACCTTGTCGCCATACCAGCCGTATCCGAGCCGGGCCGCTGCCTGGAGCGAAAGCCCGAAGGGATAATCCCGTCCGTATGAAAGCAATACGTAGTTAACGCTTCTTGACCAGGCGTCATTACGGCCGTTGGAGCGGTGTTCAAGTCCCCAGAGCAGCGTCCGCATCGGGACTCCTCCGTCATCTTTCCAGATTTTACGGGCGTATATCCCGGGGATGTATGTGTTGTCGTAAAAGGGGCTTGAATATCCGTAGAGATTCCACAGCGACATCTGTGTATAGGCGACCAGCAGGTCGATTCCGCTGCCGCGCATGTCCCGCCAGAGCGGAATGGCGAAACTGAGCTGGAATTTGACGTCCGCATTCTCCGCCGCGGGTTTCTCCGTTACCGGAATCCCGGTCGTGAGATAAATCGGCCGGAACATCTCGATGAAGGGACGCCTCTCCTTCGGTGCCTCCTGCCGGATCTCTTGCGCGCCTGCCATTACCGTGATGGCAACGAGGGCCGTCACGGTCAATAATTTATGCCACATCATACGGATAATCCGGGTCTATAAACTAGTCGGCTTTGATCTTGGCGAGCCGGGTGGCGAGGTCCATATAGCAGAGGCCAAGCCGCATGGTTTCGGAAGGATGGGCCTTGCCCTTGATGTCGTCGAAGCGCAGTTTCAGGAGCACTTTCTTGCCCCTGGCATCCTTAACGATGATATCTCCCCATGCAATCACGCCGCCAGCCTTGGCACCGAATCCGACGAATGCGCCGGCTGCATTGCCCATGTCCAGCACATCCATCTTGACTTCGAAAATATACTTCGTGCCGCTGCCGCTCTCGGAAAGCGTCAGACCTCTCTTGTTCTTCTTGTTGAAGCGGATGACGAAGTAGTTTTCCGCTTTCTTGTGATCCTCCGGCCAGTCCCTGACGAAGTCTGCGCCGCGGGACTTAAGGTATTGCTTGAGCGTCTGGGTCTTTGCACCGTCTTCTCCGACATAGGTTTTGTCGTAGTTGAAGATGACCTTGGCCACTTCGGCTGACTTCAGGATGGAAGCGTCACCGGAAACGACCTTTATGCTGCCGCCGGCAAACAGGGTGGCGGCACAGAAAAGAAATGCGGCTGCGCAAAGGATAAATTTTTTCATAAAAAATCTTTTTTCGGTTAAATCACCGCAAGGTACGCATTTTTTCTGAGAAAAAGATGCGGCGGAGAAGAATCTACCAGATCAGCAGGCCGATCCGGTAGGCGGCGAAAGCGAAGATCCAGGCCACCAGGATGGTGTAGATGGCGATGAGGATAGCCCAGCGCCACTTGCCGGTTTCGTTCTTGACGGCGGCGAAGGTCGCGATGCACGGGAAATACAGGAGCACGAAGATCATAAACGCCAGGGCGGCGGGTTTGGAGACCGATTCCTTGAGGGCGGCCTGCAGCTTGGTATCTTCATCATTCTCTTCGTCCACGGCCGTTCCGCTCTGCGAATACATCACGCCCATCGTGCTCACCACCAGCTCTTTGGCTCCGACGCCGGCAATCAGGCCGACATCCATCCGCCAGTCAAATCCGAGCGGGTCCAGGGCGGGGGCGATCCCCCTTCCGAGGTGTCCGATAAGGGAATTCTCCTGCTGGACGAGCGAGAGCGAGTCAATCTGCGCCTCCAGCGTCTCGGGCACGTCAGGTGCCAGCGCTTCTTTCTGCGCCTTGGCGGCCGTCAGTTCTTTGTTCCGCGGGAAATAGCCGAGGGCCCAGATGATCACCGAGCAGATCAGGATGGTCGTCGCCATTTTCTGGAGATACTGCTTCCCTTTCTCCCAGGTATGCCGCCAGGTGGCTTTCGCCGTCGGGACGCGGTAGGGGGGAAGTTCCATGACGAACGGCAGGTCGTCGTCCTTGACGAAACGTGCCATGATCACGGCCGACAGGATGGCCAGGACCACACCGAGGAAATACATCCCCAGCAGGGCAAGGGCGGGATTCTCCGGGAAGAAAGCACCGGCGATCAGCACGAAGACCGGCAGCCGTCCCGCACAGGACATGAACGGAATGATGGCAATCGTGATGAACCGGCTCTTGCGGCTCTCAATGCTGCGCGTGGCCATGATGGCCGGTACGTTGCAGCCGAAGCCCATTACCATCGGAATGAATGACTTCCCGTGCAGGCCGATCCTGTGCATCAGCTTGTCGACGATAAAGGCCGCCCGTGACATATATCCGCTGTCCTCCATGAGCGAGATGAACAGGTACAGGATCATGATGTTCGGGAGGAAGACCAGTACGCTGCCGACGCCCGCGATGACGCCGTCCACGACGAGGTCTTTGAACCATCCTTCCCGCATGAATGAACCCACCCATTCACCGAACCGGCCCATCAGCCATTCAATCCAGTCCATCGGGTACTGCCCGACGGTGAAGGTCGTCCAGAAGACCAGGTAAAGGATGGCGACAAAGATGGGGAAGGCCAGCCAGCGGTTGGTGACGATCGCATCGATGCGGTCGGTCAGGGTGCGTCTGGGGCGCTCTTCCTGATATTTTTCATAGGTCTCGGCCAGGGCTCCCTGGATAAAGGCGTACTTGGCATCGACAATGGCGCTTTCGGGACTGGTCCCGACGAGTTGCCGGATGCGGCGTTCCTCCTCGGCCCGGGCCTCGGCAATGGCCGGTGCGTTCGGGGCGGCGGAAAGCAGCCGCTCGATGTCTTTGTCGTTCTCGAGATATTTGATGGCCAGATACCGGGAGGAATACTTCGCACGGATATCTTCGTTCTCCCAGATGAGCGAACGGAGACGGGTGATGCTCCGCTCCAGTTCAGCGCCATGGTTGATATGGATGTGGCGCGCGAGGGACTCGCCGGCCCCTTCATATACTTTGATAATCGTGTCGAAGAGCTCCGGAATGCCCTGCCCGTCACGGCTTACCGTCGGGCAGACCGGGATGCCGAGCAGCTTCCCCAGCTGCTCCACGTCGAGTTTGTCCCCCTTGGACTGCAGCTCGTCGTACATGTTGAGCGCCATTACGACGCGGAGGTTCATGTCGATGAGCTGTGCGGTGAGGTAAAGGTTGCGCTCAATGTTGGAGGCGTCCACGACGTTGAGAACCACGTCCGGGAGCGCGTCAATCAGGTTTTTCCTTACGTAGAGCTCCTCCGGGCTGTATGCCGAGAGCGAATAGGTGCCGGGGAGGTCTACCAGCACGATCTGGTAGCCTTTGAAGGTGAATTTTCCTTCCTTGGCGTCGACGGTGACGCCGCTGTAGTTGCCGACGTGCTCGTGACTGCCGGATGCGATGTTGAAGAGGCTGGTTTTGCCGCAGTTGGGATTGCCTACGAGGGCGACACGGATGACGTGGTTCCGCTCCTCGGCGAGGTGTTCCATGGCTCTTTGCAGACGTTCTGCTTCGTCCATGTCCTGGGGGAGGCCCTGCAGATGCTCGTCCGTCACGAGGGCTTCGCGGGCTTCTTCTTCGCCTGCGACCTCAATCTGGGCCGCTTCTTCCCGGCGGAGAGAGACTTTGTAGCCGATGATCTCGTACTCAATCGGGTCCCGGAGCGGGGCGTTGAGGATTACCCGTACGGTCTTACCCTGGATGAACCCCATTTCAATCAAACGTTTACGGAAACTTCCGTGCCCGTCCACATGGACGATCACGGCCTGCTGACCGGTCTGGAGTTCGGATAATTTCATCGGTGTGTCTTGCTTTTGCAGGTGCAAAGATACATCAAATTTTACTTTGTGCGAATCCCAATTTATGATGAATGCCTGCGGGGAAGTCCCTATTTTTTAGGATTGCGGGGCTGGGAGATTCGGCGTACTTTTGCTGTGCAAAAATGACGAGAACTTATATATGAAGAAATACTCACTGCTGTTTTATGTGCTGATCCTGTTTTCTGCCTGGACGCTGTCTGCGCAGGAGGCCGGGTCTCCCATGCAGAAATTCCTGGGCCGCCTGACGGTCGGCGGGTACGGGGAGGTTGCGCTGACCCGCAATTTCTACAGCGACAATGTGTACCGCTATTCGAATCCCGAAGCCCATCGGGGCGAGCAGCACGGTCGTTTCGATATCCCCCATGCCGTAATCTATATCGGTTACGACTTCGGGAAGGGATGGTCGATGCAGACGGAAGTGGAGTTTGAGCATCTGGGGACGGGCAGCGCCGTGGAACGCGAATTCGAGGAGGCCGGTGAATGGGAGGCCGAGATCGAACAGGGCGGCGAGGTTGAACTCGAGCAGTTCTGGATCCAGAAGAGTTTCTTCCCGGAACTGAATATCCGTGCCGGCCACATCGTCGTCCCCGTCGGCGGGCTCAACAACGCCCACGAGCCGCTCAATTTCTTTACGGTATACCGCCCTGAGGGCGAATATACGATTCTTCCCTCCACCTGGCACGACACCGGTATCAGCGTCTGGGGAGATGTTCCGCTGGGTAAAAAGGGTGCCTCGATGCGATACGAGGCCCAGGTACTGGCAGGGCTCGACGCCATGATGTTCAGCCGCGACAAGTTCATTCACAATGGTGCCCATTCCGCCTTCGAATTCAAGGTGGCGAACAATTACGGCGGAGCCTTCCGGCTGGATTTCCTTCCGGTGGAAGGGCTTCGGCTGGGGCTCAGCGGCTTTGCCGGCAATACCGTCAATAACACGTACCCGCGCGAGCAGCTTTCCGAGCAGTATGATGTAAAGGGAACGCTGCTGGTCGGTTCCTTTGACATGCAATACAAAGGGCACGGCGTCATCGTGCGGGCCAATGCCGACTATGGTCACCTGTCCGATGCCGCCACGGTCTCCAAGCTCAAGGCCCGGCGGAGCGGGGGAGACAGTCCTTATTCAAGCGCTCCGGTCGCGACGGCGGCTGCCGCTGCCGGCTGCGAGGCGGGGCTGGATATATTCCATTTCATCCCCCGCTTGCGCGGAGCGCAGGCGTTCTATCTGTTCGGCAGGTATGAATATTACGACAGTTATATTCCCGCTGCGGGGGATGCCGGCGGATTTGACTTTACGTCCCGGCACCGGGTCGTGGCGGGCATCAATTATTTCCCGATTCCGCAGATTGCCGTCAAGGCCGAGTATGCGCACCGTTTCCTGCGCAGGGACTTCAATCCCGAGCCTTCCGTCAGTCTAGGCATCGCCTACATGGCTTTTTTTAACAGAAAATAAAAAAGAGTATGAGAAAGAGAATCAACCTGATTGCAGTCGTCGCCATCGCGGCGGCACTGTGTGCGTGTAATGGAGGGGGAGGCAAGAACCCTGCCGATTTGTCAAAGGAAGATGCAGCGATGAAAGCTGCCGTGGAGCAATATGTCCCGGGCGTGATTTATGACATTTACGGTAAACTTGCCGATGAAACGGAAAAGCTGCATGAAGGACTGCAGGATGCAAAAGCCAAAGCCAAGGCCGGCACATTGAGGGATGCTGACATGGAGGCTCTGAAAGAGACATTCTTCGGAGCCCGCGAATGGTGGGAGAAGAGTGAGGCATTCCTCTATGGTGCCGCTTCGGCTTATAAGATCGATCCGCATATCGACTCCTGGCCGCTCGACAAGAAGGCCCTTGCCAAGAATCTCGTGAATGCAAGCGTGGTTTCCGACCTCGACGAGGACGGCAGCGGTGCCATCGGCCTGGTCGGGCAGGATGCCCTCGGCTTCCACGGCATCGAATTCATCCTGTTCCGTAACGGTGCCGTCCGCAAGGCATCCGAGTTCTCGGCCATCTCCGTCGACCAGATCGCCGGATACAGCGTGAGCGGGCTCAGCGAACTGATTTTCGCTGCTGCCGTCGCCGAGGACCTGATGGGGTACTGCTTCGAACTGCAGGCCGCCTGGGATCCGGAGGACTATGCCTTCGCATATGATGAGGAGGTCAAGACCCGCCGCGCCTATGTCGAGGATGTCCTCGAGTTGCCGACGGCCATGGACGGCAATGACATGACTTTCGGCGAGAATCTGATGGCCACGGCGACGCTGGGCAGTACGTACAAGGCCTGGACGACGGCCGTGAATGCCATCCTGGTGGCCGGATGCTCCAATATCTGCAACGAAGTGGCCAATACCAAGCTGGCCACGGCCCACAACGCCGCGCCGGCCGATCCCAACGACGTCAACGCGCCGGTCAACTACATCGAGTCTCCTTATTCGAAGCGTTCCTTCCATGACTTCAAGGACAACATCCTTTCGATCCAGTATTCCCTTTACGGGAAGAACGGCGCGGACGCTCCCTTGAAGAATTCCATCTTCAGCTTCCTCGATACGTTCGGCTATGATGTGAAGCCGCTGAAGTCCCGGCTCGAGGCCGCCGTTTCCTCGCTGGATGACTGCATCGCGCTGGGGGCCTTCGTCGACAACCTCAATGACAAGAAGGTCGATACCGCCATCGATGCCATCAATGCGCTGGACGAAGAGTTGAACAAAGCTGCCTCTTGGGTCCTGGAGCGCTAAAACGAAATCATTATGAAAAAACATTTGATCCTATTCCCTGCCTTCGCCCTTGTGTTGGCCTGCAATCCCTCCGGGAATCTTCCGAAGACCCTTGAATCCGACGCCAAATACGTCGGGAAGGCGGTCGGTAACTTTACAGCGGAAGAATGGTATGCCGGCGGGCGGCTCGGAACGACGCTCAACGTGTCGGAAGGCTGCTATGAGGACGAGACCCCTGCCGTCGATGAACAGGGCCTCACCGTTAAGTTCAACATGGGCGAGCATTTCTTCGAGCGTACCTACAGCGAGTTCCAGAAGCCCTTCAACGGGCTCGGCCCCGCTTCGGTCCGCAAGTCCTGCCTCGACTGCCATCCCAATTACGGGCATGGCCAGTGGCAACAGAATTATATCGCCAACGGCAACCGGGCCAACGGAAACGGCTACCTGCTGGTGGTGTATTATGCCAATGCCGGGAACGAGAATGACGGTCCTTATGTCCGCCATGTAACGGGAATGCCGCAGACAATGGCCCAGGCCCCGTTCCTCCCTCCGATTGACGAGACGAAGATTCAGCTGAGCTGGTCGGAGATTGCTGCGATGGAGAGCGGCCTGCCTACGCATTTCGCCGATGGAGAAGAGTATCATCTCCAGTATCCCACGCTGAATATTCCCAAAGAGGCGTTCAATACATCGCCGACGCCGTATGATGAGATTCCCACAGGAAGTGCCGGCGTCGGATTCCGTCTGGAGAGCACGATCGGGGTGATCGGTACCGGCCTGCTCGATGCCGTCGACCAGGAGGATATCAAGGAGCAGTATCGTGCCGAAGCGCCGTACGTGGAGCTCAATCCCGCTTTCTGGGATAAGGGAACCAATGATTTCGCCGCCAGTGCCTATTATCACAACTGGGCTTCCGGTACGGTTCCCATCTATGGACAAGAGGGCGTTTTCTGCGGCGACGGCTATGATGCCGACGGCCATTTCGTCCCGCGTGATACATACCGTGACGGCAAACTGCTGAAGAAATTCACCTATGCCATGACCCGCGGAACGCTGCAGGACGGCGCCGGTGCCAACGCCATCTGGAACATCACCAACGTGTCCCGTCCGGACCGTCCGTTCCTCTACACCACCGAGCCTTGGGCCAAGGCCATGTCGGAGAATGCGGAAGTGATCGCCGCCGTCCGTGCCGAGGGCGCGAATTCTCCGTACTATGTCGATGTCGACAAAAACGGCACCGTGACCGATGCGGAAATCGCCGAGGCGGTCTACGAACTGCTGAAGCCGACGACCAACCAGTTCAACAATGCCTACCATAACTTCGAGCCCGAGATGACCGAAGACCAGTTCTATACTTTCATGGTGTGGCACCGGGGACTTGCCATCCCGCGCGCCCGCAATCTGCAGGACCCGGAGGTCCAGCAGGGAAAGAAGCTCTTTATGGAAATGGGCTGCGCGTCCTGCCACCGTCCGTCCTGGAAGACCCGGGAGGACAATTACTGGTCGCCTGCGCTCAACGGCAAGAAGAAACTGCCGCGCTACGCCAACCAGACCATCTGGCCCTACACTGACTTCATCCAGCACCGGCTATGGATGAAAAACGACATCCACGGTACCTGGTGCCGTACGACGCCGCTTTGGGGCAGAGGGCTCAGCGCGATGCATACCGGGACGTCGGACCGTCTGCATGACTGCCGTGCCCGGAATGTGGTGGAAGCCATCATGTGGCATGCGTACTCGAAGAAGAGCGACGCCTATTCCTCCGCCGAGAAGTTCTATCATCTGTCCAAAGCGGACCGCGACGCCGTGGTGCGGTTCATCGATTCTATCTAAATGAAACAGAAGTTATTCCGTTATTTATCTTATGGATCCCTGGCGGCCGTCATCCTTGCGATGACAGCCGCCACGGTCGTTGAAAGGCTTCACGGAACGGAAGCCGCGTTCAAATGGGTCTATCACAATCCGCTCTTCATCGCTTTCTGGGCGGTGGCGGCTGTCACAGGCGTGCTGTATCTGGTCGCCCGGAAGGTTCACAGGAGGCTCCCGACGATGACACTGCACCTGAGTTTTGTCATCATCCTGGCCGGGGCGCTCGTAACCTTCCTCTTCGGAGACGCAGGCGAGGTGACGCTGCTTCCCGGAGAGCCCGTTTCTACCTATGAGCGGGAAGACGGCAGCGTCCGCACCCTGCCATTCCAGCTTGAGCTGGAGTCGTTTACCGTAGAGACCTATTCGGGCAGCAAAATGCCGTCGGATTATATTTCGGTGGTAAAGATCCCCGGTAATGAAACGGAAGAAACGTATACCATTTCGATGAACAAGATCCTCAAAAAGCAGGGGTATCGATTCTATCAGGCGGACTATGACCTCGAAAAGGGGACGTCCGTCCTGGCAGTCAACCACGATCCGGCGGGGGTGGGCATTACCTATACCGGCTATCTTCTGCTCCTGCTGTCGATGATCGGGTTTTTCTTCGAGAAACGGAGCGGGTTCTGTGCCGCCCTGTCCCGCCTGAGTGCTCCGCTTGTCGCGGCAATGCTGTTCCTGCTTCCGGGAGGCGAACTCCGGGCAGGGGGGAAGGCGGATGCAGGTTTCAGTGACCTGTATGTCTATTCCCATCACCGGATCGCCCCGCTTCCCTTCCGGCAGTGGGATCCTGAAATCAAAAATTTGAAAATTTTCCCGGTACGGGATACCACCGGAACGGTGAGCTGGTATGCTTCCGGCGATGAACTGCCTGCGCAGGTGATGGATAACTTCGAACACTGGAGTTTTATCCGCAAGTCGCTCGATCTGGTGGAGGAGGCCGTCCAGAAGGAAGACCGGGCCGAAGTAAAGCTCCTTGTCGGAAAGATCCGCGCTTATCAGGAGAAGACGGCCGGGGAGGTCCTGCCTTCGCCGGCAAGGTTCCGTGCGGAGAAACTCTATAACCGGCTGGCACGGCCGAAGATTCCTTTCATGGCATCCCTTACCCTGGGGCTTGTCCTGTTTGTGCTGACAGGAATTGCGCTCTCGCGCGGCAGGAATCTGTCCCGAAAGCTGCAGGTAGGTGCGGTTATTCTGATTGCGCTGCTGTTGGTTTATTTAACGATGGTGCTGGGACTTCGCTGGGGAGTGTCCGGCCACGCCCCGTTTGCGGGAAGTTACTGTGTGATGATGCTGATGGCGTGGCTGGCCTCCCTTTTTGTCCTGCTGCTTTGGAAACGGCTGCCCCTCTTGATTCCGCTGGGGTGTCTGGTCGCCGGATTTACGATGCTGATGGCATCCCGGTCGAGTGCCGACCCGGGCATTTCCCACCTGATGCCGGTCCTGAAGTCCCCGCTCCTGTCGATTCATGTCGTGAGCATGATGCTGAGTTATACGCTCTTTGCCCTCGCCGCCCTGAACGGAATCATGGGTCTTTGCGTACGGAAGGGGGCGGAACGGCTGCGTGACCTGAGCCTGGTCATCCTGTATCCAGCCGTCTTCCTGGTGACGTTCGGCATCTTCATCGGAGCGGTCTGGGCCAATATTTCCTGGGGCACCTACTGGGGCTGGGACCCTAAGGAGACCTGGGCGCTCATCACGCTGCTGATCTATGCGGCAGCCCTTCACGGCGGTTCGCTGAAGGCATTCCGCAATCCGCGTTTCTTCCATCTGTACACGCTTCTCGCCTTCCTTTCGGTCCTGATGACGTGGTTCGGCGTAAACTTTATTTTGGGAGGGATGCACGCTTATGCCTGAAAAATTATTATCTTTACCGCCTATGAAGGTTGGCAAAGAAACAAAACTCTCGGATCTGATCGATCTCGTCAGCAATATTTACACTTACGACGGGTATGTCCCTTCCCCGGACGTCCTCTCGAAGGTGCAAATATCGGATATCATCTCCTACCTCCGGATTTCACACCGTTATTATGTCGATGTGGCGCTCGGTGGCCTCGAAGCGACCATTCATTCGGTCCTGGAGCCCTGCGACGAAAAGACCCGGCGGGTCATTCTCTCCTTCTATACGACCTACCGTGACGAAATGTTCACGCATTTCCGTTACGAGGAAGAGAAGGTTTTCCCTTATGCGGAAGCCCTGCTTGCCGGGGAGCGCCCGGAGGCCGTCCGCGTGGAGGAGGAGGACCATACGGATATCGTCGAGAAGATCGATGACCTCAAGAATATCGTCACCAAATATCTTCCCGCCGGCTGCGATCCGGTAGAATCCATCGCACTGCTCAAGCAGCTGCTCTACTTGTCGGACGATCTGCGCAAACACACGGCGATCGAGGACCACATCCTTGTGCCGATGATCAGGAGGATGGAGCGTGAGAACCGGTAAGAAGAGCATATTGCTGATCGTTCCGTCCGCCATCGTCGCAAAGGGACTCGAACAGATATTCTCCGATCAGGGAGAATTCACCGTTACGGGTAACCTTCAGGACCTCTCCTGCGGTGCGCTCTCGCGGATCCGGAGCTTTGATGCCGACATCCTTCTGGTGGATCCGTCGGTGTTTGACGTGGAGGCCCGGCGGCATGCACGGAACCTGATTGCCGAGTATACCGACATTCCCGTCGTGGCGCTGCTGACATCCCTGCAGGGGGAGGACTCACTCCGGCAGTATGACGCCGTCATCGACCTGTACGAGACGCCTTCCAATATCATCTTCAAGATCCGCGCTGCCCTGGAGTCGGCCCGTGATGTGAGCCGGTCGGAAGGGGAGGAACTCTCCGCCCGTGAGAAGGATATCCTTATCTGTGTGGCGAAGGGGATGCTCAACAAAGAAATCGCCGACCTGTACAATATCTCGATATATACAGTTATTACCCACCGGAAGAACATCACCCGCAAGACCGGCATCAAGACCGTCGCCGGCCTTACGGTGTATGCGCTCCTCAATAACCTGATTGATATTAATTCCGTCGAATGACAAGACGCGACACCTGGAAAGGCCTCCTGGCACTGAGTCCGCTGCTGGTTTTCCTGGTGGTATACCTGGTCTCGTCGCTGGTCGCAAAGGACTTCTATAGGGTTCCGCTGGCGACGGCTTTCCTGATCGCATCTGTCTATGCCTTTTTCATTACCCGGGTCGAAGGCGGGCTCGCCGGCAGGCTGGCTGCCTTTTCCAAGGGTGCCGGTCATCCGAACGTGCTGCTGATGATCTGGATTTTTGTCCTGGCAGGGGCGTTCGCCCAGACGGCGAAGGATATCGGCGCCATCGACGCCACCGTCAACCTGACGCTCCGGCTGCTTCCCGGCAAATTCCTGTTTACGGGCCTGTTCCTTGCGGCCTGCTTCATATCGATGGCCATCGGAACGAGTGTGGGGACGGTCGTGGCCCTTGTCCCGATTGCCGTGGGCATCGCCACCGAAACCGGCGGCAGCGTCCCGTTCTACGCCGCCCTGGTCGTCGGAGGTGCTTTCTTCGGAGATAATCTTTCCTTTATCTCCGACACGACCATCGCCGCTACACGGACGCAAGGCGTCTCTATGCGGGATAAGTTCCGCGCCAATATCTGGCTGGTCGCTCCTGCCGCCCTGATCGCAGCGGTTATTTATACCGTGCATGGGTTCTCGGCGGGTGTCGTCCCTGTTGCGGGCGATGTGGATGTATTCAAGTTGATTCCTTATCTGCTGGTGATCATTCTCGCCTTGTGCGGAATCCACGTCGTGGTGGTGCTGCTGTCCGGCATCGTGGCAAATGCCGTAATCGGCTTTGCCTATGGCAGTTACAGCTGGGTCGGCTGGATGGAATCAGCCGGTACCGGCATCGGCGGAATGGCCGAACTGATTATCGTCACGCTCCTTGCCGGCGGAATGATGGAACTGATCCGTCTCGGCGGCGGATTCGACTTCATCATCCATGCGCTCAGCCAGCGGATCAAAGGGAAGAGGGGTGCGGAATTCTCCATTGCCGGCATCGTTTCGCTGGCCAATCTCTGCACGGCCAACAATACCATCGCCATCATCACCTCCGGCGACATTGCCAGGGACATCACGGCGCGTTATAAGCTCGATCCGCGGAAGACGGCGAGCCTTCTCGATACTTTCTCCTGCTTTGTCCAGGGAATCATTCCGTATGGCGCCCAGCTCCTGATGACCAGCGGCCTGGCCGGCGTTTCGGCCGTTTCGCTGATGGAATATCTATATTATCCCTATCTTCTCGGTGCCTTCGCCTGCCTGAGCATCCTGCTCCGGATTCCCCGAAAATACTCGTAATGGTTGGAAGAGGCTCGCCGGGAGGCGAGTTTTTTTGTACATTTGCAGTATGACAGTACTGTTTGTATTACTCGCGTCGCTGCTGCGACTGGCCGACCCGATGGTCGGGACGGATGCGCACGGGCATACATTTCCCGGAGCGGTATATCCTTTTGGGATGGTTCAGCTGAGCCCGGATACCCGGCCAAAGGCGGGCGACTGGGACGGCTGCAGCGGATATCATTACAGCGACAGCGTCATTTACGGCTTCAGCCATACGCATCTCAGCGGGACGGGCTGTGACGACTGGTGCGATATCCTCGTCATGCCGGGCGAAGGGCCGTCGCATTTCTCGCACGCGAAGGAAAAGGCCTCACCGGGATACTACGAAGTCTACCTGGACGATGCCCGGGCGCTGGTGCGGCTGACGGCCGGGCGTCGCTGCGGTGTGCACGAATACACATTTGACGCCGGCGTGACGCCCCGGCTCACGGTCAACCTGCTGCATCGGGACCATCTGGACGAAGGCATCCTGCATGCCGGTCCGGACTGGTGCAGCGGCAAGCGGGTATCGTCCAGCTGGGCCCGCCGGCAGACCGTCTATTTCTATTTGGAATTTTCCTCCCCGGGAGAGGTTGTCACTGATGGAGACAAGGCCGCTTTCACCTTCCGCGACCGCACGGTGACTGTCCGGGCAGCCATCTCCAGCGTGTCCGAGGAGGCGGCCAAAGCCAATCTCTATGCGGACTATCCGGCGTCTTTCCAGGCTGTCCGTAAGGGGACGGAAAAGGCCTGGAACCAATATCTCGGCAAGCTCAAATGCCCGTACAAGGACAAAGAGCACAGACGCCGCTTTTATACGGCCCTTTATCATACCGGCATTCATCCGTCCCTTTATAGCGACGCCGACGGCCGCTATCGCGGAATGGACGGAGAAATCCATCGCACGGATGGCTGGGACCGCTACACTGTATTCTCCACCTGGGATACGTTCCGGGGCGAGCATCCGCTCCTTTGCATCCTCGAGCCGGAGCGGACGGTGGATTTCATCAAGACGATGATTTCCATCTACGAGGAGAACGGCAAACTCCCGGTATGGGAACTTTCGGGCTATGAGACCGACTGCATGATCGGTTACAACAGCGTGCCCGTCATCGCCGATGCCATCGCGCGCGGCATTGACGGCTTCGATGTGGAAAAGGCCTACGAGGCGATGAAGGCCTCCTCCCAGAGACCCGAGCACGGGATGGAGAGTTATCGCCGGAACGGTTTCGTACTCGCGGACGATGAGCACGAGAGCGTCTCCAAGACCCTGGAATTCGCCTACGACGACTGGTGCGTGGCGCAGGTCGCAAAGTATCTCGGAAGAACGATTGAGTACCAGTACTATATGCGCTGCAGCGAGGCCTGGCGGAATGTCTTTGACGCGGAAACGGGCTTTATGCGGGCGCGGCTCAACGGTCGCTGGTACACGCCGTTCGATCCCCGGGAGGTCAATAACAACTATACCGAGGCGAATGCCTGGCAGTACAGTTTCTTCGTGCCGCACGATATCGACGGACTCATTCAGGCAATGGGCGGACCGGAGGCATTCGAGCGGAAACTGGACGCACTGTTCGAGGGCCCGGAGGGCAACACGGGCCGCACCCAGGCCGACATTACGGGCTGCATCGGGCAGTATGCCCACGGCAACGAACCCAGCCATCACATCCCGTATCTCTACAACGCGGTCGGCAAGCCCGAAAAGGCGGCCGCCAGGGTTCGGCAGATTCTGGAAACACTTTATACATCCGCTCCCGACGGCCTTTGCGGTAACGATGACTGCGGCCAGATGTCCGCTTGGTACGTGCTCAGTTCACTGGGGCTCTACCCCGTCTGTCCGGGACAGATCGGGGCTCCTGACACCGCCCCTCATACCCTGCCCGTCAGCCCTGTCTTCCGGATGGAGAATGACATCTTCGCCGATTCCCTCCGGGTCAGTATCGAGGCGCCGGAAGGGACGTTGCTGTATAGCCGGAACGGGGGAATGTTTATGCCTTATACCGGTCCTTTCACCGTGCGGGAAACCGGCAACCTGAGGGCGTTTTTGAGGACGGATGCGGGTGTGAGCGCCACGACCCTCTGCAAGGTCTATAAAATCCATACCGACCGGGATATCGACATCCGCTCCCGGGTCAGCCGCTCCTATACGGCCGGCGGACCGGAGGCGCTCATCGACGACCGACGCGGCGGCCTCAACTGGCGCACCGGCGGCTGGCAGGGCTATCAGGGCGTGGATTTCGAAGCGGTCATCGACCTTCGGGAAGACCGTGACATCCGCCTCGTGGGCGCCGGCTTCTGCCAGGACGCCCGCTCCTGGATCTGGATGCCCTCCCGGGTTATTTTCGAGGTCTCTGACGACGGAATACAATACACCGAAGCGGCCACCGCAGCCGCTCCGGTGAAAATGGAGGATATGACCGTCCGGATCTGGAACTGTGAATGCCCTGTCTCGCTCCATGCACGCTATGTCCGCGTCAAGGCGCTCAATCCCGGCCCGATACCCGCCTGGCATCCCGGCGCCGGAAACCCGTCCTTCATCTTTATCGACGAGATCACCGTCCGCTGACCTGCCGGGATACAAAAATTGCCTGCAACGAGGCTGCGAGCGGAAAAAGTGGTATCTTTGCAGCTATGGAACAGAATCCGTCAAGAAAGATTCTGGTGCACAGTTGCTGCGCGCCGTGCTCGGGGGCGATACTTGAGTACCTCGTGCAGCATGGCGTACATCCGGTGGTGTTCTTCTCCAATTCCAATATAGTCCCTTCCGCGGAGTACGATAAGCGCTACGGCGAAATCCTCCGCTACGCCCGTCTGCTCGGACTGGAAATCGTCAATGATGAGTACGATCATGCGTCCTGGCGGTGTGCGATCCGTGGATGGGAAGGCGAACCGGAGCGGGGACGCCGATGCCTCGCATGTTTCCGCTTCCGCCTCGAAAGGGCTGCGAAATATGCCTCGGAGCATGACTTCGATGTCCTGACGACCACGCTGGCTTCCTCCCGTTGGAAAGACCTCTCTCAGGTGGATGAGGCAGGGGAATGGGCCTGCTCGCTCTTCCCCGGTGTCACCTGGTGGGGCCGGAACTGGCGCAAGGGCGGCCTGCAGCAGCGCCGCAGCGAGATCATCTGCGAGCAGCAGTTCTATAATCAGAATTATTGCGGTTGCGAGTTCTCCTTTCGCAGTTCGGAATAATTTGTGTATATTTGTCAGATGGACAATATAATATATCCTGTTATGAAGAAATTTGTCATACTCGCTTTATCGCTCCTGCTCGGCGGAGCCTGCTTCGCGCAGGTACGCTCCAGTTCGGATATCGACTCCAAGACCTTCGTCATCGGGCTCGACAATTACATCGTCGGCGGCGCCGGCGGGCTCGGATTCTCCATCAAGAGCAGCGCCTTCAAGGTCGAGGTCGAGGACGAGACAGTTTCCGTAGCAAAAGGTAACAATCCGAAGGTGATCCTCTATCAGGATGGCCTGCAGGTTCCGGCGGCATATGGTTACAGCCTGCCCAAACTGAAGGGCGACTTCGTCGTAGGCGTCCATGATTTCACGGGCGATTCCCTCCACGAACTCGTGATTGCGGTGCGGGATGCTTCCGGAAACGGTATCATCGCGTTCATCCTCCAGTACAAGGACGGCAAATGGAATTCCATCGGAGAAATCGGCGCCCTGAAGGGGAATGTCAACGAGATCCGCGTATTCCGCCAGACCCTTACGATCAAGAACAAGAAGACAGGTGCCCTTTACACCTGGACTTATCATAAGAACGGATTTACCTTCAAGGCGTCCGACAAGACGGACTCCGCCGACAAACTTCTGTAGACGATGAAGAGATTGCTGCTTGCGCTTGTGCTGACCGTTGCCGCCACCTCGTGCATCAATGCGCAGGAGCGGAAGTCTGAGGAGAGCCCCACACCCCCGTCCATCGATTCCCTCCGCCATCCGCGGGCGCCGTCGGTCCCCGACTTTGCCGTGTTCGGCGGCGACACCGTACGGCTCGACCGCGATGATTTCCGCGAGCGGCTCGACCGCGAACTCCTCGCTTTTACCTATATGCACAGCACCTCCATCCTGATGCTGAAGCGTGCACCGCGGATTTTTGCCATGGTGGAGCCGATCATGGAGGCACAGGGTCTTCATAACGATCTCAAGTACCTGATGGTCATCGAGAGCAACCTCGATCCGAAGGCTGTCTCCCGTTCGGGGGCGGTCGGCCTCTGGCAGTTCATGAAATCCGCCGCCGCCACATACGGGCTGGAAGTATCCCAGGAAGTAGATGAGCGGTATAATATCGAGAAAGAAACGATTGCCGCCTGCAAATATCTCAAGGGTTCCTACCGCCGCTTCGGCGACTGGATGACCGCCGCTGCCAGCTACAACGCCGGCGTCGGAGGCATCGGCAGGGCGGTCACGGAGCAGAAGCAGGATTCCGCACTCGATCTCTGGCTGACGGAGGAGACTTCCCGGTATATGTTCCGTCTCCTGGCGGCCAAGATGTTCTTCGAGCATCCGGACTGGTTCGGCTACGACATTCCGGAAGAAGAGAAATACCAGTACAAGGCTCCCCGTGAGGTTGTGACGGTCAGTGACGGCATCCCTTCGCTGGTGGATTTCGCCCTGGAGCACGGGACGACCTACGCCCGTCTCCGCGCGGCGAACCTCTGGCTGATCGCACCCAAGCTCACCAACGCTTCCAAGAAGACATACAAAATTATTATTCCCGAATGATTCTGGACGGAAAGGCCGTTGCGGCCGCACTCAAAGCTGATATCGCGGAACAAATCAAGACCCTTCCGGAGCGGTTCGGAAGGGTTCCGCATCTTGTCGTCATCCTGTTGGGGGAGGACCCTGCCAGCCAGGTTTATGTCCGTAATAAAGGACTGGCCTTCGAAGCGGCGGGCTTCCGGTCTACGACGGTCGTCCTGCCTGCCGAAACGACGGAGGAGGCCCTTCTGGCGCGAATCCGGTCGCTCAATGAGGATGAGAGCGTCGACGGCATCCTGGTCCAGCTGCCTCTTCCCCGGCATATCGATTCCGCCACGGTCATCCGTACCATTGCGGTTGGGAAGGACGTGGACGGTTTCCATCCCCTCAATGTGGCTGCACTCTGGCAGAAATTGCCCTGCATCGTGCCCTGTACGCCCAAGGGGATGATGAAGCTGCTTGCTTCGGCCGGAATCGATCCCTGCGGGAAACACGCCGTCGTCATCGGCCGGAGCAACATCGTCGGCCTGCCGGTGGCGAAGCTGCTGCTGGATGCCAATGCCACCGTGACGGTCTGTCACACCCGCACGGCCAATCTTGCTGAACAGACGCGTCGGGCAGATATCCTGGTCGTCGCTACAGGCCGGCCTAAGACAGTCACCGGCGACATGGTCTCCGACGGCGTCGTCGTGCTCGACGTCGGCGTCAACAGGGACAAAGAAGGGAAGCTTTGCGGCGACGTCGATTTCGACTCTGTCGCTCCCAAAGCTTCCTTCATTACACCCGTTCCGGGGGGTGTAGGCCCGATGACGATCGCCTGTCTGATGGAGAACACCCTCGAGTGTTTCCTGAACAGATTCCGGGGACAAGCCCCGGAATGACGGGCAGGATTCCCTGAAATCTATTTCACCGTTCCGGCTGCCATTCTCGCTACCGCGTGCTGCGTCTTGCGGGCATCTTTCCGCTCCACGTCACGCAGCTGGGTGTGGTGCCGGAGCGCCTGTTTCGTAACGGGGGTCCGGGCGATGGCACGGGCTGCCGCATGCGGGGCGCTGTCGGCCGTCTTCGCCATCGTCAGCGGGAACTGAGGCACGTTGAGGTTGAATTTCAGGATTTCGTCGCCGTTGTCGGCGAAGTATTGCATGGAGGTGAACTCGGTGTCGTATCCGACCTGATCGGTGTCGGTCATATAAGCTGTGACGGCGCAGCCGTTCACGGTGGCCAGCCGGTTTTCCAGATCGGTCATCTGGGCGGCGGCGATGTCAAGATTTTCTTCCGGGATGATATATTCCCCGTTCTTGATGAGCTGCCCGTCGACGACGATATGCCCGTTGACGACAATGTTGCCGAAGAAGAACTGGTCGTAATTGACGTTGTCTTCCTTGTAGCTCTGGATGTACTGCGACATGAAGTACATATTGCCGTTGGAAGGCTCGAAGAAGGTCTCGAACCAGTCTTCCGAGCCGTTCATCTGTGTCCCGTCATTACTGTCGATACTCTCGCCCGTCTCCCAGTCGTAGACGAAGTATGCGAAATTGGCCTCGCTGCTGACAATCTCAATGTTATAGGAAACGAGTTTGCCGTCCGGGTCCTGTCCGCTGATCATCCACTTGCCCAGCCACCGGTTGAATGCGGCGGTAGGGGTGTCTTCACGGGAGGTGAAATTGCAGGTGGCATATTCGCCGGTGATCTTTCCACTGGCGTCAAAGCCGATGACGAAGGCCTTCCAACTTCCGTGACGGATCCGGTCGAAGAGCAGTTCCGTCTTGTCGGAAGTATAGAGATAGTCGGTGACATTCTCATTATAGTTATTGGCATCCTGCTCCAGATAGCCCTGCTCGTCCTTGAAGAATTGAAGGACGTCGGTCCCGTAATTGTTCTGGAAAACATCCGGGTTGATGGTCCGGACCAGGTAATAAGCCGCACCGGGCGCTTCGACATGGAAGTGCTCGACCCGGGAGATATAGCCGTTATCCTCGGTATAGTCTTCCCGGCCCTTGTACTGGATCGTCCAGTTTGTCATCAGTTTGGCTTTGACGGTCGTCGAACCGCCACCGCCGGGATTGTTTCCACCGCCGGGATTAACGGTACCGGAAGGGTTGTTGGGACGATACGGTTGATGTCTGTCACAGGCTGTAATCAGGCAAAGAGCCGCGGCTGCGGCCATTGCACATATTCTAACAATCGTTTTCATGATATCAAGCTTTCTGGGTACAAAAATACAAACCTATCTCCAAAAATACAAACTTCGTACCTCCGATAAAAAAGCGGCCCCGAAAAATCGGAGCCGCCGTTGCTGAATGTGGAATGTTTCCTACAGGTCGCCGAGTTCTGCGGCGATTTCGTCCTTGCGTCCGACGACGATGTCCTGGTAGTCCTTGAGACCGGTACCTGCGGGGATAAGGTGTCCGCAGATGACGTTCTCCTTGAGGCCTTCGAGGTTGTCGACACGGGCGCGGATGGCCGCTTCGCTGAGCACCTTCGTCGTCTCCTGGAAGGAGGCTGCGGAGATGAAGCTTTCGGTCTTGAGGGCCGCGCGGGTGATACCCTGGAGTACCTGGCTGGCGGTGGCGGGCCTTGCATCCCGGACCTTCATCAGTTCGAGACCCTGACGCTCGAGCGAGGCATTCTCGCTGCGGAGTTCGCGGGCGCCGATGATGTCGCCTTCCATGTACTTGGTGCTTCCACCCGGATCCATGACGTACGATTTGCCGTAGATGGCATCGTTGGTGTCCATGAACTTCCACTTGTCGACGAGTTCTTCGGCCAGGAATTCGGTATCGCCGGGATCGCCGATCTGCACTTTGCGCATCATCTGACGAACGATGATCTCGAAGTGCTTGTCGTTGATCTTCACGCCCTGCAGACGGTAGACCGCCTGGATTTCGTTGACGATGTATTCCTGTGCCTTGACGGGACCGAGGACATTGAGGATGTCGGTAGGGGAGATGCCGCCGTCGGAAAGCCGGGTACCGGCCTTGACGTAGTCATTCTCCTGGACAAGGATCTGCTTGGTCGTCGGGACCAGGTAGACTTTCTCAATGCCGGAGCGGTTCTTGACGACGATTTCGCGGTTACCTCTCTTGAGCTTGCCCATGTGGACCTCGCCGTTGATCTCGGAGATAATGGCGGGGCTTGACGGGCAGCGGGCTTCGAAGAGTTCGGTCACGCGCGGCAGACCGCCGGTGATATCGCTCGACTTGCCGATGGCGCGCGGGATCTTGATGATCACGTCGCCGGCTTTGACGGCCTGGCCGTCGCTGACCATTACGTGGGCTCCGACAGGGAGGTTGTACTGGTTCAGCGTGGCACCGGCTTCGTCGGTGATGAGGATGGCGGGCGTCTTGTTCTTGTCACGGGATTCGATGATGACCTTGTCCCTGTTCATGGAAAGTTCATCAGCGCTCTCTTCGTGGAACGTGACACCGTCGACCATATTCTCGAAACGGAGGATACCGTCGGTCTCGACGATCGTCGTGGCGTTGTACGGATCCCATTCGCAGATCAGGTCGCCCTTCTTGACTTTGTCGCCGTCCTTGAAGTACAGCGTGGAGCCGTAGGGGACGTCGTAGTGCGAGAAGGTCATGCCGGTGTTCTCATCGACGACGCTGACTTCGGTCGTACGGCTTACGACGATATCGACTGCACTGCCGTCTTCGGAGTACTTCTTGATGGTACGGAGCTCTTCGAAAGCGAGCTTACCGTCCTGCTTGCACTCGATGGAAGAATCTGCAGCGGCGGAGGATACCGTACCACCGACGTGGAAGGTACGGAGCGTCAGCTGCGTACCCGGCTCGCCGATGGACTGTGCCGCGATGACGCCGACCACTTCGCCCTTCTCGACCATCCGGCTCGTCGCGAGGTTGCGTCCGTAGCACTTCGCGCAGACGCCGTGGCGGCTTTCGCACGTGAGTACGCTGCGGATTTCGACATTCTCGATCGGGAGGGAGTCGATGAGGGCCGCGACGTCTTCCTTGATCTCCTCGCCGGCAGGAATGATGAGTTCGCCGGTCAGGGGGTTGAAGATGTCGTGGACGGAGGTACGGCCGAGGATGCGTTCGCCGAGGGACTCGACGACTTCGTCTTTGTTCTTGATGGCAGAGGCCACGAGACCGCGGAGCGTGCCGCAATCCTCTTCGGTGATGATCACGTCGTGGGATACGTCCACCAGACGGCGGGTCAGGTAACCTGCATCAGCCGTCTTGAGGGCGGTATCGGCCAGACCCTTACGGGCACCGTGGGTCGAGATGAAGTACTCGAGCACCGACATTCCTTCCTTGAGGTTGGAAACGATCGGGTTCTCGATGATCTCGGCGCCGGCGGCACCGGACTTCTGCGGCTTGGCCATCAGGCCCCTCATGCCGCAGAGCTGCTTGATCTGTGTGGTGGAACCACGGGCACCGGAGTCGAGCATCATGTACACGGGGTTGAAACCCTGCTGGTCTGCCGAAATCTGGCTCTCCACATAACCGGAGAGTTTGTTGTCGATGGCAGTCCAGAGGTCGATGACCTTGTTGTAACGCTCGTTGTTGGTGATGAAGCCCATCGCGAAGTTGGCCTTGATGTCTTCCACCTGGCGGTAACCGTCTTCGATGAGGCCGGCCTTCTCCGCGGGGATGAGGACATCGCCGAGGTTGAAGGAGATACCGGCGCGGAAGGCCTGGTCGTAACCGAGGTTCTTGATATCGTCCAGGAACTGGGCGGTACGGGTGACACCGGTCGACTTGATGACGTCGGTGATGATCCGGCGGAGGGCCTTCTTGCCGAGTACTTCGTTGACGAAGGGAACCTCGTCCGGTACGTACTGGTTGACGATGATACGTCCGGCGGTCGTCTCGACCATCTTGGTTCCCTTGGCGGGAGCCAGTTTGTCGGCGACGATCCTGACCTGGATCTTGGCGTGCATGTCGATGACCTTCTCGTTGTAGGCGATGATCACCTCTTCGGGACCGTAGAAACGCATTCCCTCACCCTTTGCGCCGGGACGGATCTTGGTAATGTAGTACAGACCGAGCACCATATCCTGTGAAGGAACGGTAATCGGGGATCCGTTGGCCGGGTTGAGGATGTTGTGGCTGCCGAGCATCAGCAGCTGCGCCTCCATGATGGCGGCGTTGCCGAGCGGCAGGTGAACGGCCATCTGGTCACCGTCGAAGTCGGCGTTGAAAGCCGTACAGGCGAGCGGATGCAGCTGGATGGCCTTGCCTTCGATCATCCGGGGCTGGAAAGCCTGGATACCGAGGCGGTGCAGGGTCGGAGCACGGTTCAGGAGGACCGGATGGCCCTTCATGACGTTCTCCAGGATGTCCCAGATAACGGGATCGCGCCGGTCGACGATCTTCTTCGCGCTCTTGACCGTCTTGACGATGCCGCGCTCGATGAGCTTGCGGATCACGAACGGTTTGTAGAGTTCGGCCGCCATGAATTTCGGGAGGCCGCACTCGTGCATGTCGAGTTCGGGACCGACGACGATGACGCTACGTGCGGAGTAGTCCACACGCTTTCCGAGGAGGTTCTGGCGGAAGCGTCCCTGCTTGCCTTTGAGGCTGTCCGAGAGGGACTT
>CAMUZW010000023.1 GCA_947165305.1 uncultured Bacteroidales bacterium
AGCCCGCCTTGGCCGCGCTGAATCCGGTCGAGGTCGTCAAATCCTCGAAATACGGCAGGAGGATCTTCGGCATCCAGGTCAGGTAGCCCGTGAGGACAAAGATCAGGGCGCTGAAGCCGATGATCAGGAATACGGCGGTCGGGACGCGGAAAATGGCGGTCAGACTCTCCCAGAAACTCTTCAGGAAACCGGCGAAATGGCCGCCTTCGGGACGGGATGCCGCACGTGCCGCAAGTTCCTCCTCGCTCCGGGGCTTGTCTTTGAGCCGCCAGATGAGCACGAAGGTGAACAGCACGCCCACACCGCCGAAGATCAGGAAGGAATACTGCCACCCGAACTTGTCCGCGATCAGGCCCGCGAGGAAGGTACTCGCCACCACGCCCACGTAGTAGGCTGTCTGGTGGAGGGACATCGCCGTCGCACGGGTCTTATTATCGTGGTATTCCGCGATGATGGCCGGGTAGGTCGGTCCGAACATCGCCTCGCCCATACCCGTAGAGACGCTGCGGAAGAGGATGAACAGGATGACCGAATTGGCCACCCCCGTGAACATCGTCGCGACGCTGAACAGCGCGATGCTGAAGACGATGATCTTCTTCCGGCTCATCCGGTCGGCGAAATAGCCGGCGAACGGCACCGTCAGCGCAAAGAACACATTGAAACAGGTCGCGATGAGCCCCATCGTCGAGTCCGTCGCACCCAGGAATGCCTGGATATGGGGCAGGACGGCCCCGAAGACGGCCCGGTCTCCCTGATTCAAAAAATAAGCAAACCATAGCAGCAGGACGACTTCCCACTTGTAGAATGCGGAACGCGTGTTGACTTTCATAGACGCTTCAGTTTATTGAATGCACAAAGATAATATATTTTTTAATACCACAGTACACCCCAGTTAAAAAGAAAAAAAGAACTGACTCAAACCGAGTCAGTTCCCTGAGCCACTCAGGAGGCTCGAACTCCCGACCTGCGCGTTACGAATGCGCTGCTCTACCGACTGAGCTAAAGTGGCAAACCGATTACTTGAACCGGGACTACAAAGATAGTACAAATTTCTTTTTCTGCAAAATCTTTTTAGAAATCGAGTCCGAAAGAGAACGCCATGCCGAATCCGGTGCTGTTGCACCAGTGCGCGCTGACCTTCAGCGGTCCCAAAATGGTCTTGCGTCCATACTGGATGCCTACGGCGAGGTCGAGATTATCCTTATCCACCAGGTCGTGCCACGTATCGCCCGTCATCAGCAACCCCGACTTCAGCGTAAAGAAATTCTTCTGCTTCAGACGATAGTTGAAATCCAATCCATAGACCGTGGTCAACTGGTCGCATACGCGGAATCCGGCCCCATAGCCGAGGAAAGGAACCTGCCCGTCCATATAACGTCCGGCGAGCAATCCGCCGGCCCCGATCGAGTGACGGTGATACATCTTCCCCTGGTAAACCGATGTATAACCGGCATAGAACGAGGGATTAAGCGAAAAATGCCGTCCGAGCGGAATGGCGCCTACCAGCCCGCCGCTGACTACGCCATAGGGCTGTACCGGCCCCTCGTGTGATTCTTCCAGCAGGGCTTCTTCAATGTAAATTGAATAGCCGTTGAAGACCCACCGCCCGTTAATGCTTGCCTTGAGCCCGCGCATCGGGAAATAGGGATCATCGAATTTCTCATAGGCGAAATTACCGAAAAGGGAATGCCAGCGGCTCTTTGCATCCCAGCCGTCCCACGTCGTAAAAGATCCCTGGTAATTCTCAAACGGCTGGAACTCCGTCGAAACGCCTACCCGGGCCACGCCGTTGACCATTCCCGCCAGGTCCAGGTAAAAATCTATCTGCGAATCGAAGCTTGCATACTTGACTTTTTCCACCCCCCATACACCCCAGAACTTATACTGGCTGAAACCCGTCCAGACAGACAGTCCGATCTGCGGGGCCAGCCTGCCCCGGGGCTTGAAAGCGCCGTCTAGGAGCAGCGACATATTGTTACCCACTTTGAGTTCGGCGGAGAATCGCGGACCGTACAGCCTCCGTGTACCCAGCCCCACATAGGCACCGACATAGACGAATTCATCGCTGTCTGCGTGAATACCCGCCCCGAACTCGCTCACCTGCCCCTTCTGACAGATAAAGACCAGGTCGAACGGTTCCTCTCTCCCCTCCAGCCGGTAAGTCACCGACTCGAAGGCCTTGGTACCGTAGAGTTGCGACAGGATCCTTTCGATATCGCTCCTTCCATACAGGCTGTCCTTCTGGTAGAAAGACGGCCCGATCAGCATCTTCTGCTCTTTCTCCGTAACGCCTTCGATCCGGATGGAGCGAACCTTCACTTCCTGCCGGGCGATGTCGATGGCCTGATGCCGCTCCGGGGCAGGCGCTCCGGTCACCTTCGAGGCGACGGCCTGAAGGTCTTCCCGCGCAGAGCAGGCGTTTTCGTACCCCTGCTTCATAATGTCGGCTACACTCTTCTTGTCAAATGAAAGCATATTGTAGCCCTTCAGTTCGTGCGAAATCACCACGTCCGCCATCTCGCGGGTCTTTTTGCGGGTATCTATCGACATCAGTCCGATATTCTGTTGCAGAAGGTCCGATAGCGAATTCAGCGTATTGTAATCCCGGTTGCCCGGCATCTCGGAACCGATGACGATATCAGCGCCCATCGCACGGGCGATATCTACCGGGAAATTGTTCCGCGTTCCGCCGTCCGACAGGACCATCTTATCCAGACGCACCGGACGGAAATAGAACGGAATGGCCATCGTCGAACGCATCGCCGTCACCAATTCGCCGGAAGTCCAGTTTTTCTCCTTCATCTCCCCCATTTCCGTCGCCACGCAGAAGAACGGAATCGGCAGCTGGTCGAAGGCGAGGGAATCCTGATAGCCGACCGATACAGAGCTGAGCGTATTCCGCACATTGAAGCCGAACAGGAAGCCGTCCGGAAGCCCGAGGCCCGCCTTGGACACCAGGTCATGGCCCATATCGGAGGAGCGCACGGTAGCATTCTCGCTGAGTGCTTCCTGAAACTTCTTCCGCGTGATCATGCGCTCTTTATCGTTATCCTTCGCATAATGGAACGGAATCCGCAGCACATAGCGCTCCTTGTTCTTCCGAACCCGGTAGGACTGGAAGGAATCCGGGATGCGGTCGGACATCATTACGTTCCAGTCGATGTCCCGGACCAGGGAGTCCAGGTACTCCTCCCCATAGCCGAGCGAATACAGGCCGCCGACGAGTCCGCCCATACTGGTCCCGCCGATCAGGTCGACGGGAATGCCGAGTTCCTCCAGCATCTTCAGGACGCCCAGATGGGCCAGGCCCTTGGCGCCACCGCCGGCCAGAACGACCGCCACGGTGGGACGGTGCTGCCGGATCGAATCCATCCGGGCACGGACGCGGAGAATGGCCAGCGAGTCTTCCACCGGATTGAAACTGTCCATCAGAAGGCCGTTGGGATGGGACTGGGCGCCCAGTGTGAGCGCGGCAAACAGGGACAGGAGTATGATGAGCGTTCTTTTCATGGCCTGGCAGTAACAGACCCGATCAGGAAGAGCGAAATCACCGGGCGGGCCGGGGAATTGGTGATGAGCGTCATATAAACATCATGGTCTCCGGGCGGGAGACCGGTGGTGTCAAACGTAACGGTCAGGCTGCCCCTGCCGCCGGGAGCCACCTCGGCAGGCGGGGTAATGACGACACCGGGCGTCTCGGTGTCGGCCTTGTGACAGATGAAGGGCGACTTGCCCTTGTTGACAAACTTGAATGTTCCCGTGACCTTCTCCCCTTCCTGGACGGTACCGTACGACACCGTACTTTCGTCAAAGAAAGGAATGGATCCGTTCTCCCTCTCCTCGTCGCTCAGTGCGGAAAAATCCTCCTTGGTCACGGAACGGACCGAAAGCGTCGCACCGGGATAAGCCTTCCCGTCGACGACAGGAACGGCCGTATAGTAATTCTTGCCCCACTTCTCACGGGATGCCGTGACGGTGAAGGTCAGCGTCGCCTTGGAACGGCCGGGAACGGGATTCGGAGATACGCTGAGCGAAAGGCCCTCGGAGACATCCTTGAACGAGACCGTGACCGGGGTGCGGCCCAGGTTTGCGATGTAGACCTGGTCGCTGCGCTGCTGTCCCTGATCCATATTGCCGGCATTGAGCTCTTTCTCCTTGAGGCCGAGGGCTCCGGCCCGGACCGTCCCGAAGTTCTCGTCCAGGGACTGTTTCTTCTCGTGGACAATACCGCGGATGCGCAGGATAACCGGCTTGTTCAGGGCCGAAAGATAGACCGTGAGGGTCTTGTCGAAGGGATAAGGGCCGTCTTCGTTCTTGTATGTCACGGTAATCTTGCCGGTCTTGCCGGGGAGCAGCGGCTCTTTGGTCCAGGCCGCGTCGGTACAGCCGCAGGAGGTAACGACTTCGTAAATCGCCAGCGGATCTTTTCCGGCATTCCTGACCTTGAAGGTGCAGGTCTGCGGTCCGTCGCGCTCGGCGATGTCGCCGAAGTCGTGGACGACTTTGTCGAACTCGACACTCCCTCCTATCAGGATAGGGTCAGTCCCCTTCGGCGAAGGGATTTCGGCCACGACGGGTTCTGTCGCGACATTACCCGCCTCGTCAAGGATTTCCTCGGCGGGTGCCTCCCCGATGATCAGTGTCGTATCGGGAGCCAGCTGCAGCGTATCCGCTGCCGGTTCCGGGGAAACGGGCTCCTTCCCGCCCCTGTGGAAGCAGCTGCCGGCCAGCATGGCCAGACAGATGAACGCAATCTTTCGCATAATATGCAAAGATACGAAGAATTCCCAATATCTCCCTCCGTCTTGTCTGCTACCAACAAATGATGATACAGCAAATGTGGCACAAAATTTATGGGGATTGGAGAATTCAAAGAAAATGGTTATCTTTGTTCGCTGCTACAGCGGACAACAACTATTAAATTATAACGACTATGGCTTACAAGATTGACGAAAACACCTGCATTGCATGCGGGACCTGCGCTGGCGAGTGCCCTCAGGGCGCGATTAAAGAGGGTGATGTCTACAGCATCGACCCCGAACTCTGCATTGACTGCGGCACCTGCGCCGACGCCTGCCCGATGGCAGCCATCGCTCCCGCAGAGTAGCTAGAAAGTACTCCTCCGGGTCATCCGGAACGGACAGTGAACCTTCGAAAGATTGCGGCTCAGGATCATCCGGGCTGCAATCTTTCCCATTTCTGAGAAGTCGGTCGATACCGTTGTCAGGCCGCCCAGCATGACTTCATTCAGCTCAAACTCATTATAAGAAATAATGCGCACGTCCGTCCCGACGCGGAGGCCTTTGGCCGAAATCTTGCGGGACAGGCGCACCAGCCCTTCGTCAATCTGTGAATTCAGCAGCAGGAAGGTATCATTCTTCTCGATCCCGTCGGGCACTTGCGAATAGAAACGGACCGGGATGGAATAGTCGCCCGCAAAACGTTCGACGCCCTTGCGGATCTGCGCGCCGTAAAGGCTGGCCGGAAGGGTGACGACCTTCAGGACCGAGGATGCGCGGATCTTGTCCAGGCCTTCCGCGAGGCCGTAATAAATATCGTTCTCGAAGTCTTGGTACACCGCCCCGAAATTGCCGGAGAGTCCCGGAACCAGGCGGTCCAGCATCACCAGCTTGCGGTTCGGGATCCGCGAAACCAGCTTCAGCGCCTGCCGCTGCGAGGCTTCATCCAGCGGGAAATGCGGCGTAATCACATAATAGTCAAACTCATCCAGATTATTGTCCAGATAGTATTTCAGCAGGTCCAGGCTTTGGTTGTGGGTGAGGATCGTCATCTCGGCACGGTCTCCGATCTCGGCCGCAAACGAATTGAACATCACCTGCTTATAGATACTGAACTTGTCAAACAGCAGCAGGACGGACGGCCCCTTGGACGCATCCGACGGGTCGGCGACATAAAACCCCTTCCCCTGACGGGGACGTAAAATACCCTTGTCCCGGAGAATGCAGTAAGCCTTCTTGACCGTTTCGCGCGATATCTTCTGTCCGGTGGCCAGGTCGTTCATCGAAGGAAGCTGACTTCCGGGGGGCAGTTCCCCGCTCCGTACGGCTTTCTCTATCTGGTCCGTGATCTGCTTGTAAATCGGCTGTCCGCCGGAAGGATCGATGGTAAATCTCATAAGAATCATGCGTTTACGGGCCGGCTGTGGTCCACTGTGACGCAAACTTATACAAAAATTGGCAGTTTTCAAAACAGATTGCTTATTTTTGTACCCGTTATGGCAAAGACTCTACATCCTTCCTTCTCACTCGGTTTCCCTTCCTGGTGGGGCATCCAGCTCTATCTGCCCGGGCTGGACAACAGCTACTACCGCGGGACGCGCTTCGACCGCGCAGGCGTCTTCGGAAAAATCACCTATCAGGGCAAAACCTTCAGCGATCCCTGGTTTGACGGATGCGACCCGCTCCGGCACGACAACGTCTGCGGCCCGTCCGAAGAGTTCGGCGAGTCCGGCTTCGACAAAGCCGCCCCCGGCGACACCTTCGTCAAGATCGGCGTGGGACGGCTCATCCGCCCGGACGATGCACCCTACGACCATTTCCGCCTCTACGAAGTCGCGGACCCGGGCATATGGGAATGCAGCGCCAACCGCCATACGGCCACTTTCCGCCATATCCTGGACGGATGCTACGACTACACCAAGACCGTCCGGATCAGCGGGGCCGGGCAGATGCAGATCGTCCACGAACTGACCAACACTGGCAAAGCGCCGCTCAAAAGCGACGTGTACAACCACAACTTCTTCACCTTCGGGCGCAAGGCCGTGAACGCAGGACGCAGCATTCTCTTCCCTTATGCCATCAGCGGCAAATGGAGGCAGGCCTACAGCGGTGTCAGCGAAGGAAACGGACTTTCAATTGACATTCTCCGCCGGCTGAATCCCGGCGAAAGCGTATTCATGGGGCAGATCCGGCCTGTCTTCTATGAACAGGCGCCCTATGATGTCCTGATCCAGTGTGGCTCCTCCCGCGGCATGGCCGTCAGGGTTACCTCCCCTGATCCCTTCGACTGGGCGCACTTCTGGGCTAACCACCGCGTCGCCTGCATCGAACCCTTCGTCACATTCAAAATCTTGCCGGAAGAGAGCTTCCGGCAAGAACTGAATTACACTTTTATACCCGATCTCTACGAGTGGACGAAGAAGGAGGCTGCTAGTCGTAAGTAAACTCCAGTTCATCCAGCCAGAGCGTACTGCCGACGCCGCCCGTGTAGAAGTTGGCGTAATAGCTAGACGCACTGATGACGACCGCCCACTTGGGCGTACGGAAGTCGCTGTATTCGATCGGCATGGTAAACTCCTGCCACTGCCCCTTGGTCGAGGTTATCTCAAAGTCGCAGAAGCCGATGACGGAAGGGTCATTCTTATCCAGGAATATCTTCTGTGCCGAAAAGACCTTGAACTGATCATCCCAGTCAGCCAGGAAGACCTGCAGCTGCCCGGTATCTTCCTTGCCCAGGAAGGCATTATGCTCTTCATCGGCATAGTTGATCGTCGTCGGCATATAGCAATAATACCCGTGCAGGGCCGTCGGCTTGCTGTTGAACGGCACTCCGTGATGCAGTTCGACGCCGAGACCGACCAGCTTGGCAAACTGTCCGACGTAGATGTTGCCGCCGGCAAACTTCACCATGGCAAAGATGCTCTCCATCTTGACGCTGTTCTTGCCCGGGCCTTCCGCATATACAAAATTCGGATCGGGATACGTATTGCTGCCGCCGACGAAATTGGCGGTCGCCCTGTTGGCCGTATCCCAGGCCAGCTGACCAGGCGTGGGATTCTCAGGATAAGGGAACCAGATCTTACCCTCCTGATGCCACTCGTCAAAATTCGAGTTATAAATCTGGAGCTCCGGATCCGTATGGAAAGCAACCTCGTCGCTGATATCCTCCCCTTCGTGCACACGGACCAGATAGTCCGTATCTCCGGTGAGACCCTTGATGGTCGCGGATATGCCGACGCCTGCCACCTTGGCATCCCGGACGGTATGCCAGGAGGATTCGGATTTCTTCTTGAATTCGAGCGAGGCGGTCCCTTTACCGCTGAACACGGCCTTCACATCGGCCTTGTGACACCAGGGAACGACGCTCTTGACCTGCGTCGTCACGGCAATCTGCACCGCCGTCATCGTCCAGGTGGTCGTCTTATCCTTGAAGACGACATCGAACGAACGCTGCAGCACGCAGTCCAGCGTGATCGGGAAATGCATCTCCCGGCTCACGACCTGCGTCGATTCGAAGGAAGATTCATAACCGGTCGTAGACACGACCTCCGACCCTTCCGGTCCGAGTTTCATGTCCGTGAAAGTAATCGACGCAAGCGGCTGGTCTTCGGTAACCGAGAGGATGATGGTATGATTCTCCTCGTTGAAGGCAGCATCCCCCACCTGCTTTTCACAGGTGACATAGCGTACGATATTCTGTTTGCCAACGATCTTCCAGTTATAATCCTGATAGGTCGACAGCGTCACCTCGAAAGGCTCCGTTAGGTCCAGATATTCAGGAATATCCTTGGAAGGAACTGACATTTCGGTAAGGGTATATCCCTTAACCTTGACGTGGTCCTTGTCGGCATCCTCCTGGAGATCTACCGTAATGACATAAGTGTTCTTGTCGATCTCCACGGTCTTGGCTCCCTCAACCTCAAACGAAGTGAAGCCGCCATAGACAACGGGATAATCGAGGTCATTGCGGATACATCCGCTCATCGCGAGCGCAATGCAGGATATGTAGAACAGCCGTTTCATTTAAGAATCACGCTTGGGCTCCTTCTTCCCGGGACGATGACGTTTGTCGAGGATATAGACGGCCATACCGACCTCAACCGAGAAAACATCCAGGCCGAAGGAAGTGTTGGCACCGTGATAGCCGCTCTCGTAGACCTGGTTCTCTTTCTGCTTCACATTGCGATAGGTAAGGCCGAGAATGCTCATCTGGGCCGTCAGGGCCATGGCGTTCGTCGCAAAGACACAGAGGCCCGGGACAAAGTTGATGCTGGCCTTGTACACGTCCGTATAGGTTCCATGCTTGAGACCGTCTTCCAGCTTATATCCCTTGGTCTGCCCATAGGAACCGCTCAGGCGGCCTTCGATCAGCAGGGCAAACCGCTTGCTCTGCGCCAGCGGAAGGTAATTCCGGACAAAGACAGCTGCAGAGAAAGTATTGGATTCATAATAGAAATCATCCACGCCGAAAGAGAGGTCATCGCCGATGTTGAGATCGAGGTTCTGCATGCCGAATGAGGCCCTGGAATACCCCAGATGCGTTCCGATGGACATGTTGTTCCACAGGAAATACTCATAGGACGGCGCGATCTTGAAACGGTAGATCGACCCTTTGGCGCCGGTCACGAGCGAAGGCACCAGCGCAAAGCCGATGTCGTCCATCGAGGTATCGCCGACCTTGTACGTGAGCAGGCTGAACGTCAGTCCGCCTCCGGACGTCCCTTTCGGGATAAAGATCGTCGGCGGATTGTCGATTCCCCTGTCGAAGGGGACGTAAGCCTTTTCCTTCTTCTGGGCCTCCGCCTGGACGGCGGAGAGCCCGAGAAGGATCATAAAAGATATAAATGCCTTTCCTTTCATTTAGTTGCGGTAGCCGACCAGTTCGCGCTCGGTGGCGGTGAGCTGGGCCGGATCATAACAAAGTTCGAATTCGTCGACGCGGAGCGTAGAGCCGATACCACCGGTGAAGTAGTCCGCATACCGGGAAGCCGAGCAGGCGATCACGACATAGGTCGGCGTCTCGTTGGTACGGCGGTACTGAATCGGAATGGTGAACGGCTTGTACGCGCTGTCATTGACATTGGAGTACATGACGCCGTAACCTATGATGCTCGGATCATCCTTCGAAAGGAACTGCTTCTTGGACGTATTAATGCGGAACTGGGACGTCCAGTTGACGAGGTAGATCTCGATCGAGCAGATATCCGTCTGGCCCGCCAGATCATTGTAAGGCGCCTGCGTCTTGTTGATCGGCTGCGGGTTGTACTTGTAGTAGCCCTTCAGCGCAAGCGGCTTGCCGTTGAAACCGTAACCCCAGTCAAGTTCGGCACCGACACCGGCAACCTTGACAAACCGGCCGATGTAGATGTTACCTGCGGCGAACTGTCCCATGGCGGTGGAGCCCGTCAGACGGGCGGCCTTTCCGGCGACGACATCGCTCTCTTCGGGCACCGTCGGAACGGTTCCGAAACTGGCAGTACCCTTGTTGGCGGAATCCCAGACGTGGTTGCTCGCGGAGGAGTTCGGCATCCAGGCGTCGCCGTCCTTGTACCAGTTGTCGAAGCTGAGGTTCGGGATCGTCGGGGCACCCACGGTCGCAAAGGTGATCTCAGGAAGGGTAACCTCACCGGTATTGGCCTTGGCGATATCCGTGTCGGTGACGGCGCGGAACACATAGCGCGTTCCGGCTTCCAGCGACCAGACCTCCGCCTTGATGACCTTGTTGGCCGTATCGTAGGTAACGTAGTCGGTCACGTCGGTCCAGGCAGAAGCGGATTCTTTGCGGTACTGCAGCTTGAGGCTGGCAGGACGCTCCGCCGTGTACCAGAGACCTTCGAGCATCGCGAAGCGGGCCCAGGCCTTGGCCTCGAGGGCGCGGGACTCGACGGGCGGGATCACGGTGATGTTGTAGTTCACCGAGTTGTAGGCATTCCGGGTATCGATGATGGTCGTCGAGAACCGGTAAGAACCGACAGGAAGTCCTGCGATAAAGTTCGTCAGGTCGAACGTCACAACATCCGTCGTACCATAGTCTACGGGAGCACAGGTAATGCCGAGCGCCGTAAGGGCGGAGACATTGCTCGTCGTGACGAAGTCGGTCCACTTCGGAAGTCCGAGCGCGAGCAGGCCGGCGTCCTCGTGCGACAGCACCAGCGAGCCGATGCCCCGGGATGCCTCGAACGAGACGGAACGGGGATCGTCATTACCCTGGATAATGGTAATGTCGTTGGTGAGCGGGAAGGAAGGCGTCGTGACCGGCTTGCCGTCGGCGCCGAAGTCGAGCTTCATCTGGTACTCGTTGTATACGGTCTCGTCATCGATGATAATCGTAAGGACGAATCCGCCGGTCGTCGGCGCATCGTCGCTCATCGAGAACTTGAAATGATAGTGCTGGTTGGCCTTGACGCCGGTGATGGCGTGCGGACCGTCGTGATAGGTCCCGCCGTCGGCATTGACCATGCTGAGCTCATAATTGAGGGTACCGGTGACGGCGAAGTAAGCCGTGTTGCCGACGGTATTGTCCGCCTTGGAGAACACCAGCGCCTGGCCGGCGCCGTTGTCCACCGTCACGCGATAATTGCTGAACAGCTCGGGGATAGGGTCCTCGAACGAGACGGTCACCATCGTATTGGCGAGCGTCGCGACGATCCGCGCAGTAGAGGTCTGCTCGGGTTTGACGAGCAGCGTGGCGGAACCACTGTAATAAGCGGACCCCCAGTCAGCGGCCATGGACTGGCCGGAAGTAGCAGTCACAGTATAACGCCCGGCGGCCACCGCAAGCGGTTCGGTCGCAAGCGTCCTGGCATCCGCAACCGTATAGTTGTGGACGCCGTCCTCGCCCGCTATCGTGAGCGAGAACACCATATCCTCCGAAGGCGTCTCTGGACTCTTGACGATGAGCTCGGGATCATCGGTCCCGACCGTCACCATCAGGTAGCCCATTTCCTCCGGCCCGCTCTTCTTGCAGGAGAACAGGCTGAGCAGCAAAACCGCCGGCAGGAGTATTCCAGTTAACTTTCTCATGGCACCTGGCTTATTCAGTGGGAGCTACGAAAGTGATCATCTTCTCAAGGAGATTACCCTTTTCGTCGGTAACCTTGAGGTTGAAGTAATGGTTGGAACCCGGCTCGGGCTGATACATGAGCGCAAGCGGAATCAGGCCCGAGAGCGAGAAGGTCACGTGCGTCTTACCGAGGAGATCATCCTTCAGCGGCAGGCCGAGGCCCATTCCGCCGAGATTCTCGCAGAGCGTATCATCGTAGATCATATCCATCCAGAACGGATGTCCGGGCTGGTATTCATAATCCTGCGTAGAAGAAAGCTGGGAAATCGTTTCGCTGAGGACATTGCTGTCGACTTCGACACCGAAGGTCGCGATCTTGTTGGGCACATCGATTTCGAGCTCGACATTCATGCCGGACGACTGCATCGTCACCGGCGCAAAGTCGGGATTGGCCTCCCAGGTCACGGTCGGAAGCGTAGGATCCCCGACCGGCGGGTCTTCACCACCCGGCTCGTCACCGCCCGGTTCGTCACCGCCCGGCGTCTCACCGCCTTCGACGGGAACTTCCTCCCAGCCGTCCACAAAGACATCGTCATCCTTCTGGACCACGGTGTCGTCGATAACCAGCTCAAAGGTGGCTTCGCCGGTCACGCGGGCGTCGAGGTGGATGATGTGGTGGTCCTTCGCAGCCACCGAAGTAATGGTCATGGCCGCCTGTGCTTCGGTCTGGTCAATGGCACGTTTTCCGCTCACCTGAATCTGAAGGGGCGCGACGGTGAAGTATCCGGCCGCTCCGGCCTCGATCTTCTCGGCATCCCACACGAGGGTGTTGACGCCTTCCACGGCGGCCGTCCAGGACGCTGCGTTGGTCACTTTCACCTCAAACTGGGTAAGTTCGTTCTTGAAATTCTCCGAAGGGACTACGGTCACCTTCATGTTGGAGAGCGTGCACACCAGCGCCACCGGGGTCATTTCGCCCGCGGCGATCGTAAATGCGGCGGTACCGCTGTAGATCGGCTGATCCCAGGCGGCATCCTCCTGATAGAGCGAGGAGGCCGTCACGGTGTAATCACCGCTGCTGAGTTCGACTTTCTGCGGCATGTCGGCATAACGCGGATAGACCCGCTGCCAGCCGTCGGCCGGACGGTTGATGGTAATGACGAATTCCTTGATGTCGGAATTGGTAGATTTGGTGATGTATTCACCGCCAGCGGAGACTTTGACCTGAAGGGTTCCGACGCCGCCGTCCCACTTGGCTTTCTTGCAGCCGCAGAGTACCACGGCTGCGATTATCATGATTGCGTAAACTGTCTTTTTCATAATAGCTTACTGATATAACATTTCAACATTGTCAAGATACAGGATATTGCCTGCGTGGATGCGGTGGTCACCGCTCAGGGTCGTGACATCCACCCTGTAGAAGTAAAGGATGCTGCCGCTGTCGCCGACCTTCGGCTTGTCCGCAGCATTCTGGCAGGACATGAAGCGGAGCTTGATGCCGCCGGCCTTGCGGTCGGTGATGCTGTAATTGATGTTTACCGTCGCGGCCGTCCAGCTGTTGACGTCGGCCTTGACGTCGTTCTTCGAACCCTGGCCGATGACGTTGCCGTCGGCATCAAGGATCTGGACCTCGACATAGTACGGGGCACGGTCTTTGACCGAATCGAACTTAAACATGAATTTCAGTTTGGACGGACGGTTCAGGAAATTGCCGCCCTCGGATATCTTGGCCCAGTCGCCGAGCGGCTGGTTGTTGGCGACTCCGATGAACACCTCGCCGACGTGATAGTTGCTGTTGGTCGTCCAGTCGGATCCGGCGTTATCCTCTCCGATGGTGGCGACCATGATGCTCTTGCCGCTGTACGCGCCTTCTGAGAAGACGGCGACGGTCGGATAGCACTTGTAGTCGAGATAGGCGAAGGAGCCGGCCGCGCTGGGACGCATCGAAACAGGGCTGTTGACGGCCCAGCTCTTGACACCGTCTTCGGTGTAAAGCTGCCACCATTTCTGCTCCGAAGTCGTACCGAGCGCCGTTCCGTAGTCTCCCAGCCAGCTGCAGAGGACGGCCTGTTCGCTGTACTCCTCGAAGCCGGCGTTGGGCACCTGCTCGGGATCCTCGGTCTTGATCATCGTCTCGGCGGAGTAGTTGTCGCCGGAAGCGCCGATGATGACACGGGTATGATAATTCGCGCCCGGAGTGAGGCCGGTAGGCGTATTGAACACCACCCGCTTGCCGGAGACGCTCTTCTTGGTCACGTTCTGCCAGGTATTGCCGTCCAGACTGTACTGGAGACGGATGTCGGCGGAAGTATTGACATTGTTGACATCGGAGAAATCGGCATAAGGATCGACCAGCTTCCAGCCCCAGATATTGTAGTCCTGGATGCCGACGACGGCCGTAATGGGCTCTCCGTTGAGGTTGAGGACAGCCGTAGACTCCTTGCCGAAGATATCCTTTACCTTGAAGGTGAAGGCCGCGACCTTCGGATTGGCGGCGACATACGTGCTGTTGATGCTCAGCGCGGGCAGGACGCCGGATACGTTGAGGTATCCGTACTCCCCTTCCGCCACCGTGTACCAGGTAATGCCGGCCGCGTTGAGCGCCGCCTTCTCGGTCGGTTCGAGGTTGATGAGGTCGACCTCCGAAGGAAGGCCGAGCGTTCCGGTCAGATAGCTGTTGTTGATCTGGAGCGTCGCCTCGGAGATTCCGCTGAAGGCGGTGACGGTCATCGTCGCATCCGCGACGGAAGCGCCCACACCGACCGGGAATCCATAGTCGAAGGACTCTCCCCTGACGCCGTGGAACATGAAGTAAGGAGCGTCCTTGGGAAGGGCGGAAGAAGGTACCTCCACCTCCTGCTCGATAACCTCCACTTCCTTGTCGATGAGGATGTTGACGTCGAGATTACCCTCGCGGTCCTTGCAGTCGACATGGAAAGTCACGAAATCATTGGGGTCGTACTGGGCGGGAGCGGACTTGAAGTAAACGAGCGAATCCCGCACGCCGCCGTCCTGGACACCCGTTCCGGCCAGCTGTGCGTACACTTCCAGATAGAGCTCACCGCCGGGGATGTATCCGCTGCGCGTCTCCGTCCTGGTAAACTTAACGTACTTCTTGGGATACGCCGAATTGCGGACGACCGCGTAATAATTGGAATAATATTTCTGGAGGTTCTCTCCATAAGAGACGGCCAGCTTGACGTTTGCAAGCTTGGCTACAGCACTGATGTGGTCCGGCTGACGGCCGTTCTCCACAAATCCGTGCACGGTAAACGGAGTATCCGCAAGGTAATAAGGCTTGCCAAAGCCCGCACCGAGCGTATCTCCGCGACTCGCCACAAGGCGGAACTCACCGGCATTGAGCTTGATGACTTCCTCCTTGGCGGTCTCATACTTCTGCCTGTAGAGCCGGATCTTGTTGGCATTGTAAATCTCGATCCAGAAACTGTCCACAGGCGGGAGCGCTTCTTCTTCCGGGTCTGCCTTGGTCACCAGGGTGGTGCGGCTGTCCTGCGCGAGGGATATCCTGACCTCGCCCATGGGGCTTGCGTCAGGTGTCTCAATCGCGGAATATACATCCCGCTTGCAGGACCCGAAGACCGAAAGAACCAGAACGGCAAGCGCTGCTCCGAACCATTTCGATGTTTTCATACTATATATATTAAACATTTGATCTCTAAAATTCAAGGTGCAAAATTGCGCAAAATCCCCCAAAAATCCAAGGAATTTGTAATTTTTTTGTAACAATCCGTCTTATCCTGCCGCGTGAAGGCGTCTTGTCCTTCTTGCGCAGAATGCGAAAAACATGTATCTTTGCCCCCCGAATTCAGGAGCATTTCAATATGACACAGGGAATCTGGACCATCCTGATGCTGGTGGCATCAAACATTTTTATGACGTTTGCCTGGTACGGGCATTTCAAGCTGCAGGAGATGAATATTTCGACCGGCTGGCCGCTGATCCTCATCATCCTGATGTCCTGGGGCATTGCTTTTTTTGAATACTGCCTGTCCATCCCGGCCAACCGGATCGGGTCACGCCTCAACGGCGGGCCTTTCACCCTCGTGCAGCTCAAGGTCATTCAGGAGGTGATCTCCCTGACGGTCTTCACCATCATCATTACCTTCCTCTTCAAGGGAGAATCCTTCCACTGGAATCACTTTGCAGCCTTCGCCTGCCTGATCCTGGCGGTATTCTTCGTGTTTGTGCACGATTAGGCGGGCAGAATGACCCGCCGGAGGTTACAGCCGGCCCAGTTTCCGAGGACAATCAGCGGATAGTACCAGAGAATGCCCGGATCCCATTTCCAGGCGGCGACGAGGTAGACGACGTCGGCGATGGAGTGGTAAAAGCCGCAGACGATGAAGAGCGGCACGCCGAAGAGCACCGGAACCAGGGATTTCGACCGCCTGTACAGCCATACGGAGATATCGATAATGAGTCCGCAGCCCATGGCGCGGAGAAAACTCCGCCAGGGTCCCTGCGCAAGACGGCCTTCCACTACGGTCCGCGCCCGGTCGGCCGGATCTCCGCCGAGGCTCATCATCAGGAGGCCCAGCAGGATGCAGCCCAGCACATTGAAGAGCCAGATCAGCAGCAGTTTATGGGTCTCACGCAGCGGCATTACGCCGGCTCGGCCGGTGTAGAGCGGCACGCCGCTCAGCACGACCCCGACGAGGCCGAAGGCAAAGATGATTGCGCCGGGAAGTCCGCCGAGCGCCAGAAAGCCGCAGGCGCCGAGTCCAATGAGAATGCCTGCAAAGAGAGATTCGCGACACATGACAAACAGAGTTTGGACAAAGTTACAAATATATTGTATATCTTTGTCTTCCATGAAGGAGAAATTAGAACCGGGTCTGGTACTGTATGTCGAGCAGGAGATCATCCCGCGATACGCGGCCTTCGACAAGGCCCACCGGGAAGACCATGCCCGGGAGGTAATTGCGCGCGCCCTGGAGATGGCAGGGCACTACCCTGTCAACCCCAACGTCATCTACGCCGCGGCGGCCTGCCACGACCTCGGACTCTCCGAAGGCCGCGAGATACATCACTTGGCCTCCGGGAAGATCATCCGCGCCGACACCCGCCTCCGGGAATGGTTCTCACCCTCGGAAATTGAGCTAATCGCCCAGGCGGCCGAAGACCACCGGGCCTCTTCCAAGGAGGCGCCGCGCACGACGGAGGGCCGCATCATTGCCGAGGCGGACCGGCTCATCGTACCGGAACAGATTATCCGCCGGACCATCCAGTACGGCCTCGCGCACTATCCCGAACTCCCCCGGGAAGGTCACTGGATGCGCACGCTCGGGCACCTTCACGAGAAATATGCGGAAGGAGGATACCTTAAGCTCTGGATTCCCGAATCGCCCAACGCCCCCCAGCTGGAGCGCCTCCGGGGCATTATCCGGGACGAAAAAAAGCTCCGGGAAATCTTTGAAAGAATCTACACGGAAGAAACGGCCTGATTTTTGACGATAGTCGGAGGAATCTAATGCTACACGTGATGAAAAGATTAATCTTGAGCCTGATCCTGGCGCTCGGAGTGGCCGCAGCCGCTGCGGGACAGAGTTTCTCCCTTTCCTACGCCAAAGAAATGCCCTCGTTCAACGGAGGCGGGATCGCCGCATTCACCCAGCGGGTGCAGGAAGCCCTTGTTTACCCGGAGAGCATCGCCGACGGGCGCGAGGGGACCGTCACGGTCGGATTCTTCATCTCCAAGGACGGCAAGCTCCTGATGAGCAAGGTCCTCAAAGGCATGGACGACGCCTTCGACGAGGAGGCACTCAAGGCCGTCCGGTCGATTGCCGGGACCTGGACCCCTGCCCTTGACGAGTCCGGCAATCCCCTCGACTGGTATGTCACCGTCCGCATCACATTCAAGAAACCCGAACACAACGAACAAGCATGACACATGTAGGCATTATCGGTCTCGGCCTCATCGGAGGCTCGATGGCCATCGATCTCAAACGCCGGGGATTCGCAGACGAAGTCCTCGGCGTTGAACTTGACCAGGTCAATGCAGAAGGCGCCCTCCGCCTTGGGCTCGTCGACCGCACGGTATCCTGGCGGGAAGCCGTAGACCAGTCCGACATCCTTGTCCTGGCCGTTCCCGTCGGAACGGCGTCCGGGATGCTGCCGGAGATTCTGGACATCTACGCCGCGGAAGGCGACCGGGGACGCATCGTCATCGATGTCTGTTCGACCAAGCGGGCGCTTGCCGAAAAGGTAGCCGGGCATCCCCTCCGCAGCCGTTATGTCGCCACGCACCCGATGGCCGGGACGGAATATTCCGGCCCCTGGGCCGCCATGCCGAACCTCTTCGACGGCAAGGCCTGCATCATCGCCGACCCGTCGCTGTCGGATCCTTCTGCCGTCGCCGCCGTGGAGGCGCTTTACGACGCGCTGCACATGCGGGTCACGATGATGGACTCGGCGAGCCACGATGTCCACACGGCGTATGTCTCGCACATTTCGCATATTACGTCCTTCGCCCTGGCGCTGACGGTGCTCGATAAAGAACGCGACGAGAAGCATATCTTCGACCTCGCGTCCGGCGGTTTTTCCTCGACGGTGCGGCTCGCCAAGAGTTCGCCCGACATGTGGGTACCGATCCTTTCGCAGAACCGCGACAACATCCTGCAGGTCATGGACACCTACATCGGCAAGATGCAGGCCTTCCGCGACGCCATCGCCGAGGGCGACGAAGCCCGCATCCGTGCCCTCATCGAGGATGCCAACCACATCCGGAAGATTCTCGGATAGCCGACGCCATTCCCGGACTGGCAACATCGTCATTCCCGGACTTGTTCCGGGAATCTTTTTCAAAAAAATTTTGTATTTGTAAAATATTTTTTTGACCTTTGTCATCGGTATGATGAATAACGCAAATATGTGGTGGTGGCGCTCTTACGGTATCAAGCTGTAAGCCGGCGTCGCATAGCATATAGTATAGGGTGACGTGCTGGACTTACAGCACGTCATTTTTTTGATGCACGGGCAAGACGGACAAAGCAAACGAAAACAAACCATAAATGAACTTAGTATGAAACAGAAAAAATTCCTGCTCCCCGAGAGCGAAATCCCCACGGCATGGTTTAACATTCAGGCGGTGATGCCCAACAAACCCCTCCCCTTCCTTCATCCGGCCACCCGGCAGCCGCTGAAGCCCGAAGACCTGTATCCGATCTTCTGCAAAGAATGCGCTGACCAGGAACTCAACCAGACCGATGCTTGGATTCCGATTCCGGAAGAAGTACGCGAGCAGTATGCGGGCTACCGCTGCACCCCGCTCGTTCGCGCATATGATCTGGAGAAAGCCCTCGGAACCCCGGCGCACATCTATTTCAAGAATGAGAGTGTCTCCCCCGCCGGCAGCCACAAACTGAATTCCGCCCTGGCGCAGGCCTATTACGCCAAGCAGCAGGGCATCACGAACCTCACCACCGAAACGGGTGCTGGCCAGTGGGGCGGCGCGCTGAGCTATGCCACCAAGAAATTCGGCATCGACTGCGCGGTGTATATGGTCAAAGTCAGCTACGAGCAGAAGCCCTACCGCCGCAGCATCATGCAGACATTCGGCGCAGCCATCACCCCCTCCCCTTCGATGTCCACCCGCGCAGGGAAGGACATCCTGACCGTCAATCCCAACGACCGCGGCTCGCTCGGATGCGCCATCTCGGAGGCCATCGAACTGGCTGTCAGCACGCCGAACTGCAAATACGCGCTCGGATCGGTACTCAACCACGTGTGCCTGCACCAGACGGTAATCGGCCTCGAAGCCGAGAAGCAGATGGCCCTGACGGGCGAATATCCGGATATCGTCATCGCCTGCTTCGGCGGCGGGTCCAACTTCTGCGGCATCGCCCTTCCGTTCATGCGGCACAACATCCTCGACGGCAAGAAAACGCGCTTCATCGCGGCCGAGCCGTACTCCTGCCCGAAACTCACCCGGGGCAAGTTCGAATATGACTTCGGCGACGAGGCCGGCATGACGCCGCTGCTGCCGATGTTCACCCTCGGTCACAGCTTCAAGCCGGCGTCCATCCACGCGGGCGGTCTCCGTTACCACGGAGCGGGCGTGATCCTGTCCCAGCTGATGAAGGACGGCTATATGGAGGCCGTGGATATCGAGCAGATGGATTCGTTCAAGGCCGGCGTGCTGTTCGCCCAGACCGAAGGCATCATTCCCGCACCCGAATCCTGCCACGCCATCGCCGCCACCATCACCGAGGCGCTCAAATGCAAGGAGACCGGCGAGGCGAAGACCATTCTCTTCAACCTCTCCGGTCACGGATTCGTGGACATGGGGGCTTACGACAAGTACTTCTCCGGCGAAATGCAGAACTACCACGTCTCCGAGGAGGATCTCGCGAAGTTCATCAAGTCTGCTGATGCTTTGAATCAGTAGTACGCGATGTGCAAATAATTGACGTACTGCCAATTACGAAAAACCCTCTGCCCGTTTTTGGGTAGAGGGTTTCTTCTATTCAGCTAATAATCAGATAGTTGCGCATCGCACTATTTGTAAGCAGCAAGCTCCGCCTCCCATTTCTTGTCGATATAGACCGTATCGGCCCTGTCGATATAAAGGATTCCGTCCAGATGGTCGCATTCGTGCTGGAAGATGACGGCCGTGAAGCCGTGGACGGTGTCACAGGCCGGCTTCAGCGTCTCCGGAGAGACATATGAGATGATAACATCCTGGAAGCGTGCTACATCTCCGCGGTACGGCGGGATGCTCAGACACCCTTCCGGGCCCACCTTGACCTCGCCATACAGACTGTCCAGGTGTGCGTTCAGATAGCACTCGAAAGGTTCTTCGGGCTTGTCGAGGCGCTGAACCCAGATGATCCGGAGGTTCTCCCCCACCTGGGGCGCAGCGATGCCGACACCGTCCTGGGAAGGGTCAGTTACAGTCGCGTACATCCGCTTAACGAGGGTACGGGTCCGCCGGCTGCGGAGTTCCCGGGGCGTAAGGTCGCGGGACTGAGCCCGCAGTACCTTCGCATCCGCCTCCTTGTCGACCTGCAGCACATACATCGGCCCCGTTTCCCGCGGCGAACAGGCTATTGCCGCAAACAGCACCAGTACAGCTATCGCAGATTTCATGAGAAGATTCTTCATCTATCAGAACCCGAAATACCGGTCCGCATTGTTGTAGCAGATATCCTTCACCATCTGGTGGATCTGCGGGAGTTCACTCTTCGGAAGACGCCCGCTGTCCACATCGTGCCCGAGCACGTTGCACAGGATCCGGCGGAAATACTCGTGGCGGGGATAGCTCAGGAAACTGCGGCTGTCGGTCAGCATTCCGACGAAGCGGCTCAGGAGACCGAGGGCGCTGAGGGCGTTCATCTGCTTGCGCATACCGTCCTCCTGATCGAGGAACCACCAGCCGCTGCCGAGCTGCATCTTGCCGGGAACGGTGCCGTCGTTGAAGGTATAGGCCATCGTCGCGAAGACCTCGTTGTCCTTGGGATTGAGGTTGTAGAGGATGGTCTTGGTGAGCTTGTCCTCGCTGGCGAGGCGGTCGAGGAACTTGTGTCCCGCGGCGGCCGTCGGGAGGTCGTGAATGGCATCATAACCAGTGTCGGGGCCGAGCTGGGCGAACATCCGGGTGTTGTTGTTGCGGATGGCGCCGATATGGAACTGCTGTGCCCAGCCGCTCGCGTGATCCATCACAGCGAATTCATACAGCATCGCGCTGCGGAACTTAAGGAGTTCGTCATCGTCGGCATAGCGGCCTTCCATCACTTTGTTGAAGATGCTGTCGATCTCCGAATCGGTATAATCGGCGGCATAGAATGCCTCCAGACCGTGGTCGGAGAGTTTGCAGCCCATCGAAGCGAAGAAATCGTGGCGCACCTGCAGGGCGTCGATGAGGTCGGAGAACCGGCGGATCTCGACGCCGGAAACTTCGGCAAGTTTCTGAATATAGGCCTTATAAGCAATCGGATCCTCGATGGCCATCGCCTTGTCGGGACGCCAGGCCGGAATGACCTTCGTGCCGAACGGGTTGGCCGCGATCTGCTTGTGGTAACGCAGGTCATCGACCGGATCGTCGGTGGTGCAGACGACCTTCACGTTGAATTTCCGGATCAGCGCCTGGCCGCGGAATTCCTCAGTCTGCAGCTTGGCGGTGCACTCGTCGTAGATCTCGCGGGCCGTTTCGGGCTTGAGGATCTTGTGAACGTCAAAGGCACGGGCGAGCTCGAGGTGCGTCCAGTGGTAAAGCGGGTTACGGAGCGTATAAGGCACGGTCGCCGCCCATTTTTCAAACTTCTCGTAGGAAGGTTTGTCGCCGGTGATGTATTCCTCCGGGACGCCGTTCCCGCGCATCGCGCGCCATTTATAATGGTCGCCCCCCAGCCAGATCTCGGTGAGATCGGCGAACTGGTAATTGTCGGCGATCATCTGCGGCACCAGGTGGCAATGATAGTCGATGATGGGCATCCCCTCGGCGCTCTCGTGATACAATTCGCGGGCGGTTTCGCCCTCCAGCATAAAGTCCTTGTTGATAAACGGTTCCATAAGTATTATTAATT
>CAMUZW010000024.1 GCA_947165305.1 uncultured Bacteroidales bacterium
CTCGGCGCACTGGGCACGGCGGTCCTGGAGAACTTTCTCCTCCTTGGCGGTGGATTCGACGATCAGCGCGAGCTCCTGCTTCTTGGCCTCGAGATCCTCGGTACGGATGGAGATGCGGTCCTTGAGGGCGTCGAGCGAATCGGCGGTCTCCTCGATCTGATAGCGGAGTTCGCCGATCTTCTTCTCCTTGATCTGCTGCTCGAGCTGCTGGTTCTCGATCTCCTTGCTGAGGGAGTCGTACTCACGGCTGTTCTGGATGCCTTCGAGCTGCTTCTGATAATGCATGATGGCATCCTGGTCTTCGACGATGCCCTGCTTGTATTCAGCGATATTGCGGTTGTATGCCTCGATGAGGGCGCCCTGCTGGGCGGCTTTTTCCTTGAGGGAAGCGATCTCCTCTTCAAGGGCGGCCACTTCGCCCGGAAGCTCGCCGCGGAGCTGGACGATCTTGTCGATGGCCGTATCGGCCTCCTGGAGATCAATGAGGATTTTCAGTTTCTCCTCGACGCTGAGGTTGCTGTCGGCGAAATTCTTCTGCAGCGACACAAAGGTTTCCCGCTGGTCGATGGGGGTCTCGATTTTGGTGATTTTCTTTGCCATATTGATGTTAAATATAATTAATCGGATTGCTGTTTGCCAAGTCCGGATCTATGCAGACTGCAAAGTTAGGAAATTTTTTCTGTATCTCGGAAAATAAAATGCCGGTGATTTCGACTTCGCTCTCGAAATGGCCGATATCCGCAATCATGAAGCCTTCTTCTGTAAAGAAATGGTGGTAGGAAATATCGGCCGAAATGTACAGTTGCGCACCCGCCCGCCGGGCCGCACCGATGAGCGAAGCGCCGCTCCCGCCGCACATCGCCACGCGGGAAATCTTCCCGGCCACGGGCTTTGAGACGCGGAGAATCCTGAGGCCGAAACGCTCCTTGACCAGGGCGAGGGCCGCATCCGCCTCCAGCGGTTCGGGAAAATCCCCGACCGTACCGAGGCCGTTTCCGCCGGGTTCTTCTTCCAGGATCCGGACATCCTGCAGGCCCAGCCTCCGTGCCATGGCGCCGCTGACGCCGGCGATGACCTTGTCGGCCGTGGTATGGGCCGCATAAACGGCCACGCCGCCGCGGACGGCCCGGATGACGGCATCCCCGACCGGATCCTCCGGGGAAATGGACTTGAGCCCCCCGAAGATCAGGGGATGATGGGTAACGACCATGTCGCAGCCGGCCGCCAGGGCCCGTTCGATCAGGCCCGGCGTGCAGTCGAAGCCGACCATCACGCCGCGGACTTCATCGGAAGGGGAACCGATGAGAAGGCCGCTGTTGTCCCAGCTCTCCTGGATCGAAAGCGGAGCAAATGCTTCTATCGCGGAGATAACGTCGGAGACTCTCATAGCGCTTTCCGGACTTCGGTGAGCTCGCGACGGATCTTGCGGAGGGTCTCCACGGCCTTCAGTTTGCGGTCGACGCCCTTACGGTCGGCGGCAAGCCGTTTCTCGACGCCATCCAGCGTCAGGCCTTCCTTGTCGACGAGAAATTTGATCTGGCGGAGGTATTCGATGTCATCCTCCGTGAAGCGGCGGTTGCCTTTGGCGTTGCGCGAAGGCTTGATGAAGCGTTCGAAGTGGTTAGACCAGAAGCGGATGGCCGAAGGGTTCTCCCCTACCAGCTCCGCCACTTCTCCGATGGAATAAAACAGTTTAGCCATTGAATCAATTGATTTCTGCCCGGAAAACCTGCCATGTCAGTTTCTGAGACTTCCGGAGCTTCGCTCCTCCATCCCTCCCAGCAAGCTGGGCCCCTCCCATTCAAGTGGCCATGGGCGGCCATGTCTCTGAAACTGACACAGCAGGTTTTCCATTATTTTGATAACTTATTAATTTCCTGTAGGTTATTTAAGGTCAGGGAGTCCACTGCAGTAAGCGTACGGAGGGTATCCGCCAGGACCGAAACCCGGGCCTCCTCCGAATCGATCCGGGCCCTTTCCGCCCGTACGGCCGGGATGCTGTGCGGGCCCCGCACAAGCGGGAGCGAGAGGACGACGGCTGCCGCGAGCAGCAGGATACTCATAATGATATAGGCGGCGGATCTCATAACTTTTCGTTGATATAGTCTTCCGGGTCGACGGTCTCCCCGTTCAGGATCACTTCATAATGCAGGTGCGGGCCGGTCGCACGGCCCGAGACACCGGTCTCGCCGATGACATCGCCCCGTTTGAGGCGGATATTCTCGCTGGTCCGAATGACGCTGAGATGCGCGTAACGCGTCTGGTAGCCATAACCGTGGTCGACGATGATGCAGTTGCCGTAGCCGAATATATCGCTGTCGATGAACGACACCACGCCGTCGGCCGTCACATGGACGGGATTGCCCTGCGGGCAGGCCAGGTCGAGGCCGTCATGCATCCGGCCGTCGCCATCGATGGGATCCTGCCGCGTCCCGAAACGGGCCGTCAGCCGGAAAGTCCCCATTGCCAGCGGACAGATGGAAGGGATGCAGCGGGCCCTTTCGCGGTAGGCTACGGAGTAAGCATAAGTCTCCCTCATCCGGACGGCGAGCGAATCATATGCCGGCGCGGGATCCATCCGGAGCTGTTCCCGGTAGAGGGAATCCAACCCGGAGAGGACGCGGGCGGCCTCCGCACAGCTGTCGGTCCGCTCGCGAAGCACGGCCTCCCGCGCGGCGTTGACCTGCTCCGCACGGATCACGAGCCCCCATAAGACGCCCGCCGCCATGACAAGAAGTGCAGGGACGATCAGGAGCGGAATACTGACACTTTTACGCATACCGTACAAAGATACGAAAAAATAATTATTATATTTGTAGTTCAAAGTATTTTGACCGGCGCATGAAATTTATCATCCATCAATACTTTTCGTTATGAAAAAGACCCTGTTTCTAACCCTTGTGGCAGCAGCTTTCCTGTCGCTCGGCACGGCCTTCGCCCAGAACAAACCCGGCAAGGTTCCCTTCTACCAGGTCGTCCCCAAGCATGAGTTCTTCATCGAGGGCTTCGGGGGCCTCGGCCCGATCCTCTTCTGGGGCGACAAGTATGCCGTAAGAACGGACACGCCCGAACCCGCCTTTGAGGTGGACGCCAACAACCCGATCCAGTCCCTCTGGCCCTGGGTGGCAGCTCATTATGACGACATGTTCACGCTGAAAAACCTTACGGGACTCGGTTATGGCGGCGGATTCGGTTACATCGCCCATATCACGCCCGTCGTCGGTATCATGACCGGTGCGGAATTCGCGGTCTACAACAGCGGCCTCGACATAGGCTACGGCGCCACCGGTGCCTATCGGTTCTGGGCCTGGACGGCCCAGGTCCTCAACGACGGCCAGCTGCGGCTCGCAGGCCTCGGCAATTATCGGGAATATCAGAAGTATATGGCGGTCCAGGTACCCCTGATGCTGCACCTGATGGCTCCGATGGGCAAAGGCAAGAATTTCTTCTATGCAGCCTTCGGCGCCAAGGTCGGCTTCAACATCCCGCAGCTCTCGTATTTCCACGGACAGGGCGCATATTACCAGACCCTCGACCTCCCGGACCCCGGAACTGACTGGGTCGACCTTTACGAGTCCGAGGCAGGCGGCCTCTTTGCCGACCTCAACATAGATGGAAAGAAAACCTTCGCGCCTGACGACCCCGAATACCTGACAATGCTTAACTGGGCCGAAGAAGGTACCGGAGGTTTCATCAACGATGGAAAATATGACGCCAAGGGCCGTTTGGGCGCCAGGCTCGTCAACCCGATGGCCAGCCTCGAAATGGGTTTCCGCTGGCGTTTCGGCGGCGGCTGGGGCCTCTATACCGGCCTCTATGCCGACCTCGGCATCCTGCCGCTGACCAAGCCCGACGGTGCCATCGTCAAAGTCATCCAGCAAGAGGGCGCGGAACCGATGTATGAGCCGCAGTCCCTCCTCTGCGCAGAGGGCCTTCCGACCTACCAGATCCGCAGCGTTAACACCGACGGGGTCGAGAAAATTGAATTGCGGCGTGACAACCTGCCTGCGGCATTGCAGTTCACCCGTTCCTTCCAGGCCGGCCTCAAGATGAAACTCGCCTTCGGCAAGGTCAAGAAGAACAGCGCACCCGTGCCCGTCATCCTGCCTCCGAAGCCCGACACCGTCGTGAAGACCGTCGTCCAGACCGTCGTCGTCCGCGATACCGTCACCACGCAGAACACCGTGGTCGTCCGCGACACCGTCGAGAAGGTGAAGGTCGTGCGCGACACCGTCGTCGTCATCAAGGAAGTCCCGCAGGAGATCAAGGACGTGATGGTCGAGCTCTCCAACACCCTGTTCGCCTTCAACAAGTTCAACCTCACCGACAAGGCCAAGGCAGGGCTCGACAAGGTCGCCGCGTGGCTCAATGACAATCCCGACGTCCAGGTCGAGATTTCCGGCCACACCGATTCCGTCGGCTCCGACTCCTACAACCAGAAGCTCTCCGAGGACCGTGCCAAGAGCGTGTACGAGTACTTCATCCACGAAGGCGGCGTCTCCTCCAAGCGGCTGAGCTACAAGGGATACGGCGAGTCCCGTCCGATCGCTACCAACGAGACCGACGCCGGCCGGCAGCAGAACCGCCGCGTCGAACTGAACATCATTCAATAATCCTATATTATGAAAAAAATTTTCATCGCTCTTTCTCTTGCAGCGCTTCTGTCCGTCACGAACGTTTTCGCCCAGGAACTGAGCAAAAAAGACAAGTTTTACCAGGTCGTGCCACGGCACGAGTTCTTCTTTGAAGGCTTCGGCGGCTTCGCGCCGCTTGGCTATAGCGTAACGGCCTACAACATCCCCGATCCCACGACAATGGCGACGGAAGGGCCCGTCGGCACGACCAGGTACTCCTCCCTATGGCCCTGGCAGGCTGCCCAGTGGATGGACAAAGAACATTTTAAACAGTTCCCTGTCGGCATCGGCTACGGCGGCGGCTTCGGCTACATCTATCACTTTCACCGCGTATGGGGTTTCATGACAGGCATCGAGGCCGCCGTATACAACGGCGGGATCGACATCACCGGTGACAAGGACAACCTGATCTGGACCGCAGATGTGGCGGAAGACAACAGGCTGCACCTCGTCGGCCTCAAGAACTACACCGAGACGCAGCAGTACATTGCCTTGCAAGTTCCCTTGATGATGCATATCATGGCTCCCATGGGCAAAGGCAATCATCACTTCTATTTTGCCTTCGGCGGCAAGGTAGGCGTGAATCTCTGGGGTAAATTCCAGGGAAATTGCGAGACCGCCTTTGCGGCTGATATTCCTTACTCCGAGTCCTGGAAGGAATACACGGCCAACGACTATCCCCTCGGAATCATCTCCGGATTCGGGAAGGACGTCCGCCCTTCCGGTATCGATGGCTATGCCGAAACGATCATAGGCGATGAAATCGACGGTGAATTCTCCGAAAAAGGTCTTTCCGGGAAAGGCTTCTTCCCCTTCAAGAAAAACCTCTACAACGCCATGGCAAGCATCGAACTCGGCTTCCGCTGGAAGCTGGGCGGCGGATGCGGCCTGTATACCGGGCTGTATGCCGATTTAGGCCTGCTTCCGTTGAATCTCTTCCATGGCGGCACCGCCATCAAGCAGACGCAAGAGGGCGGCGAGGAAACCCAGTCCATCCTGGTCTCGGGCGGGCTTCCCACATATTCCTTCAAGGAAGGTGAGACCGCGGACGCTCCCGGAAAATACATGAACAGACCCCTCCCGGCAGCCACTTCTTTCGTCCATTCGCTCCATACCGGGCTTAAGATGAAGATTGCCTTCGGCAAGGTCAGGAAGGCACCCGTCCCGGTCATCCTGCCTCCGAAGCCCGACACCGTCGTGAAGACCGTCGTCCAGACCGTCGTCGTCCGCGATACCGTCACCACGCAGAACACCGTGGTCGTCCGCGACACCGTCGAGAAGGTGAAGGTCGTGCGCGACACCGTCGTCGTCATCAAGGAAGTCCCGCAGGAGATCAAGGACGTGATGGTCGAGCTCTCCAACACCCTGTTCGCCTTCAACAAGTTCAACCTCACCGACAAGGCCAAGGCAGGGCTCGACAAGGTCGCCGCGTGGCTCAATGACAATCCCGACGTCCAGGTCGAGATTTCCGGCCACACCGATTCCGTCGGCTCCGACTCCTACAACCAGAAGCTCTCCGAGGACCGTGCCAAGAGCGTGTACGAGTACTTCATCCACGAAGGCGGCGTCTCCTCCAAGCGGCTGAGCTACAAGGGATACGGCGAGTCCCGTCCGATCGCTACCAACGAGACCGACGCCGGCCGGCAGCAGAACCGCCGCGTCGAACTGAACATCATTCAGTAGCACGCAGCACGGACCGGACACTTACGTCATTCCGGACCAACCATCGACGTCATTCCGGACCAACCATCGACGTCATTCCGGACTTGTTCCGGAATCTGATTCCTTTACAAGAGAGTGGTTACGCCACTCTCTTTTTTTTGTTGTCGGAAAATTGTTGTATTTTTGTAAGATATTAGATTCCGGAACAAGTCCGGAATGACGGAATTTAGAATCCGGAATGACGAATTAAGAATAGTATGACAGCGAAAGAAATCAGGCAGAAGTATTTAGACTTTTTTGCATCGAAGGGACATACCGTGGTGCCGTCGGCGCCGATGGTGATCAAGAACGACCCCACTCTGATGTTTACCAACGCGGGGATGAACCAGTTCAAGGACATCTTCCTCGGCAATACCGCCCCGAAATTCCCCCGGGCGGCGGACAGCCAGAAGTGCCTCCGCGTGAGTGGCAAGCACAACGACCTCGAGGCCGTGGGGCACGACGGACGCCACCACACAATGTTCGAGATGCTCGGCAACTGGAGCTTCGGCGACTACTTCAAGTCCGAAGCCATCGACTGGGCCTGGGAACTTCTGACCGAAGTATACAAGATCGACAAGACCAAACTCTATGCGACCGTCTTCGAGGGATCGGAAGAAGACGGCACCGCCCTTGACGAAGAAGCGAAGCAGGCCTGGCTCAGGCACATGCCCGCCGACCACGTCCTCCTGGGCAACAAGCACGATAATTTCTGGGAAATGGGCGACACGGGCCCCTGCGGCCCCTGCAGCGAGATCCACATCGACCTGCGCCCCGACGAAGAGATCGCGAAGGTCCCCGGCCGTGACCTCGTCAACACCGACAACGACGACGTCATCGAGATCTGGAACCTCGTCTTCATGCAGTACAACCGCAAGGCCGACGGCCATCTCGAGCCGCTGCCCGCCAAGAACATCGATACGGGAATGGGCTTCGAGCGCCTCTGCATGATCCTCCAGAACAAGAAGTCAAACTACGAGACCGACGTCTTCAGCGGCATCATCGGCAAGGTCGAAGCCTTCTCCGGCCACAAATACGCCGAGGGCGGCAACGTCGAAGTCGCGATGCGCGTCATCGCCGACCATGTCCGGGCCATCGCCTTCTCCATCGCCGACGGCCAGCTCCCGTCCAACGTCAAGGCCGGCTACGTCATCCGCCGGATCCTGCGCCGTGCCGTCCGCTACGGCTACACGTTCCTCGGCTTCGAAGAGCCCTTCCTCTGCCGGCTCATCCCGCAGCTGGTCGAAGACATGGGCGAAGCCTATCCCGAGATCAAGGCGCAGCAGAAACTGATCGAGAATGTCATCCGCGAGGAAGAAAACGCCTTCCTGAAGACCCTCGACCGCGGCATCAAAATGCTCGACGACAAACTCGCCGAGAATGCCGCAAGCAAAACGCTCCCCGGCACCGATGCCTTCGTCCTCTACGATACCTACGGTTTCCCGATCGACCTCACCGAACTCATCGCCACCGAGAAAGGCTACAGCGTCGACCTGGAAGGCTTCAACGCCGAGCTCCAGAAGCAGAAAGACCGCGCCCGCAGCGCCACCGCCAACGAATTCGGCGACTGGGTGGAATTCGTTTCCGGCGAAGAGGTCCTCTTCACGGGTTACGATACCCTCGAAGAGCCTGCTGCCCGGCTCCTGAAGCACCGCACCGTCAAGCAGAAGAACAAAGTCCTCTACCAGCTCGTCTTCGACCGCACCCCGTTCTACGCGGAAATGGGCGGTCAGGTCGGTGACACCGGCTTCGTGGAGAACGCCGCCGGCGAGAAGATCAACATCCTCAACACCGTCAAGGAGAACAACCTCACCATCCACCTCGCGGAACGCATTCCGGAGGACTGCGAAGGTATGTTCAGCCTGCACGTCGACGCCGCAAGGCGCGCCCGGATCGCGGCCAACCATACCGCGACCCACCTGATGGACCAGGCCCTGAGGGAGGTCCTCGGCACCCACGTCGAGCAGAAAGGCTCCTTCGTCGGGCCCGACTACCTCCGCTTCGACTTCAGCCACTTCGCCAAGATGACCGACGAAGAGATCGTCGCCGTCGAGCACAAGGTCAATGCCGCCATCCGCGCCAACTATGCGCGCAAGGTTTGCGAGACTTCGATGGAAGAGGCGCAGAAGATGGGTGCCATCGCCCTCTTCGGAGAGAAATACGGCGAGAAGGTCCGCGTGGTGAATTTCGGCCCCTCCACGGAGCTTTGCGGCGGTACGCACGCCGGAGCCTCCGGGGAGATCGGATTCTTCAAGATCGTCTCCGAGAGCGCCATCGCGGCCGGCGTACGCCGGATCGAGGCTGTAACGGGCGAGAAGGCCGAAGAGATGATCTACGGGATGGAGACCCTCCTCAAGACCCTGAAGGGCATGTTCAACAACGTCCCCGACCTCACCGGGGCCATCCAGAAACTCATCAGCGACAACAGCGAAATCCACAAGCAGCTTGAGTCGATGGCCATGGAAAAAGCGGCCGGCCTGGCCCGGAAACTGGAGCAGGAAGCCACGGTCATCAACGGCATCCGCGTCGCGAAGTTCGACACCTCCGTCGATCCCGCCTTCGCCCGGAATATCGCCCTGCTGCTGCAAAAGCAGGCCGGGAACCTCATCCTCGCCGCGGCCTTCTCCTTCGCCGACAAACCCAACCTGCTGCTGATGTACTCCAACGACCTCGTCGCCAAAGGCAAGAACGCCGGCAAGGACATCCGCGAAGCGGCCAGACTCATCCAGGGCGGCGGCGGCGGACAGCCCGGACTCGCGACGGCCGGCGGCCGCAGCCTTGAAGGCCTGAAGGACGCCATGGATAAATTGATTGAACTGGCTACAGAATAGCTTGTCAGCATTTTGACAGCTATGGCAAGCAAGAATGAAGAAGCTCGATAAATTTCTGTTGAAATCGTTCATAGGACCGTTTGCAGCGATCCTGATCGTCGTTATCTTCATTCTGCTCCTCCAGTTCCTCTGGGTTTACATCGACGAACTCGTCGGCAAAGGCCTGGGACTCAGCGTCCTGCTGGAATTCATGTTCTGGGCCGCCTGTACCGTACTGCCCCTCGCCCTGCCACTGAGCACCCTTCTCGCCTCCATGATGACCCTCGGGCAGATGGGCGAGAATTTCGAACTGACCGCCATCAAGGCCTCCGGCATTTCGCTCGCACGCGTCATGCTGCCGATGATGCTCACCAGCGTCGTCATCAGCGTCGGCACCTTCTTCGTCTGCAACAACCTCGTCCCCTACGCGATGAACCAGATCTACACCATGCGGGACGACATCGGCCGGACGAAGAACGAGATCAAAATCCCGATCGGCACCTTCTATGACGGCATCGACGGATACGTCCTGCGCATCGGCGACCGCAACGAGAAGACCGGCATGATGATCGACGTCATGGTCTACGACCATTCCGGCAGCCGCGGCAATACGTCCCTCACCGTCGCCGACTCCGGCATGATGAAGATGTCCAAAGCCAAGGATTACCTGACCTTCATCCTCTACAACGGCACCAACTACCAGGAAACCAATGTCCGGAAATACCGCGACACGTCCCTCTCGCTGCAGAAAATCGACTTCAACAAGCAGGAGCTGATCATCCGCCTCGAGAACTACGCCTTCCACAAATCCGGGGAGGCCCGGTTCTCCGACCAGGTCAAGTCGATGAATCTCGGACAGCTGACCCACGGACAGGATTCCCTGAAAAACCTCTACGATTCGACTTACACGAAGCATCTGCAGAGCTTTGCCCAGTACGGAGGCCTCCAGCGGAACAGCCAGCTCGACACGGCCTGGCGGGACAAGCCCAACCTCCAGGACCCCAATTTCCTCCACTGGGATTCCGACGAGAAGAAGAAACAGGCCCTGGACGGCGCCATCGCGAGTGCCCATCAGATGGAATCCACGCTCAACAACTACACCGTGGACTCCTACGAGCACACCTTCATCCTCCGCATCACCGACATCGAGATTTATAAGAAATTCGCCCAGGCCCTCGCCTGCCTGATCCTCTTCTTCATCGGGGCCCCGCTCGGCGCCCTCATCCGGAAAGGCGGACTGGGCTCCTCGGCCATCGTTTCCGTCCTGTTCTTCGTCCTGTACTGGGTCGTTGATATCACGGGCGAGAAACTGGCCCGGGACGGCGCCGTCACCGCCTTCGTCGGGCGTTTCATCTCGGCGTTCGTCCTCCTTCCGACCGGCCTCTTCCTCTCTTGGAAGGCCATCCATGACTCCTCCCTGCTGGGCAGCGACAGCTTCAAGGCCCAGTGGAACAAAGTCAAGAGCAAGGTGGCCGGCTTCTTCCGCAAGAACCGCATCGTGTATATGGGCACGCCCGAATTCGCGGTCGCCCCGCTCAGTGCCCTTATCGAGAAGAAATACAAGGTTGTCGGCGTCGTGACCGTAGCCGACAAGCCGGCCGGAAGAGGGCTCAGGCTCATCGAGAGCCCCGTCAAGCAATTTGCCGTGGCGCATGGCATTCCGGTCCTCCAGCCCGACAAACTCAAGGATCCCGCCTTCCTCGCCGAACTGAAGGCCCTCAAGGGAGACATCTTCGTCGTAGTCGGATTCCGGATGCTCCCGGAGGAGGTCTGGTCGATGCCCAAACTGGGCACCTTCAACCTCCATACCGCCCTGCTGCCGCAGTACCGCGGGGCCGCTCCGGTCAACTGGGCCGTCATCAACGGCGAGAACATCACGGGTGCCACGACCTTCATGATCGACCACAACATCGATACCGGCGGCATCATTCTCCGTCAGGAACTCCGTATCGGCAAGAACGACACCGCAGGCGAAGTCCACGAGGGTCTGAAGCCTATCGCGGCGGAACTCGTCATACAGACCGTCCAGGGCCTTATCGAAGGCAATGTCGAGACCCGCGTGCAGCGGAGTTTCATCCAGGGCTCCGAACTCCTCAAGAAGGCGCCGAAACTCACCAAAGAGCTTTGTCACATCGACTGGAGCGACACTACGCAGCACATTCACAACCTGATCCGAGGCCTGAGCCCCGTTCCCACGGCCTATACCGAACTGGAGAAAGACGGCTCCGTCCAGCAGCTCAAAGTCTTCAGGGCAGAGCCGCGCCCCGACCTTCACGGGAAGCCAGGCGAGATCCTGACCGACGGCCGCAAGTTCTTCGCCATCGCGACTGCAGACAGTGCCGTCGGCCTCCTGGACGTGCAGCTTGCCGGCAAGAAACGCATGGACGTAAAGGCCTTCCTGGCAGGATTCCGCGAGCCGGACACCTATCGGGCGACACAAGGCACGTCCAAGGCCGAAATCGCCAAAGTCAAAGCCCTCGAGAGTGAAACGTAAAGCCGTCATACTCGCCGCCGGAGACTTCCCGAAGAAACCCTATCCCCTCTATCTTCTGGACAGTGCGGATTGTATCGTCTGCTGCGACAGCGCGGCGGAAGCTTTCTTCCGGCACTTCGCGGAGCGCCGCCTTCCGGATGCCGTCATCGGTGACATGGACTCCATTCCGGACCGGATCCGGGAGCGTTATGCAGACCGCCTCGTCCCCGTCAAAGAACAGGAGAACAACGACCAGACCAAGGCCCTGAACTATCTGCTGGAGCATTATGACGACCTCGGCGAGATCATCATCCTCGGCGCGACCGGCAAGCGGGAAGACCATACCCTCGGCAATCTTTCGCTCCTGATGGAATACGCACGTACACGCGGCATAGACGGCCTCTCCTCCCCTTCCGTCCGACTGGTATCGGACTACAGCGAAGCCTTCGCCATCCTCGACAGCTGCACCCTGTTTGTCGGAGAAGGCCGGAGCATCTCCGTCTTCTCTGCCGACAACAGCCTGCAAATCCGCTCGAAGGGGCTTCAGTGGCCGCTGGATGACGTCGTCTGGGACAACTGGTGGAAGGCTACCCTCAACCGCACCACGTCCGACGCCGTCTCCTTCACCCTCTCTCACCCTGCACCGGTGCTGATTATCCTCCCGGCGTAAAGAAGGCCGGGACAAGCCCGGCCATGACGGAATGATAAAAAAGCGGTGACCGTTTCCGGTCACCGCTCAAAAGTACATTGTATTCTACGACTATTTGAAGGAAGGATCAAATCCCGGACGAAGCAAAGAAGGAATCCGACCAGAAGCAATGACATCAGCTTTGGCATTCACCTTTAACTCAGGCCTCTGACTAAGAGCCGGACCGGTATATGCCTTGAACGACTTCTGAGGAAGGAGCTGTTTCTCCACTTTCCTTAAGCTGGTTACAGACGAACCACCTTCTTCGGGATGCTCATAAATATTGGGATCAGCAAAGAGGAAGTACGAATATGCAGCCAGGGACCCCCAATAATTGGTCGACTCATCTTCATACTTCGTATACTTCCGATCCTCGGTATCGTAAAGCTCAAAGGATACACCGATGAAATCAAGACCAACCTGTTGTTTGTAACCGGGATTACCGGCAAACGCGATCAGGCCATCATCAACCTTAAAACCTACAAGAGTATTGCTAGCCGGATAATATTTGCCGTCTGACGTCAAATATTCATCATTGACATAGATCGTGGTCTGATTGAAATTAAACTGTCCGAGACCGGTATGCTGTGAATAAAGGACGCCGCTATATAATTCAAAATGCAATGCATCATCGTAGCCATATGTGTCGCCACCGCCCAGGCCGGCGACGGAGACAAAATTCTCTTCCTCATCGGGCTGGAACTTGAAACCGCCGATGTAATAACGGCCGTCAAGCCAATTCCCATCCTGATCCTGAGGAATGGCATAGATATCCCACTCCGTCGCGAGGAAGGATTCCATATCGATGGCTCCGACAATGTCATCCGTCGTAAACTCATCGTCAACCGGGACCGGCTTCGGGCCATCACCAGAAGAGACGGTATACTTGAAGGTCACAAAAGTCGTATACGCGACTTCGCCTTTATCATCATATGAGGCGACGGCAATCGTGTACTTGCCGCTCTCGGCCTCCTCGGGCATCTGCAGACGGAACTCTCCGGCTTCTTTCAAGGCAATGACGCTCTCGTCATTCGCCTCAATCAGGGCAAGTACCTCAGCCGGGTCAGCCGTGTATGCAAGGGCTGCCTTGCAGGACTGCGCATCCTTTCCGACAAAGTCCAGATCGGCACAAGCAAACGTAGAGCCCGCTTTATCGATGAAGAGTCCCAGATATTCAAGATCTACCGTATAGTCCGGGAAACTCGCACCGGTGAACGTATCACAGTTGCCATAGCCAGGCTGCAAATCGCCATTGGCGAGGAAGCCTTGGAAGTCCTTATTGGGGTGACCGACCGAATAACCATCTGCAAGATAGAAGGTTCCCTTTCCGTCATAGTACGGATAATAATCTCCACCGGAACGAGGATAGGTCTTGCGGAATTTGTCGCAGAAAGCAAACCACTCCTCAGAACCTTCGTCAAGGGTGGAACCACCATAACCAGCCCCTTTGTTATAATACCAGTAAAAATTATAGAACGAAGTCTCGTCACAGATATAGACAGGGTGTCCGCTGGTAACATAACCCATATACTGATAAGGAATATAAACCTCGTTGGTCTCAGTGTTCCAGTACCAGGTATAATCCTGGACATCGTACGTGCCGCCACCAGCGATCGTCTCTTTACCGAAGCAGCCTTCGATCTTGCAGAAACGCATCTTCTCGGAAATCTGCTGGTAATACATCTCCTTCTCTTCTTCTTCACCCCACCAGAGCGGGCACTCGACGAGAATACCTGCATCGAACAGAACCCAAGGAAGGGAAACACCGGCCTTGATGGTCACACTCTTGATACCATAAATCGTCGTCAGCGTGTTATCGGCAATCTCGACCGTGAGCGGGATATAGTTATTGGTTCCGAGTTTTTCCATGTCAACACTGACAGGGATATCGATCTTGCTCACATTGGCAGGGAAAGAAACGGTAGTCGGAACGGTAAAAATGCCATCGTCTATTCCGTCTCCGGATGCCTTAAGAGGCACGTTCAGCGCAGCCAGATCTTTGGAACCACGATAAAGCGGGATGACAAAGGAGGGCGCATCTGCAGAAAGATCGTATGATTGTTGGATGCCCTCAGGGAAGAACACCTGCGCACCGGTAACTTCCGGAGCCTTCTCATACGGGAAGCGTTCTTTGTTGCAGGAGACGGTAAATATCCCTGCAACGAGAGCTATAAAGAATAAAAACTTTTTCATACCTTTTCTATTTTTTATTGTCCGGCAACCCAGAGTGTAAGGGAGTTCGAAGGATCCGGATTATTCAGGTCATCGGGGATGCCCAGGTTGGACTGAGTCTCGCCACGGGTGATCACGAAATTCCAGTAAGGAGAACGGCCGTCGCAGTTATATGCGAAGACACTCGCATGGTTGGTACCTTCATAGCCACGGGTAAAGCCCATGTTGTTGCGCTTGAGGTCGAAGATGGTGATACCTTCTCCCCAGAACTCAACCCTCTTCTGGAAGATGAGCTCTTCGATGAAGGAAGCCTCGTCGGTAGCCGGGCAGGTGTAGGTCGCGCCGACATAGCGGTTGGCCATGAAGCCTTCCAGCGTAGCGATAGCGCCGGAAAGATTGCCGCCACGGGCCTCGGCTTCAGCCTTGATGAAGTACATTTCCTCCACACGCATGAACGGATGGTCGGCGCAGTTTGCGACCGCATAGTCGTTCACCTCGCCCTGGGCCGGACGGAACTTGATGTTCTCGTAGGCACACGCCGGAGAAATCTGCTGCTCCGGATCTCCGTTCAGGAAGGTCTCCTTGGCAGAAGCAGAACCGGCGAACTTGTAGGCATACGGCTGCTCAGCCGCGGGATCTGCGATATACGCAGGGTCGAGCCAGCTGTGCTTGCGGAAGTCGGCATTGTTGATCCGGTTGTAGAAATTCTTATCGGCGCTGAGCTGTGAAAGCGGCGCATAACCGAACATGGCTTCCGAAGAAATGTGAGCCGTGAAGGTGATGATGTTGATGGTGTTCTCGGAAGAGAGGGTCGCCCCCCAGATCCAGGCATTGCAGGCAGCTCCGCTGTTGAAGCCGGTGGTGGGATCTTCCCACTGCGCCTGCGTCAACGGCGTACGGCCGCTGGTCGTAATCGCCTTCTGGGCATATTCGGCCGCCTTGTTGAGATACTCTTTCTTATTGGCATCATCATCCCAGTAACCCATCTCCAGATAAGTACGTGCATAGAGTCCGTAGACAGCGCCCAGCGTCGGCGTGGTGTAGCCCTTGTCCGCGGGGTTGATGTACTTCTCCGCATTGGCGAGGTCCTCGAGGATGAAATTATACATCGTCTCGCGGTCGACACGCGGGTTGTTGGAAGCGGACTTCTCATCGGTCTTGTCGGTGACAAGCGGAACGGTGAGTTTCAGGACCTTCGACACATCGGTATACTTGTTCTCCTTGGGCTCGTAGAAACGGGCCAGGTCGAGGTAGAACGAAGCGCGGTAAGCGTAGGCCTGGCCCAGGTAGTAAAGTGCCGCCTGGACGGCGTTGGCCGGATCAACCGCAGAGATGATGTCATTGGCGCCCTTGATCAGGGGATAGTATACATCCCAGGCGTAGGAGCCTGGCCAGGATTCTTTATCGAAACCTATTCCCATGCACCACCAATAGAATCGGTTGTAATACGGGTTCTGCCCGGAGGTTGCCACGTCACCGCAGAGGAACTCGCTGTTGAGGTGAACGGCCGGAACACCGAAATCACCGTGGTGATTGTAGGCATCCAGATAACCTGTGACACCGGATGTCATCATCGAGGACGGGATGGAATTGGCCATCGCCTGAAGGGCGGAAGTAGACTCGGCCACCTGCTCCTTCGTCACGGTACCTCCCTGCGGGAAGGTTTCCTTGATGCAGCTTGCAGTGAGTGCAAGGACAAACAGGACAGAAAGGATTTTAACTGTATTTTTCATGGTTCAATCCTCCTTTAGAAAGTAATGTTGATACCGCCGGAGACAGTCCGCACAGGCGAGTTCATGGAGTCGTTGGTGGCTCCGGTGAAGCTCTGGCGCGGGTCGAGGCCCGGACGTCTGGACCAATAGCAGATGTTGTCGGCCGTTACATAGAGCCTGAGGCGGGAGATCTTGATCTTCTCCGTCCACTTGGAAGGGAAGGTATAGCCGATCTGGGCACGCTGGAAGTTCCAGTAAGTAGCGTCGGTGAGGAACCGCGTGGAAGCGGAAGCCGTATACTGGTCATTGTATACGAAACGCGGGATGTTGGAGTCGTTGTTCTCCGGCGTCCAGGCCTTGAGGCAGTCTTTGTGGATGTTGCCACCGACATTGCCGCTCGGGGAGGCCACCAGCGAAGCATAGCCGCCGTCGTAGGTCAGACCGCCGTAGGAATAGGTGAACTGCAGGCTGAGATCGAAACCGTAAGCCTCGAAGTCGGTACCGAAACCGCCATAGATCTTCGGGGTCGTGTTGGAGCAGAGATACTGCGTCGCGTCGGAGTACTTGGTCGTGACGGTCTTGCCGATCACGTTGCCGTCCTTGTCGAGCACATCCTTCTGCCACTGGTTGAGACCGGTAGCCTTGTCGACGCCCTTCCATTTCCTCATGAAGAAGGTGTTGAGCGGAAGGCCTTCGCCGATGAACTTGTTGCCGGAAGCATATCCGCTGTAGCCCTCCACCTCACGGATCTTGCGCTCCTCGGGGAGACGGATGATCTTGTTGGTGTAGTGCGTACCGTTCAGGTTGACGCTCCAGCGGATGTTCTTGTTGACGAAGAGAACACCTTCGAGGTCGAACTCGAGACCGCTGTTGCGCATGTCACCGATGTTGTCATAGTAGCCGCTGTAGCCCAGGGAGGCCGGAACGGTGAACCAGAACAGCATGTCGGAAGTCTTGCGATAGAAGTATTCGATGTCGGCGTTCAGGCGTCCGCCGAAGAGCTCGGCCTCGACACCGATATTGAAGTTGGTGTTGGTCTCCCAGCTGATCTTTTCATTACCCTTGCTGCTGAACGCGATGGCGATTTCGCCTTCGTTGTTGCTCACGTTGTAAAGGTCGGTGTAACGGTAGGAGCCGATCCGGTCGTTACCCTGCGATCCGATGGAAGTCTTGAGTTTGAGCATATCCACCCAGGAGGCGTTGAACCAGGGATGCTTGTTGATGATCCAGGCCGCACCCAGGGACCAGAAGTTGCCCCAGCGGTACTTGGGATGGAACCGGGAAGAAGCATCACGACGGTAGGAAGCCGAGAGGAACACGGTGTTGTCCCAGTCGAACTGCGCACGGGTGAAGTAACCTTCGTTGTTGTATTCGCCGAAGCTGGAAGCCGCGCTCTGGCCGTCGATGACGGCGCCGCCGAGCTCGAGGTTCTTGATGGAGAACATCTTGCTCTTGTCGGCATACAGGGAGTAGGACTTGCTCACATAGTTCTCGTGACCGAGGAGGATGTCGACGTGATACTTATCCTTGAAGGTATGGCTCCAGGTAAGGAGTTGCTGCAGGTTGAGATACGTGGTACGGTCGTGCTTCTTGGCGAGGATACCGCCGTTGACGGAGAACTGGCCGTAGTACATGTTGTTCATCGAAGTACTGCGGTACTCATCAATACCGTAACCGGCGTTGAAGGTGAACTTGAAGTCCTTCAGGAAACTGACCTCCACAAAACCGTTGGTATCAAAGGAGTTGCCTTCGGTGTTGTTGATATCCAGCGTCAGGAGCTGAAGGGCATTGGAGTTGGAGGAAATGGAACGGTACATGCCGGCATTGGCGCCGTCACCGAAGTCGTAGCGCTTGTTGCCGTACTGGTCCATCATGATGTTGCCCTTTCCGTCACGGATATAAACCGGGAAGATCGGAGCCATGCTGGCAGCAAAGCTGAAGACGTTGCCGACCGATCCGCCGCCTTCGTCGGAGTTACCGTTGTCGTAACGATAGTGCGCAAAGCCCATGTTGCCACCCAGACGCAGCCATTTCTTGGCCTGGTAGTTGGCTTTGAGACGGGCGGTATAGCGCTCCATCGAAGCGGCCTCGATGATACCCTGGTTGTTGAGGTAACCGAAGGAAGCATAGAAGGAAGCCTTGCCGGTGTTGCCGGAAGCGTTGATGTTGTACTCCTGGCGGATGGAGTTGCGGTAAGCGGCTTTCATCCAGTCGTCACCGGTCAGGTAATAATCCTGTCCTTTGTAATTGACCACCCGGCCGAGCGTGGCGTTCGGGTTGAGCTTGCCGTTGGAGCCGATGAAGAGCTGTCCCTCGGGAACCGTATAGATCTGATAACCCAGACCGCCGTTGCCGATGGGGCCGGCCGTCGTCTGCGCAGCAAGGAGATGAGCGGCGGAAGCGTCCATCTTCTGCTCCAGGCGATAGTAGTTGTAGAGGGATCCGTAGTAGGTCTCATAGTACTGGGCCGGGTCCTTGATATAATCATAGGTCCGGAGGGCCTTGCTGTTGACACCTACCTTGGCATCGACGTTGATCACGGCGTTGCTGGTCTTGGCCTTCTTCGTGGTGATCTGGATGACACCGGTCGCACCGCGGGAACCATACAGGGCATTGGAGGCCGCGTCCTTGAGGACGGTGATGGACTCAATGTCGGCAGGGTTCAGGTTGTTCATGTCACCCGGGAACGGGATACCGTCAACCACATAGAGAGGCGTGGAGTCGGCCGAGATGGAGCTGAAACCGCGGATCATGATGGTCGGGTTGGATCCGAGCGTACCGGAAGAAGTCGTCATCTGGACACCGGCGACGGTGCCTTCGAGAGCACGTGTCGCGTTGGAGACCTGTGCCTTTTCGATCTTCTCGGAACCAACGACCTTGGCAGATCCCGTAAAGGCTTCCTTGGTCGAAGTACCGAAAGCGACGACGATCGTCTCATCGAGGACGGTGGAGTCATCCTGAAGGGTGACATTGATCACCTTGCGTCCGGCGACGGCCTCGGTCACGGTCGCATAACCGAGCATCGAGAACGTCAGCGTAGCATCTCCCGGAACATTGACGGAATACTTACCGTCAGGACCCGTCAGCGCGCCTTTCGTAGTGCCTTCCTGGAAGACAGCCACCCCCTGGAGAGCTTCGCCCGCGGAATCAGTGACAGTTCCGGTCACCTGCGTCTGCGCCCATGCGAACTGGCCGCAAAGCAGGATAGAAACTGCCGTCAAGAAAAGTTTGATTCTTTTCATAGAGCGTTACTTTAGTTAAACATAATTATTGATACACACAATTGTCCTTGGTCAAATAAACGGTCGTTTCATTGCTCACAACAATTTCCCACAAAGTTGCAAAAACATTTTTACAAATCCAAACCTTCCCAATCATCGTCAAACCCCGCTTCGCCGGGAATTCTCCGTAAATAGCTTAAGAATTAAAATCACATTACTCTCTAAAACTTATAATGTGAAAGGAAAGATACTGATTGTATTGATAATTTTTATTTTGAAAAAATTTTAATTATTTTTCTTCCCGCTATATTACAAGGGGTTACGAAGTTTTCCAGAAGACCTGCTTACACATAGGCCTTCGCTTTTTTTACATAAATCTTTGTAATTTCGGAAAAAAGACGTACATTTGCAGTCCCGTTCAGCCGAACGGCTTCCGGAGAGATGCTCGAGTGGCTGAAGAGGCACGCCTGGAAAGCGTGTGTACGCCAAAAGCGTATCGCGAGTTCGAATCTCGCTCTCTCCGCAAGAAGCCCCGCCATATCAGGCGGGGCTTCTTTTATTTCTGTTCTTCGATGACCGGCTCGTATATGAGATTCTCATAATTCTTGAGCCAGGCCCAGACGGCGCCGACGCGGAGCGGGGCCATGATGGCGACGGGCAGGCGGTTGCCGTCGTCCGAGAACCAGAACAGCAGTTCTTTGTTCCCCTCGAAAAGGGCCCCGTTGACCACGGTACAGGAGAATTTCCGGGTCTGCATATAGCCCAGCTTCCGGATCTTGAGGCGCTGCTGCCCGTGATAGGTCATGATCACGTCATACACATCGTCATCGATGGCAAAGGTCAGGGGGATCTTCTGGCCCGCCACGAGGGAGGCATGGTCCATCGTCCGCAGGTGATAGATAAGGGCCGGCAGGTCGTAGAGTTCCCTGTCGAGCGGAATCTCCATCATCGTGGACGCAGGCTTGTTCATGTTGACCTCGGCGTGGATGGTCTTGTTCGCCCAGTCATAGTGGTATAGATTATACGCGGCGTACTTCCCTTCCAGCGTCTCGCGGATAAACTTCCGGGGACGGAGGTCCCGCGCATCGAACCAGCTGTGAAAATGTTCCCGGATCTTGTAGAATCCGTCAAAAAACTTATTGGAGCGGGCGATGAACTGGGCGTGATAGGTCGGGGCGCCCTGGTAAGAAACCGAGTCCAGAAGCACTTTCGCGCTCCCGACTTCCTGATTGATCCCGCCCCATTTAAACATCAGCCGGAACCCGAAACGCTCTCCCGAGCGGAACGGAATATTACGCGCTCCCGCACCCAGCGCTACGGCCAGGAGCAGGAGCGAGATGAGAAATTTCTTTGCCATGACGGCAATTTACTCAAAAACTGTACCCGAGACCGATCAGCCAGGTATTCCCGAGTTCTTTATTGAGCGTAAGATACGACACGGAAAGCGTGACGCCCGCATATCCGCCGCTGAGGCCCAGGGCCAGATGCGAAGGGATGACGCAGTTCTTGGAGGCGAAACGGTATCCGCCCCGCAGATAGACATAATCCTTGACGCCGAAGCGGAAACCGGCGGCGGCACTGTAATTCTTGCTGAAATAATAATCCGCATCCAGCGCCAGCTGCAGGCTCATGATGTTGAAGTAGAACACATAGTCCGCCGCCAGCTTGACCGAGGCCGGCAGGCTGTGCTTGACGCCCTGTTCCTCTGCCATGATCTTCGGACCGACGCCGACGACGCCGGCGGCGAGGTTGAAGTCCTTCCAGTGGAACTGCGCGTAGAAATCCACATTGATGGCGGACAGCTTGTAGTTCTGCAGGAACTGCTGGTGCGCATATTTCAGGTTGGCTCCCAGGCTGAAGCACTTGGCCGCGGCGATGGAAATACCTCCGCCGAGAAGCATGTCATAAGGACGGAAAGGATTGCCGTTCACTTCCACCGGCTGCTGCCGGCCGTAGGCAAAACCGGCCGTCAGGCCGATGACCTTGCCGACTTTGGCGGCGATGCCGCCGCGAAGTCGCATATCCTTCGAGACAGAAGGCATCCACATGGAATAAGAGAAGCCTGCGGCAAAGTGCTTGTCCATAAAAGGAACCGCGGCACCGTTGCCGAATGTGGCATAGGCGAAATCCGTCCCCGCGGATGTGGAGGACAAACCGGCACCGGCCATCGCGGTGGTGGCGGGATTACGGTCAATCCGGATGAACGGAAGGATATCTCCGGACGCAGCCGCCTCCTGGGCTGCCGCTCCGAGGACCGCCAGCATGGCGGCGGTCAAAGTCAATATCAATTTTTTCATTTCTTGATCAGGGTCTTTTTGTGAGCGGTTCCGTTATACGTTGCGACCAGGGTGTAGACACCCGGGGAGATGGCGGACAGTGGGATATGATCTGTGCCCTGATTGACAAGTATG
>CAMUZW010000025.1 GCA_947165305.1 uncultured Bacteroidales bacterium
TGATACTGTTTACGGCGTAATGGTAATTGGTCCGGAGCGAGCCTTCGCTGCGGCCGGTAATCCGGGCGATCTGGTCGTAGGGGAGTCCGTCGTAGTAACGGAGATTGAAGGCGATGCGCTGCTGGGTCGTGAGCTGCATCGTGGCCTTCTGGAACAGGACCGTGGCCCGGTCGGCATCCGGAGCGCTTTCGGTGGCAACCAGTTCCGAGAGCTCGTCCCCGAGCGAATCGACGGACTGGAAGAGATGCGTCCGGCGGCGGAGCATCTGGAGCGCCTCGTTGGTGGCGATCCGGTAGAACCAGGCGGCGAGGCTCCGGTCATCTCCCCGGAAGGTGGCGGCCTTCGTGTAAATCTTGATAAAGGTCTCCTGCAGGGCGTCCTCGGCGTCGTCGTGGCTGACGACAAGCCGGCGGATATGCCAATACAGCGCCTCCCCGTAACGGGAGGCGGCCGTGTTGAGTATGTCCGTGGCGCTTAGCATCTATCTTTGGGATTGTTACGATAATAAGATGCGGCGCTGCGGGAATTGTTAAAATGGAATGATAAAATAAATCTAAAGCCGGTCCAGCAGGGCGAAGATACGGTCGCGGACATCTTCAATCGTTCCGGTACCGTCGACTTCGTGGTATTCGCCGCGGGCGGTGTAGTAGCCGATGAGCGGCTCGGTCTTGGCGTGGTAGGTGGCGATGCGGGTGCGGACGATGTCGTCGGAGGCGTCGTCGGCGCGTCCCTCGATCTCGGCACGGTGGCGGATGCGGTCGTAGATCATCGCGTCGGGGATCATGATGGAGATGACGCCGGTGAGCGCTTCGCCCCGGCGGGTGAGCATTTCGCCAAGGACTTCGGCCTGGGCGACGGTGCGCGGGAAACCGTCCAGAAGGAAGCCGTCGATGCCCTCCGATGCCCGGAACTGCGCTTCGATCATCTCTTCGACGACCTCATCGGGGACGAGGTTGCCTTTGTCGATGAGGGCCTGGGCCTGAATGCCGAGGGGCGTCCCGGCCGCGATCTCGGCGCGGAGCAACTCGCCCGTTGAAAGATGACGGAGGTTATATTTTTCGACCATGGCGCCTGCCTGGGTGCCCTTTCCGGCGCCCGGGGGCCCGAACAGAATGAAATACTTCATGATTTATCCAGAATATAGATGTCGGGAAGGTTGCGGCCGATCTCCTCGTAGTCGAGGCCGTACCCGACGATGAACTCGTTTTCGATGCGGAGGCCGACGTAGTCGACCGGCATGTCCTGATGGTAGGCTTCCTCCTTGAAGACCATCGCGCAGACCTTGATGTCGGCGGCGCCCTGCGCGGAAAGGAGGTCGCGGAGGGCGAGGATGGTGGTCCCTGTGTCGACGATATCCTCGAGGATGTACACGCGGCGCCCTTTGACGTCGGCGGTAAGGCCGAGGTCGAAGCCGACATTGCCGGACGACTTGGTCCCGATGTAGGAGGTTGCCTTGACCGAGGCAATCTGACAGTTGAAATGAATCCGCTTCATGAGTTCGGCGGTGAAGAGAAGTGCGCCGTGAAGGACGCAGAGCAGAATGGGGATGTCCTTGGCATCGGCGTTCTCACGGTCGAGCCCGGCGGCTATGCGGCCGATGGCGCCTTCTATCTCCGCCTGCGGAATATACTGGCGGAAGGTCTTGTCAAACAGGGTAATCTTTTCCATTTCGCCAGCGATTGAATTTTGAATTCGTAAAATTAATGAAAAAAACGCGTAAAAAGTGAAGGAAACATATAAAAATTTGGATTGAAAGAAAAGTTTTTCTGTTTTCTGCAATCCCATCCGGGGAATGGTGTTATCTTTCCCGCGCTATGAAAAACTTGATTGTCATAGGGTTGCTGATGGCAGGGATTCCGGCGGCAGGGCAGGGGGATGACGGCTGGCGGGAGGCGGCGGCCCGGGTCGCCGGCGTAACGGACGTGGAGGAGATGGACGCTTCGCTGCTGGAGCGCTTCGTCGCGCTCCGTGCGCACCCGCTTCCAGTCAACCTGGCCTCCCGCAGCAGGCTGCTCTCCAGCGGTCTTTTCTCGGCTTACCAGGTCGCCAGCCTGCTGGATTACCGTGCCCGCAGCGGGGATATCCTCTCCGGGACCGAACTCTCGCTTGTGGACGGCTTCGACGCGCCGGCGGCCGCGGCCCTCGGCTATTTTGTCTCTTTCTGGTCCGAATCCCTGCCCGGCGTCGCCGATACGCTCCGGGCCCGGGTCCGTCAGTCGCTGGAGATCCGCACCAGGGGACCGTCTTTCAAATACCGGATGACCTTCGGGGAGCGGGCCGGGGCGGGCATCGCCGTCCGGGATCTTTCCGCCCCGGTCTTCTATGGCGTCTATTACGGCCGGGGCCGGCTCGGGAAGGTCGTGGCGGGCAGTTTCAATGTCCGTTTCGGGCAGGGACTCGCCCTGTGGAGCGGCTTTGTCATCGACGATATGCTCTCTCCCTCCGCCCTCGCCAGAAGGGCGGGCGGCATCAGTCCGTCATGGTCCTATACGGGCGACGGGACCTGGCGGGGCATCGGAGCGGATGCGCTCTTCGGCCGGCTGGACGTCTCGCTGTTTGCGGCAGCGGAGGGCCTCGGCGCCAATGCGGGCTGGTCGTGGCGGAGCGGCCGCGCGGGGCTGACGGCCGTGTGGCCCGGCTATGGCCGGTTTCCGCGCCTGAGCATGGATGTCCGCTGGAATCCGCGCGGTGTCCAGCTGTTCGGCGAGGTGGCCTCCGAACCCGTCCAGGGGCATTTCGCCGCCGTCGGCGGCTTGATCGCGCCCATCGGGGAGCACCTCAGGGCCGGTGTCCGCCTGACAGCCGTCCCCTCCGCCTATTCCCACAAGAAGAACGGAGAGTACGGTGCCGTGGCTACGCTTTCTTTCCAGGCAGGCCGCTACGTTACGCTGAAGGGACGGAGCGGTTTCGGCGCTTCGGAAATCCGTCACCGGGGGGCGCTGTCGGCTTCCTTTTCCGCCCTGCCCGTTCCCGGCGGCGAGGCCGGCCGCATGATGGAGAAGGTCAAATTCCTCTGGCAGTGGCGCGTCAGTCCGTCGGTACGGCTCGAGGCGCGCTTCCAGCAGCGCTGGCGCAATTACAGCAATGAACGCCTCCGCTTTGAACTCCGTACCGACGCCGGCTGGTCCGACGGCACCTGGACGGCCGCAGCCCGTCTGCACGGTGCCTGGTGCGACGGGGGAGGCATCCTCTCGTATGCAGAGCTGGCCCGGAACGGACGGCTCTTCTCGGCTCTCGTCAGAGGCACCTTTTTCTATACGGACGGCTGGGCTTCCCGGATCTATGCCTATGAAAGGGATGCTCCCGGGAATTTCAACGTCCCGGCATATTATGGGCATGGGGGCGCGCTCAATCTGGTTGCCGGCACACGGGTGGATTGGCGTCACTGTACCTTCAGGACCTGGACGCGGCTCTATATAATATGGAAAGGCGGAGGAATGACCCCCGCCTTGTCCATACAGATTGCACTTACGGTGTGATTACCGCGGAATCTTGAGTTTCTGTCCGACCCGGATGACGTCGCTCCGGAGGCCGTTGGCCTTCTTGATCTTGTCGGGGGTGGAGCCATACTTGCGGGCGATGCTCGAGAGCGTCTCGCCGGAGCGGACCGTATGGGTGGCCTTGATGCCGGAGCTGCCTGACGAGCTGCCGGAGCCGCCGCCGGAATAGGATGATCCGCCGCCGGTCCTGGTCCGTCCGACCTTGAGGGTCTTGCCGACGACGATGGTGTTGCTCCTGAGGCCGTTCCATGCCTTGATCTGGTTGACGGTCGTGCCGTATCTGCTGGCGATCTTGCCGAGCGTATCACCGCTCTTGACCTTGTAGTACGTCCATTTGTAACCCGAAGACGAGGCGTTGCCGGTGCTGGAGGTCCTGCTGCCTCCGCTATAGGAGGACGCCTGGCCGCTGCCGTTGTAGGTCTTGCCGGAAGAACCGGTGCCGCTGTCGACATTGACGCCTCCGCCGATCAGCGCCGCCTTGGCGTAGATGCTGTCCTGATGCGAGATGAAGTCCTCGCTGCGGTCAGCGTGCAGACGGAGGATGTACGTCCCGGAATTCCCGGGAATGATGTCCTTGTAGTACTGCGGGTTGAGGTCCCGGAGCTCCGTGGTGGTGATGTCGGTGTAGGCTACGATCTGGTCGAAGCCGACGTTCCGGTGGATGTGGAAGGTGTCGACCTCGCCGGGAATCTCGATCGGGGCGGGCCGGATGCCGTACTCGCGGTGGTATTTGACCGCATACATCGCGCCGACCATCGCGGGTACATAGCCGCGGGTCTCGGCGGGGAGGTACGGATAGATGTCCCAGAATGCCTTGCTGCCGCCGGCGCGTTTGATGGCCTTGTTGACGTTGCCCGCGCCGCAGTTGTAGGAGGAAATGGCAAGGCTCCAGTCTCCGAAGAGGCTGTAGGCGTCGCGGAGGTATCTTGCGGCGGCGTCGGCGGACTTGTAAGGATCCCTCCGCTCATCGACGAAGGAATTGATTTCCAGGCCGTAGTTCTTGGCCGTGAAGTACATGAACTGCCACATGCCTGTCGCGCCCGCACGGGAGACGGCCACCGGGTTGAGGGCCGACTCGATGATGGCGAGATACTTGAGCTCCTCGGGAAGGCCGTAGTGGAGGAAGGTCTTCTCGAAGATGGGCATGTAGTATTCGGACAGGCCCAGCAGCTGGCTCATCCTGGACGGCATCTTCTCGGAATAGAGGATCATCCAGTTCTTGACCGTCTCGTTGTAGGGAAGGTCGATGAAGGCGTTCATGTCCTTGAGCCGCTGGATCATCACTTCGTCGGGCACGTTGGAGGTGAAGTGCACCGCGTTCATGTTGTAGTTGCCCTCCTGGTTGCCGGCGGTGCGGCGCTGCAGGCTGTACAGGTTGTTGGTCGTATCGCCCTGGCTGCGGGATTTCCCGGAGGAGGCGTGATGGCGGCTGTCCTTTTGCGGCGTGACCGGCTCCGTCTCATTCGCCTTTGCACTGCTGTTGCGAAGGGCTTCCAGCTCTTTCCTGAGGCTCTCGAGCTCGCTGCGGAGGGATTCGTTCTCTTTCCGGAGCTCGTCCTTGGACTGCTTCTGCTGTTTGGCGGAAGGCGGTGTCTGGGGCTCCTCCTGTGTCTGCGGCTGAGGCTGCTGCGCGGGCTGGACGGTCGTCTCATCCTTCGGTCCGGCCTCCGTGTCTTTGTTCTTATCCTTGTCGAGCGGGGGGAATAATTTCTCCCAGAAGCTGACTTTCTTGGCCGTGGTGTCGGCGGGAACGTCGACGGCTGCGAAGGCGCTGATCACGAGGCAGGAGGCTGCGAGGATGGTTAAGAGTTTCTTCATAATGCAAACTGTATTAAAAACGGAGTCCCACGCTGAATCCCAGGGCAGCGTTGCGGTCCTTGGGCGAGAAGGCATACTGCGTATCGGGCATGATGACGGCCGGCTCCATGTGCAGGGACAGGTCGTTGGACATGTCGAAATCCAGCATGTAGGAGAAGACGTTGGCGTCGATCACCTGCAGCAGGTAGAATCCGACGAGCGCGACGATCGAGTAGTCGCGGTATCGCCGGAACACGTCCCTGTAGTAGACCGCCGTTTCTGCCGAAATCGGACCTGTGTAGGTCTTGTCCGGACTGGTTGCTTCGTTGTGGATCCGTTTGTATCGCTTGTAGTTGATGTCGTTGGTGACGAGGAAATGGGTGGCGCCGGCCAGCGCGCCCCAGTAAATGGGAATCTTCCAGTATTCCCGGTTGTAGGCCTGGCCGAGGCCGGGAAGGAGGATGGAATAGATGGTGGCCCGCCCGGCGTTGGGGAAGACACCCTTCTTGTAGTAGGTGGCGCCGTCGAGGAGCGAGGCCCAGTATACCGCAGCGGCCATGCCGAACATGCAGATGCCGAGCGTTTTGGCCCTGGTGTTGACGGGAGAGACCGTCAGCGTCGTGTTCGGGTCGAGGGCAAAAGCATCGTTGTAGGCCAGCAGGGAGGCGTCGTGCGCCTTGACGGAGTTCTTGTACTGGAGGGTGTAATAGGTGCCGAGTCCGATGCCCGCGCCGATGCCGCCGTAGATGATGGGCAGCTTCCAGTACTGCTTGTTGTAGATCTGGTAAGAGCCGATGAAGACGGTGGATCCGGCAAACAGGGTGCCGATCCGGGCTTCCTGCTTGTGGGCGAGTCCGCCGAAGTATTCCCGGAATGAGAACAACTTGTCGGTGGAGTCGCGCATCTCGGTGTCGGTCGTATCCGCATAGGTCTGCGTGAAGGCATCCTGCTTGAACTGCGCCGACGCCCTGGGGACGCCGACGGAGAGCAGCAGAAGTGCCGGAAGCAGGATATGCAGGATACGGACGCGCATCAGTCAAGCGATTGCATGAATTTTTCCATTTCTTCGTCGGAGTTGAACCGGATGGTGATGGTTCCCTTGCCGTCGGGGGTACGCTTGAGCGAGATGCGGTCGCCGAAATAGCGCCCGACCCTTTCGAGAATGCGGTAATAGAACTCGGGGAGTTCGGTCTCCCGGCGCTCGGGATCCTCTTCGGTCCGTGCACCGCGGCGGATGCGCTCCTCCAGCTGGCGGACGCTGAGGTCGTAGCGGACGATGTCGTCGCAGAGGCTCTCCTGCAGGGATTCGTCCAGGACGCCGAGCAGCACCTTGGCGTGCCCGGTGGTGATCAGGCCGACCTTGAGGTCGTGCTGGACCTTGGCCGGGAGCCTGAGCAGGCGCAGGGAATTGGCGATGGAGGCCCGTTTCTTGCCGACCTTCTCCGCCATCTGCTCCTGGGTGAGGCTGCATTCTTCCATCAGGCGCCGGTAGCCGAGGGCAACCTCGATCGGGTCGAGGTCGGTGCGCTGGACATTCTCCACGATGGCCATCTCCAGCATGCCTTCGTCGTCGGCTTCGCGGATATAGGCCGGAATGAGGTCCATCCCGGCGATGCGGCAGGCGCGGTAACGGCGCTCGCCGCTGATGATCTGGTATTTGCCGTTCGCGGCCCTGCGGACCGTGATGGGCTGGATGAGGCCGAGGGTGCGGATCGATGTCGCGAGCTCCTCCAGGGAGTCGCGGTCAAAGCTGAGCCGCGGCTGGTAGGGGTTCGCCTCGATCTGGTCGGCCGGAAGGCGCAGGACGTCGGCCGCCGCGGGCGTGGCCTGGCCGCTGACTTCGCGGTTGACGTATTCGACGGGCTTGCGGAGCGAATTGATGTCCGGGATGTCTCCCAGGATGGCGCCCAGCCCTTTTCCGAGTCCTCTTTGCGGTTTATTTGCCATATTGTCTCGTTACTCGTTTTTGGCCATGATCTCGGCGGCGAGATTCATGTAATTGTCGGCTCCGTTCGACTTGATGTCGTACGTGATGATGGATTCTCCGCGGGACGGAGCCTCGCTGAGGCGGATGTTCCGCTGGATGATGGTGTCGAAAACCATGTCCTTGAAGTGCTCCCGGAGCTGCTGGACGACCTCCGTGTGAACTTTGGTCCGTCCGTCGAACATCGTGACGAGGAACCCTTCGACCGTGAGGTCGGGGTTGACGCCCGCCTGTACGAGGCGGATGGTCTGCAGGAGTTTCCCGAGGCCTTCCAGCGCGAAGAATTCCGGCTGGACGGGGATGAGGACCGAATCGGCCGCCGTGAGGGCGTTGACGGTAATCATGCCGAGGGAAGGGGAGCAGTCGATGATGATGTAGTCGTAGTCGTTCCGGATGGGAGCGAGCACCTGACGGAGGGCGGATTCGCGGTTATCCATCGCCTGGAGGTCGAATTCGGCCCCGACGAGGTTGATGTGCGAGGGGATCATCTGCAGATTCACGAGCTCGGTCTGGAGCAGGGAGTCGCGGATGTCGAGCCGGCCGATCAGGACCTCGTAGAGGGTCCTGTGGGTGTTGCTCTGGGGAGAGAAATTAAGGCCGGAGGTGGTGTTGGCCTGCGGGTCGGCGTCGATGATGAGCACCTTCCGCTCGGCGACCGCGAGGGACGCCGCAAGGTTGATGGCCGTGGTGGTTTTGCCCACGCCGCCTTTTTGGTTTGCTATCGCTATGACTTTGGACATCGCTTTGTTTCGTTTCCTTCTTGATACTAATCTCACAAAGATAGTTAAAAAAGGCGTAATTGCAAAAATCACGCCTCCGGGTCGACATCGACCGTGATATGTCCTGTGTACCGGGCTTCCTGTTCGAAGTCCGTGACGGTACTTCGTAAGGCGGCCTTCCGGGAAGGGAGCGAGGCGTCGCGCGGGAACATGATGCGGATTTCCCGCAGGGTGCCGGCCTCGTCCTGCTGCGGGCTGTATGGCCCTGTCACATAGTTGTTTCCGAGATTTGAGTCAAGGCGCTGCGCGAGGCGTTGCGACAGGGTTTCGAGCCGCTTGGCGCTGGTGTCGCGGACGCTGATGCGGATCATCCGGGAGAACGGCGGGTAGCCGAAGGCCTTCCGCTCTTCCATCAGGAAATCTGTCCTGCCGCCCTCGGCAAGTGCCCTGAAGACGGGATGCTCCGTATTCCGCGCCTGGATGAGGAGCGGGGCTTTCCACGCGAGCGGACGAAGTGCCTGGAGCGCGCGCTCGTCGGCGCGGAAATCTTCTCCGCCGAGCAGGGCTTCCGCATAGAGGACGCAGATGAGCCCGGCGCCTTCGAAGTCCGCGGGACCGGCCGAGCCGAGAAAACCGGCGGAGATGTCTGCCTCCTTCCCGGGAAAATGCGACCGGAGCAGGGCGGCCGTCGTGAGTTCCGGGTCGAATCCGCGCCGGGAGACGAGTAGGAGGACCTTCCGGCCCTTCCCGAGTGTGCGGGAGACGGCGTCCAGCAATTTGAGCGAAAGGTCGCCGTCCATGCCCCGTTTGCGCTTCTCGGCGGATGTGTCGACGATGAGGATCCGCTCCTGTGCGGAAGCAGGCATTACAATATGCGAGAAACGGCCCGTGGAGGCGTTGTAGAGGGAATCCAGGGAAGGCGTGGCGCTGCCGAGTACGGCGGCGGCACCTTGTTCCCGGGCGAGCATCAGGGCGGCGTTCCTGGCACTGAGGCGCGGGGCGGAATCCATTTTATACGCGCGGTCGTGTTCGTTGTCGACAATGACGAGCCCGAGTCCGTGGTGGGGGAGCAGCAGGGTGCTGCGGGTCCCCAGGACAAGATAGCCGCAACGGGTCCGGACGGTGGACGCGACCTTCCGGCGCGCGGCGGGAGAATGGCTCCTGTCGTAGAACAGTGCCTCCGGGAATGCGTCTCTGACGGCGGATTCCAGCCGGCGGAGCTGCGCGTTCGAACTGACGAGCCAGAGCACGCTGCGGCCGGCGGAGAGGACTTTGGCCGCCAGGTGGAGGTAGATGCCGGTGCGGGCGCTCTCGTCCCGTCCTTCGAGCAGGACGGTCTTGCGGGCGTGCAGGGCCGTGAGGACCGGTCCGAGGACCGGAGAGGTCCCGGCGGGAATCTCCCCGAGCGGCTCCGCCGGCGTTTCGGAGGCGAGCTTCTCCCGGAGCCGGGCGATGCCTTCGCGGAGGGCGGCCTCTTTCCGGGTGCCGGGCCGGACCTTCCGCAGTTCCTCTTCCTTGGCGGCGAGCCGGCGTTCCTGCTCGGCCGTCCAGGCGGCGGCACGCTCTTCGTCCGCCGTGTCGCCGAGCGGATGGGCAGCACGGTAGATTTCACCGACGGTGCAGAGATAATATCCGGCGAGGATGCGCCAGAAGTCGATTTCTTCGGGCAGGACCTTCTCGAGTCCGGTCGCGTCCGGAAGTACATCCCTGATGACGCGGATCGTTGCCGGCGGGGTGACGCCTGTCTCGCTCACCACCGCCACGTAGCTCCTTCCGGAGAAGGGGACGGAAACGCGGTCGCCCTTCTCCACGGGGAATCCGCAGCGGTAGAAAGGCTCCCAGTCCAGGCGGAGGGGGAGGATGACCTGTATGAATGTTGTCGTTGCCGGCATAATTGCCCAAAGATAACGAAAATCGTTGAATTCCCTACATAAAAAAACCGGCCAGAAAAAATCTGACCGGTTTTGGTGGTGTCGGCAGGAGTCGAACCGGCGACACATGGATTTTCAGTCCATTGCTCTACCACCTGAGCTACGACACCATCGTTTTGGGAATGCAAAGGTACGAAAAAAATCCATACATCCAAATTTTTCGTTTAAAATTTTGTAGTCTCTTGTATTATTTCCCAATCCATCGTAAATTTGTAAACTACACGGATAACGAGTTACTATAATGGATACGAACGGAAAATACAGGGTCCTGATCGTCGACGATGAGCCGGATATTTGTGATATTCTTTCATACAACCTGACCAAGGAAGGCTATTCCGTCGGGACGGCCAACTCCGCCGAAGAGGCGCTCTCCTGCAAGCCGGCCAGTTTTGACCTGATCCTCCTTGATGTCATGATGGGCAAAATCTCCGGTTTCCGCCTGGCTTCCATGCTCAAGGAAGATCCTGCGACCGCCTCGATCCCGATCATCTTCCTGACAGCCAAGGATACGGAGGACGATACCGTCACCGGCCTTGAGATCGGTGCGGATGATTACATTACCAAGCCGTTCTCCATCCGCGAGGTCCTGGCACGCGTCCAGGTCGTGCTGCGCCGCTACGAAAAGACCCCGGAGGAGACGCTCTCCTTCAAGGGCCTCGTCATGAATCCGGTCCGGAAATCCCTCTCCGTGGACGGAAAGAACGTCGATCTCACCCGTATCGAATTCGAAATCCTGCACCTGCTGCTTTCTTCGCCCGGGACGGTTTTCAGCCGTCAGGACCTGATCGCGGCCGTCTGGCCGAAGGATGTCGAGATCCTGGACCGCACGGTAGATGTGAACATCACCCGTCTCCGCAAGAAGCTCGCCCCGTACTCCGCCTGTATCCACACCCGTTCCGGCTACGGTTATTACCTGGGTGAATAATGCGGTACTCCAACCCTATCAGCCGCAGGCTGCTGGTCAGTATCATCGTCGTGTCGGCGGCCTTCGTCGCCGGCTTTCTCGTCCTCAGCGCCGCTGACTTTCTCCAGGGTTCCTGGCGGTTCGTCGTGCTGGTGCTGGCCATGGTGATCGCCATCTTCATCATCCTCTCGTATTTCGTGAACAAGATCAATAAGATCATCGGTGACGAAGCCGACGAGGAGAACGCCGAGATCCGCCGTGAGCTGACGCAGAACATCGCACACGAACTGAAGACGCCGGTCGCCAGCATCCAGGGCTATCTGGAGACCATCCTTGATACGCCGGACATGGAGCCGGACACGAAGCGCCAGTTCCTGGAGCGGAGTTTCGCGCAGACGCGTCGCCTGACCTCCCTCCTGCAGGACATTTCCACGCTCAACAAGATGGATGCGAAGGCGCCGGGTTACAAAGTGGAAGCTGTCGACATCTGCAAGCTCGTCGATTCGATCGGAAAGGAGACCGCCCTGCAGCGTGAAAACGCCGGCGTAGCCTTCCGTAACATCCTTTTTCCCCCGATCATCATCCAGGGAGACTACTCCCTGCTCTATGGAATATTCCGTAACCTGACCGACAACGCCGTCAATTATGCCGGCGCCGGGTCGACCATCATGATTACGGCCTCCATCGAGGATGATGCCTGGCATTTTGTGTTCCGGGACAATGGCGCCGGCGTCCCTCCGGAGCATCTGGAGCGCCTCTTCGAGCGGTTCTACCGCGTTGACAAGGGCCGCAGCCGGAAGCTGGGTGGCACGGGCCTCGGTCTGGCCATCGTCAAGAATGCCGTCCACATCCACGGCGGAGACATCACTGTAAGCAACATCGACACAGGCGGCCTCCGCTTTGATTTTACCCTGAAGATTAACAATTTTAAGGAAAAATCCCGTTCTTCCGCGAGAAAAAAGTTGAAAAGTCCGAGGAAATAGCGTATTTTTGGCTTCAAAATTGTAATATCCGGGTTTTTCGGATTTGAAAGCCATGAAAAACGTACTATTACCTTTCCTTTTTGCAGCCGCCGTCGGGATGACGGCGTCCTGCATCCATGCGGACGAATACAATGCGGACGCGCTCACGCCGTCCGGGACTTCCAAGGATGATACCCTTGATGACGAACAGCCCAATCCTGAAGAGCAGGGAACCTATACCATCCCTTCCGACGATACGGAAGAGATTGCGGACAACATCGCCCATTCCATTTTTGACCAGTGGATTACGCTGACGTGGTCTTCTTCAGGTGTCGAAGTGGAGGGTGACGAACGCGGCCTCGTTTCGGTCAGCGGGGGGCATGTGACGGTCCGCAATACCGGTTATAAGAATGACAGGGAAGACCTCGACAAGATTGTCTATGAGTTGAAGGGATCTTCGACGGACGCTTCGCTCAAGCTCTACGGGGCCCGCAAGGCCTGTATCTACCTCCATGACGTCAGCCTTTCCAACCCTTCCGGTGCCGTTATCAATAATCAGTGCAAGAAACGTACATTCGTGCGCATAGCGGGGGCCAATACGCTTTCAGACGGCGCTTCTGCGGCTTATGCGGCAGTCGGCGAGGAGGATTGCAAGGCCGTTTTCTTCAGCGAAGGCCAGCTGGTATTCTCCGGCGACGGCTCCCTGACGGTGACAGCTGTCAACAAGCAGGGGAAGGCCGGCATCACCAGCGACGACTATCTGCGTTTCATGTCCGCTCCGACCGTCAGGGTCACGTCCGGCAGCAGTGCGGGCCATGGCCTCCGCGGCAAGGATTTCGTCGAGATCGACGCGGGAGACCTTTCTGTCTCGACAAGTGCCGACATGAAAAAAGGCGTAACCACGGATTCGCTCGTTTTTATCAAGGGCGGAACCATTGCGGTTACGGTGTCCGGCAGCGCCGGGTACGACAGTGAGGATCAGGAATATACCGGCACGGCCTGCATCAAGGCGGATTATGCCTTCCAGATGTCCGGGGGGACGGTGACGCTTACCAATTCGGGCAAGGGCGGCAAGGGAATCCGGGCAGGCTCGCATTATGATTCCTCCGAAAAGAATCATACGCTGCCGGACAGCTTTGTTTCCGGCGGCACGCTCACTATCAAGACGACCGGCGACCGCTACAGCGGCGGCAGCAGCAATTACACCGGTAATAATGCGGCGACGGGCGGCAGTTTCAAGGTGACGGGCGGCACCGTCAACGTGCAGTGCACCGGTGCCAAGGCCAGCGGCAACACGATTTCCTCCAAGGGTATCAAGATCGGCTACAAGGCGGATCCTTCCGGAAGTACCAAGGCAGGCCCCGGCGGTCCCGGCGGTGGCGGACAGGGATCCAAAGGCAATGAGGCCATCGAATGCAAGGGCACGATCACAATCAGCGGCGGGGATCTCTATGCGTATTCAACTTCGGATGACGCTATCAATGCGACCAGCCACCTGACCGTGGAAGGGGGGTGCGTGATGGCGCATTCCACCGGGAATGATGCGCTGGATTCCAACGGGAATACCTATCTCAAAGGTGGCCATGTCTATGTCGTCTGCACGGCCGGGACCCCGGAAGTGGGCGTGGACGCCAATACGGAAGGCGGCTACAAACTCTATGTCCAGAAGGGCGTGACGCTGGTCGTCTATGGCGGCCTTGAGCGGGGCTATTCTGCGGAGCAGACCTGCAATACGTATTCCTGTAAGTCCGGCTCCTGGAACGGGCTGTATAACGGAAGTTCGTATATCGCGGCTTTCAAGGCGCTCTCATTCAGCAGTGTTACGGTGAGCGCGCCGTCGCTGTCTTCGGTCAAGACAGGGGTGAGCGTGAGCGGAACGCCCCTCTGCGGCGGCTACTGGGCCACCTCCGGGATTCAGTAGCGCGTTGAGATATCTTTGATCACGAGGCCGGCGAGCGTCATGCCGAAGATGGCGGTGACGGGGCAGGCGGTGCCGTTGACGGTCTTTTTGGGATCGTCTCCGGCCGTCTCCGGGACGGTGCCTTTATTCTCCAGGACCTCCTCATCATACACGCAAAGAATCTCCTTGGCGGGCAGCGTCCCTTCGCGGCGCATTTTTTTCCGGAGGAGGAAGCCGAGCGGACAGCCTTTTACGTCCCAGAATTCCGCCACGCGGACCTTCGTGGGGTCGGTCTTGAGCGCGGCTCCCATCGAGGAGAAAACCTTCGCGGTCGTCCGGGTGGCGCGGCAGAGCAGCAGCCGCTTGTCCTTGAGCGAATCGATGGCGTCGATGATGTAGTCGTAGCTCTCCAGGGAAAAGTCCTCGCAGTCCTCGTCGTGGTAAGCCTTCACGAGGACCCGGATGTCAGCGTCGGGGTTGATTTCCAGGAGCCTTTCCCGCATCACTTCGGCTTTAGGACGTCCGATTGTCCGCGTCGTGGCGGGCACCTGGCGGTTGATGTTGGAGGGCATCACGACATCGGGGTCCACCATCGTAAGGTGCCCGATGCCGGAGCGGATGAGCCCTTCGGCGCACCAGCTGCCGACGCCGCCGATGCCGAAGAGAATGACCCGGGCCGCTTCGAGCCGCTGCATGGTTTCCGCTCCCATCAGGAGTTCACAACGTGAAAAAGATTCATTCATTGGGATGATTTTTGATGCAAAATAACACCAAGTTCTTGAAATTGACAAATATTTTTTGTAATTTGCAAACCATATGGAACAAAGAGTACAATCCAAACGGATACAGACGTCCATCCTGAATGCATTAGAGAAGAAGGCCCTTGTGTGGATGGCGGAGCGGATGCCGAAGTGGGTCACTTCGGACATGCTGACAGTTTTGGGCATCTTCGGTTCAGTCGTCATCGCCGTCGGCTACTGGCTGTCGGGCCGTGACATCAACTGGCTCTGGCTGGCTTCCGGCGGTTTCCTGATCAACTGGCTCGGTGACTCGCTCGACGGGACCCTCGCCCGTGTGCGCAATACCCAGCGCCCGGTTTACGGCTTCTTCCTCGACCATAACGTCGACTGCATCAACGAGACGATCATGTTTCTCGGCGCAGGTCTGTCACCCCTCCTGAACTTTTCGGTGGCGATGACCGTCCTGGTCGCCTATCTGCTGATTTCGGTCTACGTGTACATCAACGCCCACCTCAAGAATGAGTTCAAACTGACTTACGCAGGGCTGGGCCCCACCGAATTCCGCGTCATCGTCGTGATCATCAACACGTTGTTTATCTACATCGCGCCGCTGCGCGAATATTCCCGGGAGGTGGTCATGCTGGGCAATCCCGTGACTTTCCACATCCTGGACTATATCGCCCTCGGCATCGCACTCGTTATCCTGATTTTCTATATCTGGAGCATGGTTGCGAGCGCGCGGGAGTTCTCGAAACTGGATCCGCCCAAGAAGTTCTGATGCCTGTCGCAACGGTCCATGATCTGGAGAAACTCGCCCCCGTGTTCCGGGGAAAGGCCGGGAACGCCCTGCTCCGGATGCTGATGCGTGTTACGGGAATCAGCAAGGTGAATGATCTCTATGACCGGGTCGCGCCGCTTCAGGGGCCGGCATTCGCCGACGGCATTCTCAAGGATGTTGGCATCGATTACGGCATCGGCTATGCCGAAAGGCTCCCTGAGCTGCCGGAAGGGCCCTTCATTACCGTCAGCAATCATATCTACGGCCATCTCGACGGGATCATGCTCGTCGATCTTTTCGGGCATCAGCGCCCCGGGTACAAGGTGATGGTCAACGAGATGCTGGGGCTCATCCGGACCATGCGGGAAAATTTCATCATCGTCAACCCGACGGGGGCACAGCGTAAGGCTGCGACGGCGACCAGCATTTCCGGGGTCCGGGAAGTGCTTGATACCCTTCATAAGGGGCTTCCGGTAGGCTTTTTTCCTTCCGGGGCCGTGTCGGACCTCAAGATAACGGAAGGCTTCCGGATCCGGGACCGCGCGTGGCAGGAGCCTGCGCTGCGGCTGATCCGTAAGGCGCATGTACCAGTCGTTCCGGTCCGGTTCTTCGACCGGAATTCCGCCTTCTATTATTTCCTGGGGCTGATCGATTACCGCGTACGCCTGATGCGCCTATGCCACGAGGTCTTCAACAAGCGCGGCAAGACGGTCCGGCTTGGCATCGGGCCCGTCATCAGCGTTGAGGAACAGGACGCCGCGGCGGATTACGGCCGTCTCCTTCGGGACGCCGTTTACGGGATGCCGCTGCCTGAGCGCTTCACGCTCCGCTCGGAATTATAATTTATCTTCGAGAATACGAAGGTCCGCGGGAATGGGGCTCTCCAGCCGGATGATGTCGCGGGCGTAAGGGTTCTTCAGGACAAGCGTGCCTGCATGCAGGGCAAGGCGGCCTGCGGGATTGGTAGCGGCGCCGTACTTTTCGTCTCCGGCGATGGGCGTGCCGAGGTCGGATGCGTGGACGCGGATCTGGTTCTTGCGGCCGGTCTGGAGGGAGAATTCCAGCTTGGTGTAGAGAATCTTGTCGCGGCGGAAGATATGGCCGACGGTCCTGTAATGGGTGATGGCGAGCTGTCCGTCCTCGACGGGTTCAGCCGAAGAGCGCATCTTGAGGGATTTCGGATGCTCGATGAGCCAGCTCTGGACGGAGCCCTTTTCCTTGGCGGGGCAGCCCTCCACGAAGGCGGTGTAGGTGCGTTCGAGGACGAGTTCTTTCCATTTGCTCTGGAGAAGGTTCTTGGTCCGTTCGTCCTTGGCGAAGAGGAGGAGGCCCGAGGTGCCCTGGTCGAGACGGTGGACGACCCAGACCTTCTGGGTGCTGCGGTCGATGGGTTTCCCTTCGGAAATCGCTTCCTTGCGGACGACGGCCGCGCTCTTCTTGACGTAGGCGTTCAGCAGGGCGTAGAGCGTCCTTTCGCGCTTGGTGAGCTCCTTGCCGGCGGTCCCCTTGCCGGTGGCGACGGTCAGGAGGCCCGAAGGCTTGTCGGCGACAAGCAGGTGCGCGTCTTCGTAGATGATCCGCACGCCGGCCTTGGAGAGGTCGTCAGCGGCGTCTTCCTTATGGGCGCGGGCGATGGACACCTCCTTCGGGAGGATGACGACGGTATCGCCCTTCCGGAGGGGATGGTCAAAGGCCGTGACGGACTGTCCTCCCACGGTGACCTGCCCGTTCCCGAGGACTTTCTTGACGCCGGTCTTGCCCTGGTTGGGGAACATACGATATAAGAAATTGAGGAGCGTGTCGTCACGGTCCACAGTGAATTTCTGGCCCATAAGGTGGTGGTTTAGAAGTTTTTGACGAAGTCGATGTCCTTCTTGAGCATGACTTTCGGCTCCATCAGGCTGACTTTCTGGAACAGGCGGAACTGGTTGACGGGGGAGAGGTAGACCACTTCTTCGTGCTTGCCTTTGCGCCACCATTTGTAGAAGGCGATGGGGTCGGTGTCGAAGGGGATCTTGGCCTCGATGTCGGTCCCGAAGCCGGGGAAGTCGATCATGACCTTGAGGCCCATGATGCGCTTGTAGTAGGCGGGATCGGCCCGGCGGAGCTTGCTGACAAGGGGATTGAAGACTTCGATCTGGTCTACTTGAAGGACCTTTTCACGGACGATCATCCGGTGAATGCGGACGGGATCGGCATTGAGCCAGGCGCCGATACTGAGCGTTTTAAGCCCCTCATCGGTGTCCAGCGTAAGCTTGTCTTCGGAGAAGTAGATCTTGTCCCGGTCCAGTTCAAAAGTTTCCATTACCTGCAAAGATAAAAAAAATCCCCGAAATAATGCATTTGGATGCAAAAAATAGGGATTACAACTTGAGATATATGTCTTTTCGCCTCAGCGGAAGGGCACATAGCCATACGATCAGCACGCAGATAACGGCGTAAGCAAGGGAAAGAAGGGCACCCCGCGCCCCGATGTTCAGGGAATACCACTTGTGGAATCCGCTGCCGTCCAGGATCCAGGCCAGGACGATGGAAACGATATAGCAGTAGATGGCGTTGGTGCCGAAAGTTAGGAAAAAGCCGTTGTGACGGCAGCGATTTTTCTCGTCGATGAGCCAGTACAGACCGCAAAGGATCAGGGTTCCCAGGCCGCAGAGAAGCAGGGCGAAAGACGGGGACCATACCGTTTTGTTCAGGGGAATCCAGATGGAAGCGAGCAGGCCGGCTGCGGTGAGTCCGAGCCCCAGATACAGCACGGGACGGGTCTTCCGCTCCGCGATCAGTTTGCCGGCGAGGAAGCCCAGGAGTGTATGGGCGATGCAGGGAAGGGTGCTCAGAAGGCCTTCCGGATCGACGCCGTCCGCGTTGTACAGATGGGCCGGCGGTATGAGCCGGGAGTCGAAACGGAAGAGGATATTTTCCGTCTCCGGGACAAATCCGTTCCCGGAGAGAAGGATCCCTTCATAGGCAAGCAGGATCCCTCCCGCGAGGTAGGGAAGCGCTTTGTGGGGAAGCGTGCATACCAGCAGTACAGCCCCAGCAGCGTGAAGGCGACGGTGGGGGACGGAACGGAGGTGACAGTCTATGAGAATACGGAATATCCCTTCCGGGAGACCGTTTCCCTGCAGCTGGAGATTTCCGGAGAAGGGACCCGCTTCCCGCTCTCGTTCCGCATTCCCCTCTGGAGCAAGGGCTTCCGCATATACATCAATGAGGCCCTTCAGCCGTGCACGGTGGCGGATGGAATCTGCCGCCTGGAAAGGGTCTGGCGCAACGGGGACGGGGTGCGGATTGAGTTCGAGGCTGTCCCGGAGGTAGAATCCTGGTACGGCGGTTCCTGGACCTTTGTCCGCGGTCCGCTAGTGTATGCACTCAAGATGGAGGAGCAGTGGGAGTGGAAGCCCTTCGAAGGCTCCGACCGCCGTCGGTGGGGCGAAGGGGCCTGGGAGGTCCGGTCATCCACCCCCTGGAACTACGCCATTATGCGGGATGAATTCCAGTTGGAACAGTGCGTGCTTGAAAGGCCGGCGAACGTCGCATCCTATCCCTGGACGGTGGATGACGCCCCGCTCACGCTGAGGGTCCCGGCCCGGAAGCTCCTTTCCTGGAAGCAGCCCGAAGGCGTCGCGTATTGGACGGAGGACGGCTACGAGACCGGTGAGGCGACTGAAATCGAACTGATTCCCTACGGCTGTACGACCCTCCGTATCACCGAGTTTCCCACGCGGATCATTCCCTGGGACCTGAAGTTGCGGGAATCTTTGTAGTTTTTTTTCAAAATAATTGTGTAAGTACGCAAATTTTTCTAAATTTGAGGTTGGAAAACATTTAATTTTTACCATTATGAGTTATAAAATCATCGACATTCAGGGCATCGGCCCCGTTTACGCAGAGAAGCTCATTGCAGCGGGTATTGAAACTGTAGATCAGCTGCTTGAGAAAGGCAAGGACGCCAAAGGCCGCAAGGCTTTGGAAGAGGCTACAGGCATCGACCACGGCCGTATTCTGACCTGGGTCAACCACGCTGACCTGTTCCGCATCAAGGGCGTCGGCCCTCAGTTCTCCGAATTGCTCGAGGCCGCCGGCGTCGATACCGTCAAGGAACTCAAGAACCGCAACGCCGAGAACCTCGCCGCCAAGATGCTCGAGGTCAATGAAGTAAAGCACCTCACCAAGAGGGTTCCCACCGCCGCTGAACTCCAGAAGTACATCGACGAGGCAAAGACCCTCGAACCGCTCGTGACCTATTGATCCTTATGCGGTTCAAGACATTGATCGTTGCGGCGGCTGCCACTCTGGCGGCCGCCGTTTCGTGTGGAAAAGCCGTAAAGCCGGCCATTCCGCGCGATGCTTCCCTGGAGCGGAAGATTGACAGGACGATGGCGGGCATGAGCCTGGACGACAAGATCGGCCAGATGATCCAGCTTACGATTACCAATATCCTGGATGAGTCCCTGTCGAAGATAGACACGGCCAAACTCAACACCGTCATCGGAACGTACCGGATTGGGTCGATCCTAAATGTCGCCCGCAACAAATCCAACCCGACGGCCGCGACGGCCGATCTCGTGCGTGAAATGCAGCGTGTATCGATGCGCGAACTCGGCATTCCCTGCCTTTACGGGCTCGATATGATCCACGGGGCCAGTTACCTCGACGAGGGTACGCTGTTCCCGCAGGAGATCGGAATGGCGGCGACATTCAACCGTTCCCTGGTCGAGGCGATGGGGGCGGCGATCGGCTATGAGAGCCGGGCGGCCCTCGTGCCGTGGGTGTTCTCGCCGGTGATGGACCTCGGGCGCAACCCCTGCTGGTCGCGTCACTGGGAGAGCTGGGGAGAGGATCCTTATCTGTCTGGCGAAATGTCCCGCGTCCTCGTCCTGGCCGATCAGGGGGAGGATCCGAACCATATCGACAGGGAGCACGTCGCCACGAGCATCAAGCATTATCTGGCCTATGGCGTGCCGCTTTCCGGCAAGGACCGTACGCCTGCATATGTTCCCTATAATGAATTGAGGGAAAGATATTTCCACCCGTTCAAAGAAAGTATTGAAGCAGGTGCGCTGACGCTGATGGTCAACTCCGCTTCCATCAACGGGATGCCCGTGCACGCCAATCGCGAACTCCTCACCGGATGGCTCAAGGAGGAACTCGGCTGGGACGGTATGATCATCACCGACTGGGCCGACGTCGACAATCTTTACAATCGCGAGCGGGTGGCGGAGGACAAGGTCCACGCCCTGGCGCTGGCGGTCAATGCCGGCATCGACATGATCATGGATCCGTATGATGTGGGATGCTGTGCCGATCTCCGCAAGGCGGTGGAAGACGGGCTTGTCCCGAAGTCGCGGATCGATGATGCTGTCCGGCGGATTCTCCGTCTGAAGTATCGCTTGAATCTGTTTGAAGAACCGACTTGGGATACAAGCGGTTACGAGTTGTATCGGGAAGACTTTATCGCCGCTGCGAAACAGGCTGCCGTCGAGAGCGAAGTGCTGCTGAAGAACGAGGATGGCATCCTGCCGCTCGCCAGGGGGACCCGCATTCTGGTGACGGGACCGTGCAGCAATTCGATGCGCTCGCTCGGCGGCGGCTGGAACTATACCTGGCAGGGCTCGAAGGTGGAGGAGTTCACCGAGGACTACAATACCATTTTCGAGGCGCTGTCCGCCAAGTTCGGCACGGGGAATGTCCGGTATGTACCGGGCGTGGCGTTCAATGAGGCCGGCAAGTGGTACGAGGAACTGGAGCCCGACATCGCGTCAGCCGTTTCCGCGGCCCGGTGGGCGGATGTCGTCGTCGCCTGCGTCGGCGAGAATTCGTACTGCGAATCTCCCGGCAACCTCGATGATCTGACCCTCTCGGAAAACCAGCGCAATCTTGTTAAAGCGCTGTCTAAGACAGGGAAGCCTATCGTATTGGTTCTCAACGAGGGACGTCCTCGTGTAATCAGCGATATCGAGCCGCTCTGCGAGGCGGTTGTAGACATTATGCTGCCGAGTAATTTCGGCGGGGATGCCCTGGCTTCGCTTCTCAGCGGAGAGGAGAATTTCAGCGGTAAGCTGCCGTTTACTTATCCGCGTGCGGTCAATGACCTGCATACCTATGATTACAAGGTGTCCGAACTCGTGAAGACGATGGAGGGGATGTATGACTATGACGCCAAAATGGACGTGCAGTGGCGTTTCGGCGACGGCCTGAGCTATACGACGTTTGCGTACAGCGACTTTTCCGTGGACAAGAGCGAATTCGCCGCCGGCGATGTGCTGACTTTCTCGGTGAAGGTGACCAATACGGGTTCCGTCGCCGGCAAGGAGAGCGTGCTGCTCTTCTCCAGCGACCTCGTGGCGAGCCTGGTGCCGGACAACCGCCGGCTCAGGGCCTTCGACAAGATCGATCGCGCTCCCGGTGAGAGCAAGGCCGTGGGGCTGAAGGTTCCTGCGGACGATCTGGCCGTGGT
>CAMUZW010000026.1 GCA_947165305.1 uncultured Bacteroidales bacterium
TTTCGCCGCGACGACGTCGTAGCCGAGGCAGTAGGCGTCGGCAGAGGTGTGGCGGACGCACATATGGGCATGGAGACCGGTCACGATGACGGTCTTGACACCGAGTTCCTTGAGGAGGATGTCGAGGTCGGTCTGGAAGAAGCCGCTGTAACGGCGTTTCGGCACGACATAATCCTTCTCGCAGAGATTCAGTTCGGGAATTACTTCGGCGCCGGGGGTACCGGCGATGGCATGATCGCCCCAGATCTGGAGTTCGCGGTCGATGCCGGGCAGATGGGCGTCATTGCAGAAGATGACGGGAACGCCGGACTTGCGGGCGGCGTCAAGCAGCTGGGCGGTTGCGGGGACAATAGCACGGGCGCGGTCGCACCCGAGGGCGCCGGTCACGAAGTCGTTGAGCATGTCAACGACCAGGATGGCGGGATGGTTGAGTTTTTCCATATTGATAAATTGTTAAAAATTTCATTATTTCGGGAGATGGAATACGGTGGAGAGTTCCTGCATCTGAGCCTCCGACATGCCTTCGGGTTCAAAACCCATGCCGCGGGCGGAGAGGTAGATCTGGGCGGCTTTGTTGAGGACATCCACCTGGTCGAAGGCCGACATGATATCGGTGTCGACCGCGAAGACGCCGTGTTTCTCCCACATCACGACGTCGTAGTCCTCGTCCAGCGTGCGGATGGTCGCTTCGGCCAATTCGACGCTGGATGGCAGCATATACGGCACCATGCCGAGGCCGCGCGGACAGAAGGCTTTGGTCTCGGGAATCATGGACCAGAGCATCCGGGTCGCAACGTCTTTCTCCAGCCATTTGCGGCTGTGCGTAAGGGCGACAAGTTCGATGGGATGGGTATGGAGCGAAGCCCGGTAGGGCGAACCTTTGGCAAGCAGGTAGTCGTGAACCGCCAGGTGGGACGGCAGCTCGGACGTCGGCAGCACGGGGGCGTCAGCCACAATCTCATATCGGGTGCATCCGGGGAGGATCCGGATGACGGATCCGTTCGCCATCGGCGCACGGGCGAGGTCCCGCATCCGCTTCTGGGTGCCCTTGCAGTAAAACCAGCATCCTTCCAGATGGGGCAGGGCCTTGCCGATGGGATGCGCTTCGCCCAAAGCAGGAAGGGCGCGCATGGCGTCATCCACCCATTCGGTGATATTGACCGTGATGTTGCCGCCGTTGCGCTCGGCCCAGCCTTTCTGCCAGAGATAGCCGGCCACCTCCGCCACGCGGCCGATCTCCGCCGCCAGTCCGGGTCTGTTCTCCAGAATGCTTGTCATCGCTTGATGGTCACTTCTTTTTCGTAACGCTCGATCTCGCCGATGAAGGCTTCGCCGACGGGAACGCCGTTCTTGTAGTTGAAATAATCGAATACGGCGCCGAAAGGAAGGGTCTTGGCCTCCTCCAGAAGGGCCAGGCGCTGGAAGCCCTGCCCGGCCGCCTCATATTCGCGAAGTTTGGCTAGCGGCTCCAGGAGGGCACTCAGGATGCACTTCTGCGTGGCGCGGGTGCCGATGATGTAGGCGCCGATGCGGTTGATGCTGGCGTCGAAATAGTCGAGACCCACATGGGCGCGGGAAAGGCCGTCGGCGCGGACCAGCTCCTTGAAGAGCTCGGCCGTCGGGTCGTTCATGATGGTTACGTGGTCGGAGTCCCAGCGGACCGGACGGCTGACGTGCAGCATCAGTTCGGGGACGAAGAGCAGCAGGGACGACACTTTGTCGGCGACATTCTCGGTCGGCTCATAATGTCCGGTGTCGAGCGTGTAGATGACCTTGCGGGTGGCGCAGTAGCCCTCGAAGAAGTCCATCGACCCTACCGTGTAGCTCTCGAGGCCGATGCCGAAAAGCTTTGCCTCGACGCAGGATTTCATGCCCGGGAGCTCCTCCTTGAGGATCTCGTCGAGGGCGGCGGCGAGCAGTTCACGGTAATATTTCCGGTTGACGGTCAGATCCTTGGCGCCGTCGTGCACCCAGATATTCATGATGCAGGGGTCGTTCTGGGCCTTGCCCATCACGTCGGCGATGCGGCGGCAACGTTTGGTGTGCTCGATCCAGAATGCCCGGATGGCCGGGTCGGGGTTGGAGAGCGAAAGGTCACCGCTCTTCGGGTGTGAGAAGGAGGTCGAGTTGAAGTCCAGTTTGAATCCCTGCTCGCGTGCCCACTGGATCCAGCTCTCGAAGTGCTCGGGACCGACCTCGTCGCGGTCGACGAATTTGCCGCCGAAGTCGCCGTAGATTTCATGGAGGTTGACGCGGTGGCTTCCGGCGAGGAGGGTCTTGACGAATTCGAGGTCGGCGCGGACCTCGTCGATGTTGCGGGCGCGGCCGGGATAATTGCCGGTCGTCTGGATGCCGCCGGAAAGGGCCTGGTTGCGCTCGAATCCGACGACGTCGTCGGTCTGCCAGCAATGGAGGGAAATCTGCTGTTTTTCGAGCTCGGCAATGGCTTTGTCGGTATCTACGCCGAGGGCGGCGTAACGCTCTTTCGCATAGGCGTAAGCCTGGAGGATTTGATGCTCTGTCATATAATGGATTTTATTGTTTCGGCTTGAAGATCTTAAGCGGGAATACATCGGCGATGAGGCGGCGCATGGCCCAGCGGTCAGTGACAAGACCGGCGGCCTTGGCCTGGAGCATGACGTTGCCGATGGCGGTGGCTTCGGTCGGACCGGCTACGACCGGGATGCCGCATGCGTCGGCTGTCCACTGGTTGAGGAGGTCGTTGGCGCTGCCGCCGCCGATGATATGGAGCCGGTCGACCGGGAAGGGCGCGAAGCCGCGGAGAATCCGCAGCACTTCCCCGTAGCGGTCGGCCAGGGAATGGTAAATGCAGCTGACGATCTGTGCGTCGGAGAGAGATTCCGGGACAAGCCCGGAATGACGCGGAAGGACAAGCCCGGAATGAATTTCTGCGACCATGTCGCCGGGGGCGGCGAAGCGGGGATCATCGGGGTTGATCCGGCCGGAGAAGTCTTTTTCGGCGAGCGCCATTTCCTGCAGCCGGGCGTAAGAATACTCTTTCCCTTCCTGTTTCCACACGGCCCGGCACTGCTCCAGGAGCCACATGCCGGTGATATTTTTGAGGAAGCGGGTCGTACCCTCGATGCCGCCTTCATTGGTAAAATTCTCCCGGGCGGAGGCTTCATTGATAATGGGGGCGGGAACTTCGATGCCCATCAGGCTCCATGTTCCGCTCGAGAGATAAGCGAACTGCTCATTTTGTGCCGGGACGGCCGCCACGGCGGAAGCCGTGTCATGACCGGCGACGGCAATGACAGGGACCGGTCCGAGCCCGGTCTTTTCGGCCAAGGCTTCCTTGAGCAGCCCTACAGGCGTGCCGGAAGGTACAATAGGAAGGAGGATGTCGTTCCGGATGCCGAGCTCCTCCAGCAGCGCTTTGTCAAACTGGCCCTTTGCCTGATTCATCATGCCGGAAGTGGAGGCATCGGTGTATTCGCAGACTTTGCGACCGGTAAGCAGATAGGATACGAGGTCCGGCATGAAGAGGATATCCTCTGCTTTGGCAAGGCCGGGGTCTCCGGCCTCTGTACGGGCATAGAGCTGGAAGACGGTGTTGAAATCCATGATCTGGATGCCGGTGCGGGCGTATAGCGTTTTCCGGGGAATCTTCCTGAAGACTTTTTCGGGAATCCCGCGCGTGTACGGGTCGCGGTAGCTGCGGGGCAGGCCTGTCAGCGAGCCGTCCGGGCCGAGACAGCCGAAATCCACGCCCCAGGTGTCTACCCCGATGGACATAATGGGGACACCGGTCTTCCCGGCCAGCGTGAGGCCTTCCAGGATAGAGGCGAAAATCCGGTCCAGATCCCAGTAGAAGGCGCCGTCCTTCTCGATCAATGGCGTGGGAAAACGGTGCATGGTCTTGAGGTCGAGCCCGTTCTCTCCGATGGCTGCGAGCATCACCCGCCCGCTGGTGGCGCCAAGGTCAATTGCAATGAAATGCGTCGTCATAGTTCCGCAAATATAAGCAAAAACCATGATTATTGCGCAGATATCCGTAAAAACGGCTGTTGTCCTTGTTCCGGTGCGTTTTTAAGGACGGCTGATGAAATGCGGAGTTGCAAGGGAGGGTATTTAGGATTATATTTGCAACTGCATATGAAGATCGTCATCGCACCGGATTCATTCAAGGAGTGCCTGCCGGCACCCCGGGTAGCGGCCGTTCTGGCGGATGAGTTCCGTACGGAGCGTCCCGGATGGGAAGTGCTGGCATGCCCGTTGTCCGACGGCGGAGAAGGCTTCGCGGAGATCGTAACGGCGGCACTTGGCGGAAAGTTCGAGCCGGTTATGGTCACCGGTCCGGAAGGGACTCCCGTCACGACATATTTCGGCATGGCCGGAGAAACGGGGATCATCGAAGCGGCCGCCGCCTGCGGCCTTTCCCTGGTGCCGCCGGAGCGGAGAAATCCCCTCCGGGCGACCAGCCGGGGTGTCGGGGAACTGATGATGGCAGCTTTCCGGAAGGGATGCCGGGAGTTGCTGGTCGGGCTTGGCGGTTCGGCGACGTGTGACGGCGGAGAAGGCCTGCTGTCGGTGCCGGATATCCGTTCCCTGTGCGGGAAGGTCACTGTCCGGGCACTCTGCGACGTCACCAATCCTTTTACCGGTCCGACCGGTGCGGCCCGGGTGTTCGCGCCCCAGAAGGGAGCCGATGCGGAAATGGTCGAAGTGCTTGAGCAGAAAATGATTGCGTTGGCCGCACGGATGGCTGAAGAGACGGGCACTGACGTGTCCGGAATGCCCGGCTCAGGCGCTGCAGGAGGCCTTGCCGGCGCCCTCGCGGCGTATTTCGGTGCGGTTCCGGAATCGGGCATCGAAGCCGTCATTGGCTGTACCGGCCTCCTTTCAAAAGTTTCCGGTGCGGACTGGATCGTGACGGGCGAAGGCCGGTCCGACGCCCAGACTATGTCAGGGAAAGTCCCGGCGGGCGTCCTTCGCCACAAAGGAAAGGCCCGGGTGGCCCTCCTTTCGGGAGCGGTCAGCCGGGCGGATGTACTTCGGGAAGCCGGATTTGATTATGTGGCCGCAGTCACTCCACGGGGTACGCCCCTTGCGGAAGCCCTGCGTCCTGACCTGGCGGAACGGCATCTTCGCGCCGCCGTCCGCCTCTTTTTGCAGGAAAATCAGTAATTCGCTACTGCTTCGACAGGCGGCGGAACTCTTTCCGGGCCTTTTCGAGCTGCGCCTGATAGGCGGGGCATGTCTGCAGGAAGGCAAAGCCGATGCTGGCTGCGCTGCGGCTGGCGTCGACGTCGCTCTGCCAGTGTGCGCCTACGATGACGCGGCTTTCTCCATACAACCAGGCGCGGGAGAAGAGGGCTGTGGCTGCCTCCGGATTGATACAGGTCAGGATCAGTGCGGCGCTCCACGCACGCATCGTGTGGCCGGACGGGTATGAACCTTCATGCCGGATCAGGACATCTTCCTCAGGGTCCATCAACTCCTCGTCAAAATAGACGAACGGGCGGATGCGGCGATAATGGTTTTTAGGGATGAACCGGGTCTGGCAGATGGTTTCTGCCCCGTCCAGAAGCAGTTTGTGGATCTCCGGGGTCTTTTCTTTGGAAATCTCCATGCCGAAGGGTTCGCTGAAAATGGTCGCCAGCGTGTCGTAGTCCCAGACGGCATCCCGGCGGGCTAAGGCAGCCCTGCGGGCGTCTTTCCGCATCGTCTTCCCCCACATATAACGCAGGATGTCATTGGTGAATGCAATACTGGATGTGTCCGGGGGAGCGGGAAGGATCGCCACGAGGTCCGGCATCTTTTCTACCGGAATGTATGGAACGGGCTCCTGTGCACGGGCGATGTTGAGCCCCAGGCAGCAGGCGAGAATCAGAAAAATAGTCCTTTTCATAGGTAGTATTAATTGGTTGAGGGTCTTTTCCTGGGGACCCTTCTTGCCGGACTGATGGCTCCCGAAGGGCAGACCAGGCGGCACAGGAGGCATCCTACACACTTGCTGCCGTTTACCTTTGGCAGACGGTCTTCACCGAAGGAAATGGCCTGGTGGCCGCCGTCCATGCAGGACGTATAGCACCGGCCGCAGCCCAGGCATTTTTCGCGGTCGATCACGGGATAGACGATGGTATCGCGGTCCAGGTCATGGGGCAGGAAGAATTTGGGCAGCAGTTCGCCCGAGAGATCGGCCAGATGGCTGATGTTCCGCGAGGCCATATAGTGCTGCAGGCCGGAGACCAGGTCGTCGATGATACGGTAACCATACTGCATCACCGCCGTGCACACCTGTACATTGCGGCAGCCCAGCTGGATGAATTCCAGGGCATCCTGCCAGGTTTCGATGCCGCCGATGCCGCTGTACTGGATGTTTTTCATTATCGGGTTCTTCACCATCGCCAGGATATGCCGCAGGGCAATGGGTTTCACCGCCCGGCCGGAATAACCGGATCCGGTCTGGCAACCGTTTACTTCGGAGTCTTTCCCCAGCGTCACGCTTTTGATGGTGTTGATGGCCGATATGGCGTCGGCCCCGGCGAAGAAGGCACCCATGGCGGGGTCTGAGATGTGAGCGATGTTCGGCGTCATCTTGGGGATGACGGGAATTTTTACGCTCCGCTTGACATAGGCGGTAAAGAAAGTCACCAACTCGGGATCCTGGCCGACATCGCTCCCCATACCGGTCATGCGCATCTGCGGGCAGGAGAAATTGAGTTCCACGGCGTCACAGCCCGCCTCCTCCGCCATCCTGGCCAGTTGGATCCAGTCATCTTCCGTCTGGCCCATGATGGAGGCGATGACGACCTTGGTGGGGTAATTCTCCTTGAGCCGTTTCAGGATCGCAAAGTCTGTCTCGACGGGATTCTCGCTCAACTGCTCCATGTTGCGGAATCCGAAGAAATCGCTGTGGTTGCCATTTTCGAATACGGCGTCAAAACGTGGCGACACCTCCCGGATCTCCTGCAGGCAGATTGTTTTGTAGAATACGCCTGCCCATCCGGCTTCGAAGGCCCTCGATACCATGTCGTAATTGGTACATTCCGCCCCGGATGCCAGGAAAAAGGGATTCTCGCACCGTATGCCGCAGAAATCGATCTCCAGGCTCGGGAGCGCTTTCTCCTCTGCCTCGGGCAACTGTCGTGCGATTTCCCGTATGCGGACAGGACGGTCGTAATGGATACATGCCTTCTCCGCGGCTTCGAGATCCTCTTCGGAGCACGCTTTTATCCACTGCTTCGCAATGGACGCGTTCCCAAAGCGGACGGCGCGGACGGCCCTCGCCGGATCTCCTGTCTTACAGGCTTTGCTGCAGGGAGCGTTTGCGCACAGCAGGCACCGCGCAGCCTCTTCATGAATGAGCATCATATTCGGTATGAATTAAGAATGATTTTTCAAAGATAATACTTTTTCGTCAAGTTGAGTTCTTTTCTCACAAACCAAACCCTTCAATCTTATTGAGAAACACGCAAAAAAGAGTATCTTTGTGGGAACAGAACCAGTTGATATGAAAAGAACCATCCTCCTGATTGCCGCGGTTGCGCTGTGTCTGAGCGCGGCGGCCCAGACAAAGGTCTGGAAAAAAGTGGAAGCCTCGTCGCTCAACCTCTGCGGAAAGGCTTTTACGACGCCCAATCCTTATCATCGCATCGATACGTGCGTCTATAAGGGTTTTACTCCGACGGAAAACAACCAGTGCCGCGTCCCGGCGGGGCTCACCGTTCTGTTTAAGACCGACGCCAGGGAGATCGGCGTCAGCCTGGAGTTCGGCTGGGTCAACAAAGGGGCCTATGGTTCCTACCGGGGATTCGATCTTTACATTAAAAAAGACGGCAAGTGGCTCTGGGCCGGAGCTACGACTTTCGACAGGGACCATAAAGATAAAGACAGAGTTAAAAGCATCGTCAAAAATATGGCGCCGGGCGTCAAGGAGTGCCTACTTTATCTTCCCGTCTATTCGGAAGTGAATGCCTGCCAGGTCTGCGTCCCGGAAGGCAGCATGCTGGAACCGCTGGAATCTCCTTTCAAGCATAAGATCGCCTTCCACGGCAGCAGCTTCACGCACGGGGTCAGCTGCACCCGCGCCGGCATGAGTTATCCGATGCAGTTCATGCGCAAGACCGGCCTGCAAGTGATTCCGCTCGGATTCAGCGGCAACTGCAAGATGCAACCCTATTTTGCGGCCGTGCTGGAAGACGTCGAGGCCGATGCCTATATCTTCGACCCTTTCTCCAACCCCAACATCCCGATGATCCGGGAGCGGCTGCTGCCCTTCATCGACCGGATGGTAAAGGCGCATCCCGGGAAGCCCATCATCATCCAGCGCACCATCTATTGGGAGAAGGAAAACTTCGACACTGCGGCCCAGGCCGAATTCGGCGGACGCCGGGCGCTCTCCGACAGCCTGATGAAGATCGCCTGCAAGAAATACAAGGATGTGTACTACATCAAGCCCGACGCAGCCCTGCATAACGGAGAATCATCCACGGCGGACGGCGTCCATCCCAACGACAACGGCTACTCCGTCTGGGAGGCGTCCATCGAAAAACCAATCTTGAAGATCCTGAAGAAATACGGGATCAAAAGGACCTGGTAAGCATATTGCGTACCTCCTCGAGGTCGCCGTCGTTCGGGGCGGGCTCGATGCCGAGAAGATAGCAAACGAGCGGATAAATGGAGACGTTCCGGAAGACCGGGGCTTCGTACCGCTTCTTGAAATCGGGCCCTTCCGCCCGGAAAACGGTCTGCATCTCGGGGTCGTCGGGGAAGTATCCATGCCCGCCCTTCACCGTCCCGGGACGGTCGGTGAACCGCCATCCGACCTCCGGCGCCACGATGATGTCGCCGAGCCGGTCGCTGCTCCCGTAGTTGAGTTCGGCGGGGACCTCTTCTTTCTTCCAGACAAACAGATGCTCAATGCCGCCCAAGGCCGTCAGGATGGAGTCCCGGCAAGCGGCATTCTTGCTGTATATGGATGTCGGGGTTCCGTAGATGACCCGTTCGGTCCAGGCCTTCTTGACGTGATTGTCTACGCTGATGCACCGTTCTGCGCTGAGGTCTGCCATTCCGTGGTCGGAGAGCACGATGAGGTCGATCCGGTCTGCAATCGGAAGCCTGGCAAGTTTTGCGCGGAGTTTCCCCAGCAGTTTGTCCATCTTGACGACCTCCCTGCGGGTCTCTTTGCTGAAGGGACCGTAGGAATGGCCGGTATGGTCGGGCTCGCTGAAATAAAGCATCACCAGATGCGGCCGTTTCTCTTCGGGATAGGAGAGGAGCTCGACCGTCCGGTCTATGCGCTCCCGGAAGGAGAGGAGGAATTCATTATACGGAAGATAATACCGCGGACGCCCGCCGCCGATCTCGAAGTCCGACCCGACCCAGTAGGTTACGCCGGCGAGCACGCCCTGCCGCTGGGCCGTATTCCACAGGGGCTCGCCCAGGTAGAAGTAGCTCTTATGCTTGTTCTTGCCGCCGATCGAATACCGCTCCTGATGCTCTGGTTCCCAGAAACTGTTGTTCACGAGGCCGTTGTGGTCGGGGACCAGCCCGGTGGCGAGGGTGTAGTGGTTGGGGAAGGTCGAGGCCGGGAAGGACGGCTTCATGACTGCCCGGACACCGGCTTTGGCCATTTTGTCGAAGTTGGGGGTCTTGTTGCTGTCGATGTAGTCGTGGCGGAATCCGTCCATCGAGACAAGTACCACATAGCGTTCGTTCTTAAGGGGCGCCTTTGCGGATGACGCAAGGCAGAAGCCGGCGAGAAGCGACAGGATCAGGAGGAATTTTTTCATGCTGCAAGATAGTGATTTTTCTTCAACTGATGACAGGCACATTTACAAAAAAGTTTCATGGAAGAAATATTTCGTCATACGGGATTTTTTCCATATCTTTGCATGCATTACAATCGGTAATGCAGCCATGGATCAGTTATTTGAACAGTTGAAGGCCGACTTTCGGGAGCAGTTCGGTACCTCCTTCGACTTTCTGCGGGACACCGCCATCTACGAGACCCCCCTGTATAAGTTTCTGGAGCGCATGCCCAAAGGGGCGGATCTCCATGCTCACGCGGACGCCATCCTGCCCATGGATATGCAGGTGGAGTTTCTGAAAGATCATCCCGAACTGGTCATTACGCCGGACTGGCAGATCCGCTTCATCGGCCCCGGTGCGCCTTACGGCAGCCGCACCATGCAGGAATGCCTGGATGACGGCCTCACGGTGGATGATTTCCGCCGTAACTGGACGGTCATCGGTGCGCCCCACAACGGTTATATGTGGGACTGGTTCGAGGGCATTTTTACCAAATGCGGCGCTATTTGCACGACCCCGGCCCTGGTGCAGGATTACTACACGCGGGTGATGTTGTATTATCACAGTATCGGCGTGGAGCATCTGGAGTTGCGTTCGCCGTTTTTCGGTACGCGCCAGGACGCCCAGGCACGGGCGGAGGCCTATATCAGAGCCCTTGCGGAGGTGCGGAAAGTCGATCCTGTGTTTACCCTTTCCATCGTCGCCTGTGCCGGTAAGAACGACGCCTGGGACCCGCTTTTTGACCTTCTTATGGACAATGCGGTCTGGGTCTGGAAAAACGTCAAGGACGGCAAATACGACCTGGTGAAGGCCATCGACATCGTGAATGACGAGGACCGCTCATACTCTCTGGAGCGCTACGAAGACCGTATCCGCAAAATCATCGTGGACAACCCCGGCCTGCGCCTCACGCTTCATGCCGGCGAAAGCTTGCGCGGAGAGAACGGAGAGATCGCCGTCGCCCTCCGGTGCGGCATCGACCGCCTCGGTCACGGGTTCAATCTGTATCGTTATCCCGAGCTTGAAAAGGCCGTGATGGAAAAGGGTATCCCCATGGAGATCTGCCCCGTGTCCAACGCTGCCCTGGGCTATTGCAGGGACTTTGCCAAGCATCCTGCCAGGCGGTATATGGAGTCCGGTATTCCTATCATCATCTGCTCTGACGATGCCGCCTACCAGGCGCGCAGCGTCCTTACGGGCGATTACCTCGCCGTCGCCGTCGGCTGGGATCTCTCACTGGCCCAGATCCGCCAGCTTTGCCGGATCTCCATAGAGAACTCCTTCCTCATCCCCGCCCGCAAACAGGTTCTCCGGAACTGGTTCAAAAGCGCCTGGAAACAGTTTGAGCAGGAGCAGACAAAATAGCCGTTTCTGATTATACCGTCACAATCCCCTTGGCGGCGGCCGTAGCGACGCATTCGACGATGCTGTCCAGACCGAATTTCCCCTTGATGCGCTCCTTGTAACTGTCCACGGTGTTGACGGAGATCTCCATAGCCGATGCAATCTGGGAATTGCTGTAACCGGAAGAGGTCAGTTGCAGCACGTCCAGCTCCCGCGGCGTCAGGCCCTGTGGCTTCCGGGCCTCGAGGTTTTCCTTGCCGCCGAAAATACGGAGGATCCTGGCCGAATCGATGGTCTCTCCGAAGAATAGGCATTTGCCTCCCGCCACGTCACCGATGGCTTCGACGATGGATTCGGGAGAGGAATCCTTGGCCAGATAGGCGCAGGCGCCGGACGTGATGGCCCGCAGGATATAGGCCGGGATTTTATAATGGGAGAGCACCAGGGACTTCACGCCCGGGAAAGCATCCCGGAGGATCCCCAGCAGGGTAAGGCCGTCGGTCTCGGCTTCCAGCGTGATGTCCACGACGGCGATGTCCGTATCCGGGTGGGCGTTGAGGTAAGCCACCGCCGCTCCCGGGGAAGCCACGGAATCAATCCTCCCAAGGGAGGGATTGGCTGACAGGGCCAGTTTCAGCCCCATCACAAATACGGCGGAATCTTCGACAAGAAGGACATTTATCATAGGTCAATCGTTATTTCAAGGCCTTTCCCGGGCCGGTTATGCATATCCATCGCGGCTCCCAGTTTCTCCAGCAGCTCGCGTGTGATCACAAGGCCGAGGCCATGGCTCCATTGTGTTGCTCCCTCCCCGAGACCGGGGCCGTTATCGGCAATGGTGATTCTTTTCCCACGGGCCTGCAGAATAACTCCTTCAGGGCTTGCCTTCACGGCGTTGTCCAGAAGATTCCGGAGGACTGTGAGGAGCATGTTGCGGTCGGTGCGTACGGTAAGGCCGGAAGGAATATCTACCGTGATAATCTCACCCCCTTGAATGGTGCCGATGGCTTCGGCCGCCAGGGTGGCCAGGTCTTCATCCCGCATCACCGGCTCCAGCATCCCCTCCTGGTTCAGGGACCATAGAAGAAGGTTCTCCAGCAGGGAGGAGGTATTATCGGCCGAGTGCGCCAGCTGCTTAAGCCCCTCTTCCAGCTGTGCGGGCGACAGGTCCCGGACGCGCTCCAGGAGTTGGCGGGTGAGCATCCGGTTCCCGGAAATGGGATTCCGGAGGTCGTGGGAGATGATGGAGAACAGCCTGCCTCGCATTTCCAATTCTTTTACAAGAAGACGCCTTTCCCGTAGGCGGAGAACCGTCCATACGATGACGGTCAGCAGAAGCGCATACAGCAGCAGGAAGGGCCATCGGAGCCAGAGCGGCTGCGGGACGCGGAGGCTCTGCTCCTGGCTTTCTCCGCGGTCCCACCGGCCGAAGATATCGGAGCTTTGCTCCTGCAGGAGATAGCGTCCGGGGCTGATGTTCTCCTGGAATCCCGGGAATTCTCCGTCTGTCCAGTCTCCGCCGTTCAGGCGATATCGGTGCCGGACCAGCCGTTCCAGCGGCAGATTTCCGCCGGCCCGGATGGAAAGCAGGCTGTCGGGATGGAAGGCGGCGGCGCCGGCAGCGCCACCGAAGGCCAGGGATCCGTTGGCGAGGCGGCAGGAAACATGCTCGCCATAGATGTCCGAGGGGAATCCGAGTTCTTTCGGGACGCGGCCCGTGCTTGCGTCCGTATCAATGAACCAGAGGCCGTCCTCCGTCCCGGCCCAGAGCCTGCCTTCGGCATCGGACTCCACCGACTGCACCAGCATTCCGTCGAGGAAATGCCCGCCGGAGGGGCTCCACAGCCCGCCCCGCGTGGCGGCCCAGACCGCGCCGTCCGGCGTCAGGCAGAGGTCGGTGACATAGTCGTCGGGGATGGAGGAATTGCCTTTGTAGTACTTTGTGACCAGGCCGGTTTCCCGGTCGATGATGTTAAGTCCGGCCTGGGTGGTGGCGTAAACCAGATTGCCGTGGGCATCCTCGATGAGCCGGCTTCCCAGGCGGGAACTGACATAGATATTGGAATCCACCTGCGGCGAAGGATAGCGGAACGGGCTCAGCCAGCGGGGAGGGAGGCTCCGGCGGTTCTGACGGTCCCATTCGTTGAGGCCCACGCCTTCCCAGGAGACCACCCAGAACCGCCCCCGGCTGTCTTCCAGGAAATCCGAGATCCAGTTGGCCCCGTCCAGGTGCCGGGCTTCGGTCTGCTCTTCGGGAAGCGGGCCGGAGAGGCGGTCCTTGTGTACCATTTTTCCGTCCTTCCACACCTCCCATCCGGTATTGTTCCAAAGCCCTACGTATACGGTGCCGGCGCGGTCTTCGTAAAGGCTGGATACGCGTTCCTCGGCCGTCCCGATCCAGAGTTTGCCGTTATGATCTTCCATAAGGGCGGATACCTGGGCGGTGGAGACAAGCCTTACCTGCTGCAAGGCAGGGGACAGCACGGAGAGGCCGTTGTCGCCGCCCGCCCAGATATTGCCCTGGTTGTCTTCGAAGACGCAGTATAGTTCGCCGGAAGAAAGGCTGGACGGGTCATCGGCCTTGTGACGGAAGACTTCCGAATTCTCCGGACGGCCGGTATCCACGATGCCTAAGCCGTAAGATCCCGCTGCCCAGAGCCTGCCGCTATGGTCTGTGAGCAGCCTTGCGTGGGCGATGGGAAGGCGGCCGAGCGGAATGGGCTGATTGGCTTCGTAGGTATGCAGGAGGGATGTATGGTCTTCGAAAGAATACAGTTTGCCGCCGCGCTCGGCATAGCTTCCGTTGCAGAGCATGCCTTCCCAGTGAGGGAGCGTGATGTGCGGGTCGTTTCTGTTTTCGATGAATTGGTTGTGGACAAGGCGGCCTGCAAGCCAGAGTTTACCGTCCGTGGCCTCGTATATCTGAAAATACGGATAATCTCCCTCCGAGTCCCGTTTGTCGTAGAAGCAGCGGGCTTCCTCCCGGATGCCGTCCTTGAAAGACAGTTTCAGGAGCAGCGTATCGCCCACGGTGGCCCATACAAAACCCTCCGCATCGGCGTACAGCGCCCGGATGTTGCCGTTGACAGATTGCCGGTCCATCACCCTCAGCCCTTCCGAGGTTCCAACCCATAGGCGACCCTCCCGATCTACGGCGAGGGCATTTACCCTACCGTACTCTTTCCAGCTTCGGAAATGCCTTCCGTCAAAGCTGGCGAGTCCGTTCCTTGTCCCTATCCAAAGGGTCCCGCCGGCATCCTGGGCGATGGCATAAACGGTATTGGAAGGCAGGCCGTCGGCCGCGCCATAGTTCACAAACCGCGGGGCGCTGTCATTCCAGGCAAAGCCGGGAAAGCTTCCTCCCGGCAAAACCAATGCAAGTAATAATATGAAAGCGAATCGGCGCATCACTTTGCAAAGATATCATATCATTCCGAATTATCCTTGCAAATCAACGCTTTGTGGTGAAATCCACCACAATACAATCATTCGGAAAAGATACCTTTGCAGAAAACACGCATGCGTATGAAAAAAATGATTTTTTCCTCATTGGCTTTGTTGTTTATCCTGATGTCCTCTTGCGACAAAGAAGGGAAGGACAGAGGTGCAAAGGTAACTTTCCGCAAGGCCAATATCGCCGGAGCGCAGATGCTTGCCCTCGCCTCCGGCGGGGTCGCTACCAAGGCCGAGGGCGATGTGGTAGTCGGCCCCAAGGCCCTTTATACCGTATCTGCCGATGGTTCGATGGTAGAAGTCACGTATAATGTGGACGTAGAGGGAGCCGATGGAGAAGTGGCCGAGACCATCCGGGCCAACCTCATCATTTCGCCCGGCTTCGTATTTCCTGTCGGCGAAGGCTGGCTGTGGCTTGCCAACTGCCATTACAATGTAAAGGGCGGATGGAATAATTATCCTACGGACGGCAACAAGAATGCGCGTCACGCACTTTCCAAAATCATCAATGATTTCAGCGCCAAGTATCACGACCGTCACGGCGCCCATTACCTCATCCGAAAGAGCGACGGCGCCCTGTTCGAGTGGACATTGGAGGCCGGCGCTCCGGACGGAATGGACGACGGCTTCAAGCAGCCCACCTTCCTGAACGGCTGGTTCCACCAGCTGGGCAAGGACCTGTTTGTGAGGACCGGTGGCTGGAATTATGAGGGCATTAACGGAGGGCTTCCGTCACTGATCCGTCTGCAGGACAATGGCAACACGCTGGATGCCGTCAACGTGCTGGGAGACAATATCTCCTGCTGGAAAATCTATCCTGCAGGCGGCACTTGCCTGGGCGGGACTTTCGGCTATCCCGGCGCAATGGGCGGAATGCAGGGAATCATCGCCCCTCCTTCCTATGAACCCGTGCTTCTCCAGGTGGAAGCAAGCAAAGAGTCTTTCCTCCTTTCCGTAGGCGGGAAACTGTATTATGCTCAAACCTATCAGAAGGAAATCCAGGAAGGTGATGGTAAAGATAACTGGACCAGAACCGAAGACTGCACGGACATCTACAACCTCGCCGTCTCCGGAAGTTCAGTGTCCCTTGGAAACCTTATCTGCACATTTAACGAGAGAATGGACCCGGACGGGGTTTATATCTCCACGTCTGAAAAACTCAGTTGGTGGGGTGGCAATGATTATGACGGAGCCGTGATCCATACCTTTGATCCCAAGGCCGGCACGGTTTCTTCAAGGAGGCTGCCGGAGCACTATCCTTACAATGAAGGAGAGTATGTGGACGGGGTTGCTTATGCCATCGACGGCACGGCCGGCTACTGGGAGTGTGATCTTTCCAAGGATGCGGCGGAATATGTGTCGCTCGACTGGAGCAGTGCGGCGGAGTATCAGGGCAAGATTGTTCCGGGGACCCTGAGGCTTGAGCGCTTCGAGGCCTCTTCGCTCACGCTCCAGTTCGTTGCCTATATGACCAACGGTACGCAGCTGAATTTCTACACTTCCGTTGTGGGTGCAGACCGCGGCAAGATCAAAACCACCGTCGGCAGCGACGGCAATGCAGGCATGGTCGTCACCACCATGGTAAGGTTGAATTAATAACTCTTATTTTACGTGCGCCTTGATATCTTTCTTCTCGGCGATCACGTCCTTGTCTTGCAGATATTGAGGGTTATACTTGCCCCGGGGAATATCGCGGAAAATATAGTAGTTAGCCTTTCTGGCGGCGACGATATGCTCGGTCGCCGCTGTCTCAATCGCCGAAACGGCGAGATCTACGAGACTGGCTAATAAGGAATTGCTTCCTGATTTAAACTGTAGGTCCAGGTACAGATCACAGCTACGGTCAAACAGGACTTCGCCGGATGAGGCAGACTTGATGATGTAGCGGATTTTGGTATCAATGCCGAATCCGCGTTTTGTCCAGTCGTCAATCTGGGAAAAGACCACCGCATCGGCTCCGAAATAGTCCCGGAACATCGTAAGCGGCTTGTCAATAAAGAGCTCGGCATCATATGCACTTTCCGCCTTGAGGACTTCCATGGCAAGAAGCGGGGAAATCACATAATAGCCGGCTTCTGCGAGCGGGCGGCTGATAGAAGTATAGAGAAGATCCTTGGCTTCCACGTTGGACGTATTGTTGATCGGCGGCATCACGAGGATTGTGACCGGCATATCATTGTACATGGCGGCATACTGGGACTCTCTGGTCACCTGGTTCGACAGGCCGCAGGAACTTGCAGCTACGGCGAGAAGAATGATGGGAATAAGTTTTTTCATATCACCTTGCAAGTTTCTTGATTAACGGCCCGATAAACTTTGCCGATTCGGGATAAAACTCAATCTCTTTCAGAAGCATTTCTTTGCCCCTCTCAAGGAAAGCGGCATTGAAGTCGCTGGAGTTAAACAGCTTCTTCTGGGCAGGCGTAGCATTATTCATGAATGTCTCGGCCGTCCCCGGGGTGAGGAGAAGATACCCGTATTCAGCACAGATACCGGGAGGGGGGACCTGGCGGGTTCCTCCCGGATTTGTGACCATGTTCTCATATACGGCTATAAGGCCGCAGAGACTCTTGGGCGTCTGTTTTTTGTAAGACTGGTAAGCTAAATTTTCGTAGGTTGTCGTTCCATTCTGCGTGCCTCCCCAATAATAGAGCGTACTGGTCGTGCCGCAGGAGGAAAGCATGACAACTGCCAGGGCCAGAATAATGATTTTATTCATAGCTCGATCACTTTATGCTCCTGGGCAGAAATGAAAACTTTCTTATTGCATACCTCTTTCCCATTCATGCTCACGACGACATGGTGCTGTCCGGGAGAGAGGAAAATTGTATTCTGGGCTGTTTTTTTGATATTTCTATCCTTGCGCCATGCTTTGGCCTTTACCGTGGAGACATCAAAACTATCATTATCAATGGTTACGGTAACAGGCGTCTTGGACTCGCTGACGAAGGAAATCATCCCCTCGTCGGCCTTGCCGGAAGAAACCGTGTAAGATCCGACGCCACAGCCTGTCAACATCAGGGCGCCAAGTATGGCAATGATCATCTTTTTCATATGCGCGTAGCTTATTTGTCCAGAATGTAGTAGTTGCCAAGATTTCCCGCATCAAGGGCTTCGCCTTCATAGGTGCAGAAAGAAATCTCCGTTTCAGGCGTATCACCGTAGGAAGTCTGGATGGTTATGGCACCGATTTTCTGCCCGGGAAGTTCAATATTGAGTCCGGTCTGGGGGTTCTTGACGATTTTGCCCTTTTTGTAAACATTGAACTGGTCCCCGGCTGCGAGCCCCTGGGAAGCACCGCCGGAAATAATATAGGAACCATCGTCCACCGAAAGGATGTATGACCTCCAGGGTTTGTCCATGCACTTGTTGATGATGTTCTCGACGAGCTGGCTCAGGGCGGCGGAAATGGCTTTGTCGCTCAGGGTTGCGTCAAAGCCGGCGGTCCCGCCGATGCCCAGCGTCTGTTTCGTGGATGTCTCGGCATAACCTTTTGCTTCATCGGAATAGATGATCAGGCCCGTGGCCGTCTCGACCAGGCGAATGCTTACGCCGGCTTCAACGGTTTGCGTCTTGGTCGAAGAGAAGACCTTCTGCTGTCCTTCCACCTTGCGGCCGAATTCGGTGATGGAACCGAGGATGATGTAGTCAGCGCCGATTTTGTTCATGCCCTCTCCTGCTTCAGCGACGAGAATGTCAAGGTCGTCCCTTTCGAGTAGAATAAACTTTCCGCTGGAGGCCAGTTTGGAGGAAAGGATGTCCAGGGCCTGCTTCCGCATCGGGTCGTTCTCCTTGTCATAGAAGAGGCCCTTTGCGTACTGCGTTTCGTTGGAGAACCGGCCGATGGCAACCTTTCTCTTGATGGTCTTATCCTGCGCCGACAGGGAGATCGGTGCAGCAGCCATCATCAAGGTTGCCAAAAGGATGGTGATTTTTGCAAGTTGTTTCATTTGTTTTTGATATTATGGTTTATTCTTTAGCAGATTACTAAAATTCGAACGCAAGCGACAAAACGGGTGCCAGGCTGATGGCGGGCCGGTTGAAGGAAGCCAGCTGGATTCCCGAGGGAACGATGATGCTCACGCCCGCATCCAGGGAGATTCCGTATCTGGCGCCGACACCCCAGCTTCCGCCGAGGGTAAGGTCGGCGTCGAACATGTCGGATTCGCCGTAGAAATTCCGGAGGTAACCTGCCCGGAGCCGGGTGGTCAGTGTACCTTTTTTCGGCATCCAGTAGAACTGGGCATCGGCAAAGACGCGCAGCGCCGGGAGGGGATCATATATCGCGCCAATCAGCAGGCCGGCCCCGCCGCCCAGACAGACCATCTCATTGAGCATATACCCGTGCGAGGTCTCCACCCCGTTCCAGTAGAGTCCCAGGCTGGTCACGGCGACATTCCCCTTGTAACCCCTGGCCCGGTAGGCCGGGATGTCATGATGCACTTCCGGGACGCCTTGTGCTTCCGGTGCGTCCTGCGCTTCCTGCGCGCGGGCGCCGGTCACCAAGGCGAGGAAAGTAAAAATTGCCAAAACTGTTTTTTTCATGAAAGGCCGCAAAGTTTCTGCAAAGATAAACAAAAACATTTTTGCCTGTACAGCCGGGTATTCTTTGCCCGGCCTCCTTCGTCTTGAACGAATACCTTACTTTATAGCTTTCACGGCAAGCGAACGTAAATATGCTGCGAGTTCGGGCTCGAGGCTGCAGTCGGCGGCATCATCCGAGAAGGAAGGATTATCCGGGCAGACGAGCATCAGGTAGTTGACACAGGCCTTGATGTATGACATCAGGAGCGTAGGATGGGCGTTGTCACTTTGGTAAAGGACAAGTTCCGGACGTTGTGTGCGGGCCATCTCCGAGGCATGTCCGATGGGAGAAATTTCGGTTCCGGCAGCCTCGGACATTATTATCGCAGTTTCGTCCATGGCCTTGTTCATGCCTTCCCAGCCGCCTGCTCCCCAGAAATTATTGCCCGAGTAGGGGAAACTTCTTTCAAGTATGATCCGCGCGAGAGGGCTGTAGCGCCGGATGGAATCCGACAAGGCTACGCAGTCCCGGATGAAGGGCTCGCCTTTTTCGGGGAAGAGGGCCACCTGGACCATGGGTTTGGTGTTATTCTGGAGTACGGCGGCATCATAGCCTCCCTTGCGAACGAGGTCCATGGTCCTGTGGAGGGTCAGGTGCTGACCGAAGGTTTGTCCGCCCTTTGTGGTCATCTCAATGTCAAAGAAATGCCCCTGACTCCAGGCTATTTCCTTCATAAGAGACGGAGCGCAATTGTAGTAGGTGTTGGAATTGCCTATGAACAGGATCTTCATGCTGTCCAGGGGTGCCTTATTCCCCAGGATCAGGGCCTTTGCCCCGGTGTATGCCTTTCTGGTGATTATGGCCGTCCTGACCGGTCCCACGCTGTCGGGATGAACGGGTAAAAGCCTTATCTTCAGTTCGTTCCTTATGGTTTTCGCGAGGCGGAAGGTGGCCAGTTCGGTGGTGGGATGTTTTTGGCCGAAACATACTTGGAATTCTTTCAGGGGTACCCATTCCGCGCCGTCGGAATACTCGGCCCGGTAGTGTTCCCAGTCACCTTTGCGGGCGCTCATGCTCCAGTCGAATTCCATGAAAGTGCCCTTTCGGAGCTTCTTTACGGGGAAATGGAAAACCCAGATGCTGTCTGCTCCCTGGAGTTCAAGTGCCCCGAACGCTGGAGATCCGTTGGTGGCTTCAGCGGGGAAACCGCCTTTTGGGATAACCCATTCGGCAGGAAAGACATCCTGCACTCCGGTCTGGGATGGGCCGCAAACAGCCACAAAGGCGAGAAAAATAAGAAGAGTCTGTTTCATATGATTTTTATTTCGAATCCATAACTGTCATACCCGGCAAAGGTAGCGAGACCCTCGCAGGCATAACCATTATCAAAGTTAGGGTTTTCCCCGAAAATTCGCAAAAAAGAACCCGACATCGACCGAAAAATATCAAGTCCCTGATTTCCGGACACTTCATCGACAACCCTGCCAGCGGCCGTGTGATGGAGAAGTGTGGCTTCATAAGAGTTCTTCGCTTGAGCGTTAGATAAATCGCCCCCGATTCTTCTGCGATGGGTGATTCGTTCCGACTTTCGCAGCGCCGGGTGCCCCGCCTCAGAACCCATTTAAAGACGGGTGGGGTGGGACAGCGAATTTCATCAACAGCCTGTTACAACTTTTTTCGTGCCTCGGGCGAGAGCTAAATAACGGGTGGCTATCGTGTATTCTTTGTGGCTATCGAACAATTGGTCTATCAAGTGATTGATAAAACACCAGGTGTATTCGATAATAAGCGGAGAAGGTGACCGAAAATCTATCTGGTTCTAGAGGGTCTGAAGAATAATGATTATCTTTGAGGGTTAGAATAATCGGGAATTGGACTATGACAGAAAAAGAACTGATGCAATCAGGACTCCCTTATTCGGCGGTTGATGTACAGCTCCTGAGAGAGTTGAATGCCACCAAGGAAGTGATTCACAGATACAATGCCTTAATGCCTTCGCAGACAAATGAGCTGTTTTCAATCCTGAAGAACCTGCTGGGGCACATCGGTGACGACCATATCTGTATCAACCAGCCGTTCTACTGCGATTATGGCAAACAGATTAGGGTGGGCAAACGCTTCTTTGCAAACTTCAATTTCACCGTGTTGGACGAGGCCCCGGTAACCATCGGTGATGACTGTTTTATCGGTCCTAACGTAAGTATTTACACGGCCTGCCACAGTACGGATCCGGTGGAGCGTAACAGCCGGAAGGAGTGGGCCGAGCCTGTGACCATCGGCGACAATGTATGGATTGGCGGCAGCGTGACCATCCTTCCGGGCGTGACGATCGGTGATAATACCACTATTGGAGCGGGTTCCGTCGTCACCAAGGATATCCCTGCTAATGTTGTGGCAGCAGGTAATCCGTGCAAAGTTATCAGAAA
>CAMUZW010000027.1 GCA_947165305.1 uncultured Bacteroidales bacterium
AAATGCCAGGCGGGTTCGGCACCCGCACTCATCCGCATCGACACCAAGGCCGGCCACGGCGGCGGCAAACCCCTCGCCAAAGTCCTGGAGGAGCAGGCGGATATCTACTCCTTTATTATGTTTAATCTTGGAATGTAGGGGCTAAGTGCCCGCACCCCTCAGTTCCGACGGAGGGTTACGGGCAAAAACGGCCCTAAACGCACGTACCCATCCCTCTGGAAGAAGGGTTACGAGCAATACGACTATGATGGGAAACAAAGTATCGGCCTGGCTGCGGAAGTGGATGCTGCCGCTGGCAATGGTGACGGGGATCAGCATCTATCTGATCCTGCATTTTGTGCCCGCCTTCGAAGAGAGCGGATACATCGGGGTGGCGAGGTGGCTGCAGCCGACGCTTGTGAGCGTGATGCTATTCCTGCAACTCAACGTGGTGGCTCCGGCGGACCTCAAACTCCACAGGTGGCACCTGTGGATCCTGCTGATCCAGGCGGTCTCCTTCGGGGCGCTGGCCTTCATCGCTACACGGATTCCCCACGGCGATGCCCGGATCCTGCTGGAATGCGCGATGCTCTGCCTGATCTGCCCGACGGCGGCCGCGGCGGGGGTTATCACCCGGAAGATCGGCGGAAGCCTGCCGGGCATTATGACCGCCATCGTCCTCACCGACCTGCTGGCCAGCCTGATGATTCCGCTGATGATCCCGATGGTGCACCCTGACGCGGAGCTACATTTCTGGGCTTCGTTCTGGCAGATCGTGAAGCGGGTGTTCTCCATCCTGGTGCTGCCCTGCATCCTGGCCTGGGTCATCCGGTATCTGCTGCCGGGGGTACAGAAATGGCTCGAACGTTTCGTCGACTGGGCGTTTTACATCTGGGGCATCTGCCTTACGATGGCGATGTCGCTGGCAACCTATGCGCTGGTCACGAGCGGCATAGGAGTCCTCGTGGCGGCCGGCATCGGGGCGGTGTCCCTCGCGTGCTGCCTGCTGCAGTTCGTCCTCGGGCGGAAGGTCGCCCGCCGCTACGGACGCAGCGAGTGCATCACCTCCGGGCAGGCCCTCGGGCAGAAGAACACAGCCTTCATCATCTGGCTGGGCTTCAACTATATGACCCCCGTCACCTCCGTCGCCGGCGGTCTCTACGCCATTTGGCAGAACCTCGTCAACTCCTGGGAACTCTCCCATACCGAAGAGCCTCTCCGTCATTCCCGGGCTTGTCCGGGGAATCTTTCCAAAGAATAATGCTTAATATAAAATGGAAGACCAGTTTCAAGACGTTCTGGAAGTCGCATCGGAGGCAGGACATATCCTGCTCGAGAACGGCGCAGAGATCTCCCGCGTAGAGGATATCATGGCGCGGATTGCCACGCATTTCGGGGTGAGCTCGGGCAACTTCTTCGTGCTTTCCAACGGCATCTTTACCACGGGACAGGAGCCCGGCAAGGTCGGGAAGGCGGGCGGCCAGGCTTCGACTTATGCCAACGTGGAATTCATTCCGCTCCGGGGGATCCGGCTCTCGAAAGTGACCGCCGTCAACCGGCTCAGCTACGACATTGCCGCAGGGAAATGTACCCTCGATGAAGCCCGGACACGGCTGGACGCCATCCGCAACGCACCGGCCAAACCCTTCTGGGAGCAGGTGGCCGGATCAGCTTTCGGCGCCGCCGGATTCTGTGCGGTATTCGGCGGAGGCTGGATGGACTGTGCCGCCGCATTCGTCGTAGGAATGCTGCTGTACATCTTCACCCTGGGCGTCAGTGCGCGATACCTCAGCAAGATTGTAGGCGGCATTGCCAATGCCTTGCTGGCCACCCTCCTGTGCATCATTTCCTGGAGAATCGGCTTCGGCGTAAGCCTCAGCAACATCATCATCGGCGCCATCATGCCGCTGATCCCGGGCGTACCCTTCGTGAACGGCGTCCGCGACCTGGCGAATTCAGACTACCTGGCCGGCATCACCCGGCTGACGGATGCGATGCTGGGGTTCTTCTGCATCGCCCTGGGCGTTTCCCTGGCCTTCGTGCTGGACGGCGCCGTCTTCAAGGGCGTCATTGACCTCGGCGGAATGACCGTGAACCCCGAGACGGCCGGGCTCGAATGGCAGGCCCTGGCGGCCTTCATCGGCACCGCCGCCTTCGCCGTCCTCTTCGGCACCGACCGGCGGGAATATCTCTCTACCGGCATCATCGGCGCCACAGGCTGGGTCTGTTATCTGCTGTTTTTCCGCCTTGCGGGAATGTCTCCGGCCGTCTCGACGCTGTTCGCAGCCCTGCTGGTCTGCCTGCTGTCCCGCTTCGCCGCCGTGCCGTTCCGGTGCCCCGCGCAGGTTTTCCTGCTGTGCGGCATCTTCCCGCTCGTTCCCGGAGCCGGCATCTTCTGGTTCACCTACTATCTGACCTCGGGCGCCTTCTCCCTGTCCCTCCAGAGCGGATTCGCCGCCGCCAAGGCCGCCATCGCCATCGTCCTCGGCATCATCCTCGCTATGGAACTCCCCCAGCGCCTCTTCTCCCGCCGCAAGGGGATGCACTGATGCTCCCCCGGCCCGACGTCCCGGGATGAGGGACGTCAGCTTCGATTCAGCCCCAAAACAGGACGCACGTCCGTACTTTCAGGACATCGGGCACGCGGACACGCTCATCCGGCAGATTCCCCGATCGGAAAACCCTTGCTCCGAAAGATTTGAGAATCCCTCGGATTTTCAGTACCTTTGCCAAATAAACCTACAACAACCTGATTAAGAAATGAAGAAATTTGTCCTTATCCTTTGTGCAATCCTGCTGCTCGTCCCGTCCTGCAAAAAAAATAATGGGGATTCCCAAAAAGACGGGAACCAGCCCGGTTCCCCGCAGTATTCCACCCAAGATGTCAATGCCGTTGACCTGGGTCTTTCCGTCCTCTGGGCCGACCGCAACATAGGGGCGGAATCCCCCGAAGACCCCGGCCACTTCTTTGCCTGGGGAGAAACCACCCCCAGAGCATGTTTTGCCTTTGCCAGACCTTACATTTTTGATAATATCGACGCACCGAAGATACTTTCCGGGAAATACGACACCGCCACCGCTCTCTGGGGCGACGGATGGAGAATGCCCACGAAAGCGGAATTCCTGGCCCTTTTCGGATTACAACGCGAACAAAAAAAAGATGATGGCGACAAGCTCGTCGGAGTCTCCCTCAGCGGAAACGGGCACAGCATCTATATCCCTGTCGCGGACCTCAGCTCCACCTATAGGTCGCTGGGCCTTTGGACCTCCGAGCGTGGAGATGCGCAGGAATGGGTAAGCTGCGTGGACTTTGTCGGCGGAATCACTACTGCCCGCCGGGAATACGCTCACGCCATCCGTCCCGTCAAGGACAAATAGGCCTTAACGGGCTGCCCCTTCAGCGATGTCGACTTTTCAGTACCTTTGTCCGAACAAACCTTCGATATTTCCGGCGTCTGGTCCTGTTGCATCGCCTTGGCGTCCTGCAAACTGCAAGAAAGTCGATAGATGAGGAGATTATTAAACCGCTTATAACAAGTATTCTGCTGTGCGCAGCCGTTATGGCCTGCGGGACGCTGAATAAGGGGTCCGCCGCGCCGACGATAGACGAGATCCGGGAGCGGGGCGCTCAGGCGCCTTCAGGAAAAATACGGGTTGGTTTACGGTAGTGAATGAGCGATGGATCAACTCAAAGGTCATCTTTCCATAGCGGCCGCATATACGATTTTCGGTCTCAACCTGGTATTCTGCAAGGACATTGCCAATTCCGGGACGGTGTCTCCCTATGTGCTCTTCACGCTGAGGGCGATCGGGGCCTGCGCCCTGTTCTGGCTACTGGCGCTGCTGATGCCGAAGGAGAAGGTGGACAGGAGGGATTATCCGAAGATCGCCGCCGCTTCGCTTGTCGGGCTTTTCATCCCCCAGATGACTTTTCTTATGGCCATCGCCATCACATCGGCCATCGATACAGCCATCATAGGAACGCTCGGACCCATCTTCACGATGTTCTTTGCCTTCCTTTTCCTGAAAGAGCCCATTACGGGGAAGAAGGCCGGGGGCGTGGCGCTCAGCTTCGCGGGAATTCTTTTCCTGATTTTCAATTCCGTCCACGAAGGCGGGGCGGCCGCCACCTCGCCGTGGGGCGTCGTGCTGCTGCTCGTGAACAGCCTCAGCTTCTCGCTGTACCTGGGCCTTTTCCGGCCCCTGATATCCAAATACAGCGTGGTTACCTTTATGAAGTGGAGCTTCCTGTTCTCGCTGCTGATTTCGCTTCCCGTTTCCTTCAAGGAGCTTGTCAGCACCGATTACGCAGCCATCCCGACCCTCGTCCGCTGGGAAATCGGATACCTGATCTTCTTTGCGACGTTTGTCGCATATTTCCTGATTCCCTATGGGCAGAAGTTGATCAGACCTACCCTGGTCAGTATGTATTCCTACATTCAGCCCATCATTGCGGCCCTGGTAAGCATATGGGCCGGAGTGGACACGCTTACCTGGCAGAAGGTCCTTGCTTCATTCCTGGTGGTCGGCGGTGTCGTTCTTGTCAGCCGCAGCCGGGCGGCATCATAACAGCAAGGATTCCTAACGGGACACAAGCACGAACCTCTTCCAGAAAACCGTCTGATATAGGGTGCGGATGGCGAGATGGACGAAATAAGCGGCCATCAGCAGGTGGATGGCGGCGGCGCCAGAAGGATGCCATAGCGCATTGCCTGCAAACCATACGGCGAAGAACCCGACGGCGGAAAGGAGCGATGTATTCCGGCAGGCGGCCGATGCCGTTGCGCCGAGATAGATGCCGTCCCAGGTGAAGGCCGGGCAGCCCAGCAGGGGCATCACCAGCAGCCACGGAAGGAAGGGTCGTGCGGTCTCCACGACCGCGGCATCGGAGGTCATCATCCTCAGCAGCGGCACGCCGGTGGCGGCGTAAATCCCGATGAAAAAAACGGCGATGGACATACTCCAGATGAAGGTGTACTTCACCGTATCCGTTACACCGGAGAGATCCCGCGCGCCGATGAAGCGGCCCGTCAACGCCTCGCCCGCATAGGCGAATCCGTCGGTGAAATAGGAGAAGATCAGCAGGATCTTCATCAGGATGGACGCCGAGGCAAGGAGCGCATCGCCGTAGCGGGCGGAAATGACCGTGAAGCCGATATACACCAGAATCAGGCCGAGCGAACGGAGCAGCAGGTCGCCGTTCATCGCAAAGAACCGGCCGAGCCCCTTCACCTGCAGACGGACACCTTCTCCGAAGACCGTCCTGCGGTATTTCGTCGCGACGACCACCACGGAGAAAAGGAAGCCGGACCACTGCGCAATGACCGTTCCCCAGGCGATGCCGACATACCCGAGCGGGGTCCGGAAGGCAAGCAGCACACTCAGGAGCATATTGCCCAGGTTGACGATCAGATCGGCCGCCATCGGGCTGACGGTATCCTGCATCCCGATGAACCATCCCTTGAAGGCGAACAGGCTGAGAGTGGCCGGCGCCGCCCAGATGCGGATATAGAAGTACTTCGAAGCCAGGGCTTGCACCTCGGGCGTACAGGTGACAAACTTGAACGCCAATTTGACGACCAGGGTCTGGATGGCGATCAGCAGCACGGCCGACAGAAGCGCCAGCAGGACGGCACGCCACAGGACATTGGCACATTCCGCCCGGTCGCCCCGGCCATAAGCCTGGGCCGTCAGCCCGCCGGTCCCCGTCCGGAGGAAGGAGAAATTCCAGTACAGCAGGTCGAAGAGCATCGTCCCGATGGAAATCCCGCCGATCAGGGCCGCAGCGCCGATCCCGCCCGCAGAGCCCAGATGCCCCGCCACGGCGATGTCCACCATCCCCACCAGCGGCACCGTCAGGTTCGCCAGAATGCTGGGCACCGCCAGCCGCAGGATTTCTTTGTTGAGCAGTTTCTTCTCCATTCCGCCCACAAAGATAATAAAATCCCGTCTTGTATTTGTGCTCCGAAATTTCTACATTTGTTACGTATTGACCAAACACACGTTACGAAATGAAAAAACTGTTTTTCCTTTCTCTGGCAACACTCCTGTTGCTGTCCCTTGTTTCTTGCAATAAAAATGATCCCGGCTCCACCCAATTCCAGACCTCCGTCGTGAGCGTCAACGGAGAGGCGCCGGTCGAGTACAATACCGGAGAATTGGCATCGCTGCTGGAAGGCAGGACGGTAGAAAGCCTGAAATGGAAATCCGGCTCCATTGCCGCGCCGGATATCGCCGCACTGCGGGCTTCCTGCATCAAAACGCTCAAGGATCTGGATCTGGAGAAGGTAAATTTTGCGGTCGGCACGGAGGAATACAACTATGCATTATCCAGCCATTCTTATATAGTCCGAATCCAGGATCGTTTAAAACTCCCCGCCGGAATGCTTGCCAGGTTTACGGCACTTCAAACGGTAATTCTGCCCACTTGCTGCAGAACTATCGGCATAGATGCCATCCGGGAATGTCCGCTATTACATTCCGTCAATCTTCAGTCTGTTTCATCCATTGAGGAGTATGCCTTTATGGACAATCCCAGTCTGGAGTCCCTGTCATTCCCCGGCAGTTTACAACACATTGGACCAGAAGCGTTCTATAAAGTGCCCCTGAAAGAAATCACACTTCCCTCCGGCGTCTCGTTTTATGATAATACGTTTATCTATTATAATAAAGCTTCAAAATTGGAGAAAGTGATTTGCAAGGGCAAAACCCCTCCGGCTGTCAGCCACAGCGCTACGCTTAACAGTCAGGGGAACGTGTTCAACCTCACCCCTGACGGATTCAAGATCCTGGTGCCCGCATCTGCGGTGGACGCCTACAAGACCGCCGACAAGTGGAGCAAACACGCAGATCAGATCTTTGCCGCGGAATAGGCCCGTCCGACGCAATTCAACTTATCTGAATTTCTGGTCTTCCTCCAGCATGCCGAGGTAGGACGCATAGCGCTCGGGAGAAATGGTACCGGCATCGAGGGCCGCCTTGACGGCACAGCCCGGCTCGTGGGTGTGGGTGCAGGGAACGAAGCGGCAATTGTCGGCCACGGCGAGCATTTCCGGGAAATACTTTCCGATTTCCTCCTTCTCGAGATCTACAAGGCCGAAGCCGCGGAGACCGGGGCTGTCAATTACATAGCCCCCGCCGGCAAGCGGGTACATCTCATAGAGCGACGTCGTGTGCTTTCCCTGCAGATGGGCCACGGATATCTGGCCGATCTTGGGGTCGAGCGACGGATCGAGCGCCTTGATGAGGCTCGACTTGCCGACGCCGGATTCTCCGGAGAAAAGATTGATCCGGTCCTTGCAGGCCTCCCGGATGGTATTGATCCCCTCCCCGGTCTTCACGGAAGTCTCGATGACGGGATATCCGGCCCCTTCATAGATTTGCCGGAAGGCGTCGATCTGCTCCTGTGCCTCGGCCCGGTAAAGATCGGTCTTGGCCAGTACGACCGTCGCCGGAATGCCGTACACTTCGCACGTCACGAGAATCCGGTCGAGGAAGGGCAGCTTGACCTCCGGGAAATACAGGGAAACGATGATGTAGGCCCGGTCCAGGTTGGCTGCGATGACATGCGCCTGGCGCGAAAGATTGGTCGAGCGTCGGATGACGTAATTCTTGCGGGGCAGGATTTCCGTAATAATCGCCGGGTTCTCCGGGGAGGCCTCCCCTTCCCGCTCCCAGACCACGCGGTCGCCTACCGCAACGGGATTGGTGACCGCACTCCCCTTGAGGCGGATTTTCCCGCGCAGGACGGCGGGGAAAAGGTTCCACTCCGGCAACTCCGAGAGCTCAAAATGGCTCCCGGCATTCTTCACTACTGTCGCAAGTCCTCGCACTGCGATGTATATCTTATTAATTATTAATTACTTATCTGATTCCCTCTACCCTAAAAGAACCAGAGGGTTTTCTATAACAGCCTACCTATCAACAACTTACACATCGCACCCCAACAGGTAGGCGGCCAGGGCGCGGAGGGCCTTGCCCCGATGGGAGATGGCGTTCTTGTGCTCTTCGGAGATTTCGGCGGAGGAGAGGCCGTCACAGCCATCGGGCAGGAAGACCGGATCGTAGCCGAAACCGCCGTTTCCCCGGCGCTGCGTCGCGATCTGCCCCTCCATGATTCCCTCGAAGAAATGGCGCTCACCGTCGAGAATCAGCGTGACACATGTACGGAAGCGCGCCCGGCGGTTTTCAATACCCTCCATCTCGCGCAGCAGGCGGTTGATGTTGGCCTCGAAATCCTTCCCGGACGGATTGCCGTAGCGGGCCGTATGGACGCCGGGGGCGCCGCCGAGAGCCTCCACCTCCAGGCCGGTGTCGTCCGCAAAGCAGTCCAGTCCCGTCCGTTCATACAGGTACAGGGCTTTCTGGAGCGAATTCTCCTCGATGGTCGCCCCTGTCTCGGGAATGTCTTCCGTCACCCCCGCCGCCGCGGCCGGAATCACCTCGAACTCCCCGCATAAAATCTCGTTGGCTTCCCGGATCTTCCCGGGATTGCCGCTGGCAAAAACCAATTTTCGCATAAGCCGGTCATCAAAACTTGGTAAAGTTAACGATTTTCTTGGGATATTCCGCTATCTTTGCAGTATATATGGAAAGGTTGGAAACAGTTGATCCGGTCATTCTGCCGGAAGACGATGTTCAGAAACTGATTGCGGCCACCGGAACGCGGCATGTCGCGGCGCTCCGAAGCATGATGGCCGGGCGGTGGCGGCTCGGCGAACTCCACGGAATCCATCACTGGGACCGCGTTCTCCGGAACGGGCTGCTGCTTGCGGGGCCGGACACAGACAAGATGGTCGTAGCCTATTTCGCTTACATTCATGACGCCTGCCGCGAAAACGATTTCGAAGACCCCTTTCACGGTCCGCGTGCTGCCGCGTTGATTGATTCGCTGAAGGCAGACTGGCTCAGCGAGCTGACGGAGGAGCAGATTCTCATCCTCAAGAAGGCCGTAGAGGGACATACCGCCCTGCTCCGGACAGGAGACACGACGGTCGATACCTGCTTTGATGCCGACCGGCTGGACCTCCTGCGCGCGTACATCATTCCCGACCCGGCCAGGATGGCCTCCCTCAGAGGCGCCGAGTTCGCACGACAGATCCAGGATACATTATAACGCAACATGATCTCACAAGAAAACATCAACGTAGCCGTAAAGCGGCTGTTTGACGAAATCCGGTTTACCCGGGAGCCGGAAGGGCTGTACGACCCGCTCCGGTATATGATTGCCATCGGCGGCAAACGCATCCGTCCGAAGCTCTGCCTGACCACCTACGGGCTCTTCAAAGACAGTTTTGCGCCGGAAGTCCTGGAGCCGGCCGCCGGCCTGGAGGTCTTCCACACCTTCACGCTGATCCACGACGACATGATGGACAAGTCGCCGCTGCGGAGGGGCCGGGAGACCGTTTGGGTCAAATGGAACGCCGACACAGCCATCCTCTCGGGTGACGTCATGTGCATCGACAGCTACCGCCGGATGGCCCGGGCACCCCGGGAAGTGCTTCCGGAAGTGCTGGGCCTTTTCTCCCAGACCGCCGCGGAGGTCTGCGAAGGACAGCAGCTCGACATGGAATTCGAGACGATGCCGACGGTACCGATGGACCGGTACATGAAGATGATCGGCCTCAAGACCGCCGTGCTCATTGCCTGCGCCGCCAAGATGGGCGCCCTCATCGCGGGAGCCCCGGCAGAGGACTGCGAGGCGCTCTACGAATATGGATACAAACTGGGACTGGCCTTCCAGGTCGCCGACGACTATCTGGACGCCTATGGCGACAAAAAAGTCTTCGGAAAGCCCATCGGCGGCGATATCCTCAACGGCAAGAAGAGCTGGCTGACCGTCCGCCTGACGGAGAAACTTCCCGACCGCAGCATCCTCGATGACGCCTTCGCCCTTCCCGCCGGAGAAGAGAAGATCGCCATCGTCAAAGGTCTTTATGACCGCTTCGACATCCCAGCCGAGGCCCAAGCGGAAATCCTGCGCTTCAGCGACGAAGCGATGGATGCCGTAGCCGCCTTCTCCCCCGCACGCCGGGCATTGCTCAAAGATTTCGCCGGACAACTCATCGGACGCGTCAAATGAAACCTTCCGAACTGGAAATCATGGCGCCGGCGGGCAATTTCGAATGCCTCCTGGCTGCCATCGAAGGCGGAGCCGACTCCGTCTATTTCGGCGTAGGACACCTCAACATGCGGTCCCGCTCCGCGAACAATTTCACCCCGGAAGACCTCCCGGAGGTAACCCGTATCTGCCGGGAATACGGTGTCAAGGCGTATATGACGCTCAACATCACGCTCTTCGACGGAGAGATGGACGAAGCGCGGGCGGCCCTTGATGCCGCCAAGGCGGCGGGCGTCGACGCCATCATCGCCTCCGACATGGCCGCCATCCTCTACTGCCGGGAGATCGGCCTCGAAGTGCATATCTCTACCCAGCTCAGCATCTCCAACCTCGAATCCCTGCGTTTCTATGCGCAGTTCGCAGACGTCGTCGTCCTGGCCCGGGAACTCCACCTCGACCAGGTAAAGGCCATTTCAGAAGCCATCGTACGGGAGCATATCACGGGCCCTTCCGGCCGGCCCGTCCGCATCGAGATGTTCGCCCACGGCGCCATGTGCATGGCGATTTCAGGGAAATGCTACTTGAGCCTGGACGCCTACGGCAAATCCGCCAACCGGGGCGGCTGCTACCAGGTATGCCGGAGAGGGTATGAGGTCAAGGATGTCGAGACCGGACACACCCTGCTGGTGGACAACAAGTACATCATGTCGCCCAAGGACCTGTGCACCATCGAATTCCTTGACAAAATCGTTGACTCGGGCGTCAAGGTCTTCAAGATCGAAGGCCGCGCCAGGAGCGCGGAATATGTGCGCCGCTGCGCCCGCTGTTACCGGCAGGCGGCGGACGCCATCTGCGACGGGACATACACGCCCGAACTCGCCGCCAGGCTGAAGAAAGACCTGGCCGAAGTCTTCAACCGGGGCTTCTGGGACGGCTACTATCAGGGGCGGCGGCTCGGGGAATGGTCCGACGTCTACGGCAGCCAGGCCACCCGCCGGAAAGAGTACGTCGGCAAGGTGACCAACTGGTTCAACAAAATCGGCGTTGCCGAAGTCCTGGTCGAGTCCGGGGCCATCAGGGTCGGGGACGACGCGATGATCATCGGGCCCACTACGGGCATACTTCCCTTCAGGGTCGAAGACCTCCGGGTCGAAATGAAAGCGGCGGAGACCGCGGAAAAAGGCGTTTACTGCTCCATCGCCGTCCCGCTCGGCGATATGCCCGAAGACAAGGTAACGGAGCACCCCGCCAAGGAGGCCGGCGAGCGGATCCATCCCAGGCGGGGCGATAGGGTTTATCTGTGGGTAGATTCCGGAACTAGTCCGGAATGACGATGGCGGGCTTGGTCAGGGCCTCCTTGAGCTGCGCATCATACCGCAGGCGGAGCTTGACGCCGGCCTCCTGGAAGTAATAGCGCACCACGATTTCTTCTTCGAGGAACGGGACGATTTCGTCCTTCTTCATGCGGAGAAACTGTTCCTTTTCGATATCCAGGGCCTTTGCAAGGGCATCCAGCTGAGGTTTCAGATTCTCCGAAAGACCATCCTTGTCAAGGGTCTTCCGCATTTCGTCGAACATCGCCTTGGCACCGGACCGGTAATCGAATTTCTTCCCCTTGGCGAATTCGACGAACCGGTCGAACTCCGCATCGCTCAGATGGAAGTCATCCGCCGGAGCGATGCTTTCATGCCGCCGCACGAAATCGAGCGTAAACTGCTCGATGATGCCGTTCAGCACCAGCGAATACGTCAGGCGGCTGTACTCCTTCGCTTTGACCTCGTAATCCGGGGTGATGCCGCCGCCGTCACGCACGGTGCGGCCGTGCAGCGTCTTGAATTCGTGCGTCAGCGAATCGGGAATGTGTCCCACGCTGCCGTCCTCCTTGCGGTTGGAATAATCGATCGCCTGCACACAGCGGCCGGACGGGGTATAATACTTGGCCGTCGTAACTTTCAGCTGACCGTCATACGGCAGCGGACGGATCGACTGGACCAAACCTTTCCCGTAGGTACGCGTACCGATAATTGTCGCCCGGTCCAGATCCTGCAGGGCGCCGGCGACGATCTCGGAAGCCGAAGCCGAGCCGGAATCGACCAGGACGACCACCGGAATCTCCGTATCCACCGGGTCCGAAGTCGTCTTATAGACCTGGGCACTGCCCTCGATCCGGCCCTTCGAGCTCACCACGACGGAGCCTCTCGGGACAAACAGCGATACAATATTGACCGCCTCGTGCATCAGGCCGCCGCCGTTGCCGCGCAGATCCAGGACAAACCGTTTCATTCCCTGCTTCTTCAGCATAAGGAAAGCTTCCTTGACAGAATTCCCGACACCTTCGGTGAATTTTGCCTGCTGGACATAGCCGGTCTCCGCATCCAGCATGCCGGCGTATTCCACGTCGGGAAGGTGAATCCGCTCACGCTGGATGACCACCTCGACGGTATCCCCGGCCGCCCATGCCGGGCCGGCGAAGCACTTCTTCACCAGGAATTTGACCTTGGTCCCGGGCTTGCCCTTCATCCTGTCGCTCGCTTCCGACGCCGTCAGTCCCTGCGCGGGAACGTCGTCGATCCGGATGATCTCATCGCAGCACCGCAGCCCGGCACGTGCCGCGGGAGAGTTCGCATAAGGCTCGTTGATGAGGACGTTGCCGTTTTTGTCGGGCTTGTAGATGATGGCACCGATGCCGCCGTAGGTACTGTTGATCATCATCTGGAAATCCTCTTTCTCCTCCTCGGGGACATAGATCGTATAGGGATCCAAAGACTCCAGCATCGCGTCGATGGCGGCCTTCTCAATCCGCCCGACCGGGAGCGAATCGACATAGGAGCGGTTGAGCTCACGGATGACGGCATTGCGGATTTCGGTCCACTGGCCGATGGTGAAGCCCTTCGACTGGGCCGTCGAGGTCATGGAGAAGGCGATCAGGAGGATCGCAGGCAAAAATAATTTCTTTTTCATACGGCGCATTTTTACGGCAACTGCCGTGCCAAAATGCAAAAAATGGAATTCTTTTTAAACAAACAATTTGTAAGTCAGCAAAGTGCAATACATTACAAACGATTATAAAATAATTTAAAATTAATATTAAAAATTTTTATTTGCTTAAAAATTGAAATAAAATTTGGTCTTTAAATTTAAATTCGTATCTTTGTATCCGGACACAGCAATGTGTCTTTGTTAAGTTCGTTTTATATACGACCGGCGCTCTTGGGGAGGAGCGCCGGTCATTTTTTTGTCTTCGCCCGCTCAGGCGTCGATGGGCTTCAGGCCGCGGCGCCGGTTGATTTCATCGCGCAGCGCATCGATCTTCTCCTTGTGCTCCAACACTTTGTTTTCCACAAAGATTGCTGCGGATGCGAGGAAATAATACACCACGGTCTGGATGGTCATCGCCGTTATTTCGGGCGCAATCGTCGCCAGCGTCCCGCCCGCCGTATTGAGATTGATGAAGGCCCGGCAGCCGAATGTCGAAGGGAAGAGGTATGAGAAGACTCTCCAGAATCCGGGGATGGCGGTCTGCGGCCAGGAGAATCCCGTCAGGAAAATGCAGATCGGCGACATAAAAAGAAACAGGACAAAGACCGTCTCCCGCCGCGTGATGAGCGTTGACCAGGTAAATGAGAATACGATGCAATCCACCACAAAGAAGGTCAGGAGCACCATCACTTCCCACCAGGGGGCCTGCTGCGGCAGGTGGAACAGCCACGGGATGAGCAGGGCGACCAGGGGGCCGATCACCATATAGACGGCGAAATACGCCGCACCGCGCCCCAGTACGACACGCCCTACGCCCAGGTCCTGCAAGCCTTCCGCCATCGAAACGAAACTGCGGTTCTGTTCCCGAAGCGTCCCGGCAAGCAGGGAAGAGCCATAGAACAAGGTTTGCTGGATGACCAGCAGCAGGGCGGCACTGATAAAGAAGATCGTGTAGGAAAACGACCGGTTGTACGGCATACTCTCGTCGATTTCAACCGGCGCAATCAATTCTTCGGCCACCTCCGCATCGTACCCGGCCGCGGCATAGTGCTCCGCCTGGATCTCGTGCAATTCGTCCAGCATCACGAAATTGCAGCCCATCGTCAGGCACTTGTAATAGAGGAAGCTGGACATATCGGCATAGGTGCAAAGCGGGCTCTGCTCCATCCGGACGATCTTCTCGTCGTAATCCGACGGAAAATACACGATACCGTGCACCTTCCCCTCCTGCATCAGTTTCTCGGCTTCGGGCATATTGATGCAGTCATACGCCACGGCGCATTCGCGGGTCGCATCCAGCTTCCTCACGAAGCGCCGGCTGTAGCTGCCGGCGGAATTATCCACCACCGCGACCGGCATCTCGTCCAGCAGGCCGTTGTGGTAGATGAAATTGTACAGCAGGGGGTAAATAAGTCCGCCGAGGAAGAAAATCACCAGCACCCCCTCGTCCGAGAAGATCATCTTCAACTCGTGAACGAAGATGGAGTACCAGTCGGCGAACCATTGCCTTATGTAGTTTGTTTTCATTAGTTTCTGGGATAATTCTGCAAAGTGTAAGCGCTTTTCAAACGGCGGAGTCCGAAGGCCGGGAGCAGCAGGAACAGGAGGAAATGCACCACTTCCTGCCACCATCCGGAGAAGCCGCTGCCGTAGATAGCCTCCTGTACGAACATCATATAATAGTGCCGGAGCGGGAAGGCCGCCGACCAGGCGCCGATCCACCGGGGCATAGCTTCAACAGGGAGGGTGAATCCCGCCAGCGAAAGGCCCAGTGTACTGAAAATCGCGCCGATGCTGATCGAAAGCCGGAGAATCGGAAGGAGTTCCACGATGAAGATTCCGATCGCCTGCGAGGCCAGGATCATCAGGAGGATATCCAGGAACATCGGCCAGACGGAGCCGGCGAGCGGATAGCGCAGCCAGACGAAGAGCAGCAGTTCCAGTGAGATGCCGAGGATGGTAAAGAGCACCGTATAGGGCAGCATCTTGCCGGTCAGCGCCACGACGATAGAATCCCCCGACACCTTCAGCAGATGCCTGGAAGTACCGTATTTGAGTTCGGCGCCGAGCGTATAGACCGTAATCAGCACCACGATCATCGCCAGAATGCCCGGCAGCAGGATATTGTTCAGGTAAATGCCGTAATTGGTGGTGGGATTCCCGATCTGGTGCGCATCGATCACGATCGGCTGGATCCGGTTCATAATTTCCCGCTCGTTCACCCCGTGCGCCCGGAGCACCTCCCGCTGGACGGCCCCGTTCGTGAGATGGATCATCTGGAGAAGATCCTTATACGAGAGTGCGCCGCCCACGAAGTAGAGCGAATTCACATAGAACTGGATATGCGGCCGCCGGTTCGCCTGGATATCATTGTTGAAATGCTCCGGAATCAGCACGAAGGAAGTAATCCGTCCCGTCTGCATCGCCCGCCGGGCCGCGTGGATGTCGTCAAAATAAATAACTTCGCTGAGCTGCGTGGAATTCAGCTGCTCCGCAAAATTCCGCGAGGTGGAACTGTGGTCTTCATCCACGACGCCGACCGGCAGGTCATACGGAAGTCCGTCCCGGAAGAATGTCAGGTAAAATACCGCGTTGACAATGATCACGCCCACCGAGGCCAGCAGGTACAGCGGCCGCTGGCGGATGATGCGGATTTCCCGCTTCACCACCTCCCAGACATTCCCTATGAAGGTTTTCCGGTCCATTATTTCCGCTTCAAAATCACGCTCATACCGGGAAGCAGGCCCTCAACCGGGCTGTCCGGACGGGCACGAACCTCGAAGGTGCGCGTATCGTACTCTCCGATCTCCTTGGTCGCCTTCCAGGTCGCATAGGATTCGCGGACGGCGATATAATAGACCGTGGCCATTACCTCGCGGCCGTCCAGGGCGGGAACCGTCAGACGGACCTTCTCCCCTTTCTGGAGGCTGTGCAGACGGTCTTCGCGGATGTTGAAGGTAAACCACATATCGCTGAGGTCCTGCACGGTCATGATCGGGGCGCCCTGTCCCACCAGTTCGCCGACCTTCGGATAGATATCGGAAATGACGCCGTCGGCCGGGGAAGTCAGGTGGATTTCGTCCAGATAGGAATCAATCTTGATGAAGGCGGCATCGGCCCGCTGCACCAGCGCCGCAGCGGCTTCTTTGTCCTCGGAACGGGCCCCGCTGAGCGCCATATCGTACTGGCTCTTGGCGGCCTTGCACTGGGCCTGCGCCGCCCGGTACTGCGCCTCGACCTCATCGTATTTCTGGTCGGTGACGACCTTCTCTTCCTTGAGTTTCTTGATCCGTTCGAAGCTCTTGGCGAGGACTTCTTCCTGCACGATGGCCTGCTGCCAGAGTTCGTAGGCGCCGGTGATCTGCTCCTGCCGGGCTCCGTTGCGGGCTTTTTTGAGCTGGGCGGATGCCGCCGCACGGGCGGCACGGGCCTCGGCCAGGCCGCTGCGCACCTCGGGCGAATCGATGACGACAAGGGTATCGCCCTTGTGAACTTCCTGTCCTTCGACAGCCCGAAGCTCCTCGATCCGGCCCGGGATCTTCCCAGAGACACGGTATTCGGTCGCTTCGGCCTCTCCCTGGATCACGAGATCCGCAGGACGGGATACGAAATATCCCACGAGCGACACGACGAGAATAATCATAATCAAGGCAACGATGCCGATAACGAGATTGTAATTATGCTTTTTCATTTCTTTTCCGATAGATCCGATTTGTAATTTCCTTCCGCCTTCATCAGGTTGGAGGCTGCGAGCTGGAGTTCCACCCCAGCGTCAATGTATTCCGAATGGGCCTTGAGCCAGCCCGTATGGGCCGCCAGGGCGGTATTGGGTTCGACTACGCCCGCCTCGAGGCCACGGGATGCCATTCGGAGGTTCTCCTCCGCGCTGTCCAGATTGCCGAGGGCCGCATCGACCCGCTTGAGCGCTTCGGCATACTGGGTCCGCGCCTGGCTGACCTGCAGGTTGATCAATTCCCGGGCATCCTGATACTGGTCCTCGTAGATCCGGGCTTCGGCCTTGGCCTTCCGGGTGCGCTGCAGGGCCGCCGTCCCGTGGAAAATCGGGACATTGACCACGACGCCGGCGCTGAACAGGCCGCCGTTCCACTCATGGCTGAAACCATGGAACATATTGGGGCTGGTCATTGAGTAACCCGCCACGAGCGCCACCTGGGGCATCATATCGGCACGGGCGATCTCCACCTTCTTCTCGTAGATCTGCCGGGCGAGATCGAGGCTTCGGATCTCCGGCCGGTCCTCCAGGATGGTTTCCATATCCTTTCCGTCCGCGCAGGTGGGGGCGGGCAGCAGGTCAAGCCCTTCGTCGGCAAGCGTAATCTTCGTATCCAGCGGGAGACCGATCTTCTGGCAGAGCAGCATCTTGGAGAGAGCCAGACCGTTGGTCGCCTTCAGGAGCATCAGGTCCGCCTCCCCTGCCTTGACCTTCACCTGGAGGGCATCGGACTGCGTCCTGACTCCGGTCCGTACGGCCACTTCCACATCCCGCTCCATCTTGTGCAGCAGGTCGGCATAGGACTCGGCCAGTTTCTTCTTGGCAGCCACACTGACAATCTGCCAGTAGGCATTGTCCACATCATAGACAATGTCGGCATAGCTTATGTCATACCGGTTCTGTGCCAGTTGCTCGGCCAGGGCCGCCATCCGGATGGAAGAGGCGATCTTGCCACCGACGAACACCGGCTGCTTGGCGATAACCGCCGCGCCCATCACCTGCTCGATATCGAGGGTGAAAAGGTCGTTGATTTCGGAGCCGACGGCATTGATCGGTGTAGCGATATCCGTGCCCTTCAGCGTAGAGACGAACTGCTGGAGTTCCGCGCTCGACTCGAGGGCCGCCGCGACGGAAGGATCCGAAAGTACCTCCGACAGCCTTCCCTGGAAGGCATCCTGGATCTTGGTCCCGGTCCCCGTCAGGGCATCGGAAGCATCCTGGCTGATGAGGCTCAGGTTCCTATTATTATATACATACGCGCCCTTGGCGCTGATCTCGGGGAAACAATAGGCCAGGGCGATCTTGCGGTCATATCCGGCCATCTCCACTTTTGTCCGCGCCTCTGAGAGGGTCTTGTTCCCGTTGACGGCCATCTCGCGGCAGTCGTCGAGGGTCAGGACCTGCTGCGCCTGGACAATATCTGCCGCAAGCAACAGGACCAAGACCGGAATTGTCAATTTTCTTGTCATATTTTCCACTTGTTATTCCGGGACAGAAACCCATCAAAAGGATTGCCAAAATTTATCCTAAAGTTGAATAATAAGGGAATATAATGATAAAAAGGTCGAATCAAGCGAAATTTAGAATAATTTTCCTATCTTTGCCGAGAATAAAACCAATAGCTATGGATCCCATTTTCACCGTCAGCATACCGCAGCTTAAGAAAGCATTCCCCTTCCTCCTGGAAACCAATATCGGAGATGATTTCTTTATCGTTGAGGACAACGGCAGCGCCCTGGGAAGCAGCCACCTTGTCCTTGATGTCCTGAAGCACCCCATCCGCTTCGAAGGACTGCTCCTGTTCTACTGCATCAGCGGCGAGTTCGATGTCGATCTCAATCTCCAGACCTATACCATCCGTCCCCAGAGCATGGCACTCAGTATCCCCGGGACCATCCTCCGCGTCGATGTGGACTCCATCCAAAACCTGGACGGACTCCATTTCCTCTGCGTCGGAATGTCGCAGGAATTCATTACAGGGATGCGGGTGGACTTCAGCCGGATTTTTGAGGACAGCCTCAAATTCATCGCCCGTCCCTGCCTCCAGCTGAACGGACAGCAGATCGACCTGGCGATGGATTATATCACCTTGTGCCGCAAGGTGATCGCCTCCCCGATCCAGGACAAGAAAAATGTCGTCGGGACGCTCCTCTCTTCCCTGGCCTATATGGCAGGCGATGTATGGCTGAGGGGCATTTCCTCCGCCAAGGGCGTGACGCCGGTCCAGGGGACGGCGCGGGCGCAGATTCTCTTCGAACGCTTCCTTGCCCTGGTGGCACAGCACCATACGTCCGAACGGGGAATGGCTTTCTATGCCGACAAACTGTGTCTCACGCCGAAATACCTGTCGAAGCTCATCAAACAGGTCAGCGGCCGCAGCGCTCCCGACTGGATCGACTCCTTCGTCATCACGGAGGCAAAAAATATGCTCCGGTATTCGGAAATTCCCATCAAAGAGATCGTCTATCGACTGAACTTCCCCAACCAGAGCGTATTTTACAAATTCTTCAAGGCGCACGCCGGCATGACGCCCAGCGACTACCGGAACAGTTGATTACCAAGCGAGTGCAGAGGCGCCGAGGATGGCGGCGTCGCTTTCCTTGAGGGAGGAGAAAACGATCTCGACCTTGTCCCTCCAGATCTTGAGGACGCTCTCGTTCATCGCCTTCTTCATCGGCTCATAGAGGAACTCCTTGGCGCGGGCCAGCCCGCCGAACAGAACGATGGCCTCGGGAGCGCTGAATGCGATGAAGTCCGCGAAGGCGCGGCCCAGGATCGTTCCCGTATAATCAAAGAGCCGCAGCGCGAGTTTGTCGCCGGCCTTCGCAGCGTCGTAGATATCCTTGGACGTGATATTCTCCAGGTCCCGGAGAGAGGACGGCTCATCCGTGCACTCCAGCCATTCACGGGCCGTACGGGAGATGCCGATGGCAGAGCAATAGGCCTCCAGGCAGCCCTGACGGCCGCAGCCGCAGGTACGGCCGTTGTTGCGCACGACCGTCACATGACCGAGCTCGCCGGCAAAGCCGTCATGCCCGTAGAGCACATTGCCGCCGACCACGATGCCGCTGCCGACACCGGTACCGAGGGTGATCATGATGAAATCCTTCATACCGCGGGCAGCACCGTAGGTCATCTCACCGACGGCCGCCGCATTGGCATCATTCGTAAGGATCACCTTCATCTCTCCGCCCAACGCCTCGCTCAGCATCCTGGCAAAGGGGACGGCCTTGTTAGCCGCCCAGGCGAGATTGGGAGCGAAAGCCACTTCGCCCGTATAATAATTGCCGTTAGGCGCTCCTACGCCTATGCCGCGGATTTCATCCAACGTTTTGCCGGCCTGGGCGATATTCTCCTTGATGGCCGCCGCAAGGGCCGTGATGTATGCCGCCGCATCATCGCCGAAAATATCCGAACGGATGATGGTCTGCGAAAGGACTTCCCCGCGGGTGTCCACTACGCCGATCTTGGTGGTCTGCCCGCCTACATCGACACCGACTACGAAATCCTTTGCCATGATCAGTCTACTTTAATGTCCTTGTTGACGTTCTTGGAGCCGATGAGGGCGTAGAAGACCAGGTAGCCCAGGCAGGCGATGATGAGCCAGTAGCTCTGGAGCGAACCCACATGGTCGGCGAGGAGATTCTGCAGGAACGGGATGATACCGCCGCCGCAGACAAGCGCCATGAAGATGCCGGAAGCGGCCGCCGTATATTTGCCGAGCCCCTCAACCGCCAGGTTGAAGATCGCCCCCCACATGATGGAGGTGCAAAGACCGCAGAGAATCAGGAAGCCGAGCGAAAGCGGAATCTTGGAGGCCTTGAGCGTAATGGCGACGGACTCCGGCGTAAAGATCGCCGCAATCAGCAGGATGATAGCCAGTGCGGACATGGAGCAAAGCATCACCTTGCTGCTCACCTTGGAGCCGACCGAAGCACCGACGAGACGGCCGATCAGCATGCAGAGCCAGTAGCCGCCGATCATCGTACCGGCCAGGGCGGGTCCGACCCAGTCAAGGGCGGAGTAATGGATGTTGGCCGTATTCGGGATACCCACCTCGATGCCGACATAGAAGAAGATGGCGATGGCGCCGAGGACGAAATGACGGAACGAAAGGGCGCTGTGCGGATCCTTTTCGACTTTTCCGGAAAGGCGGGCCGCCTTCTCTTCAGCCGTCTCCATATGCGGTTCGGGAATCTTGGAGAACCAGATCACGACAAAAGCAAGGGCGAAGATGGCCATCGCGATGATCATCACGGGCGCAGCCTTGGCTACCGTCGCATCCTGGATGCTTCCGCCGACCAGCCAGCCGACGAAGATCGGGGCGATCGTTCCGCCGATAGAGTTGCAGGAGCCGCCCCACTGGATCAGCTGGTTGCCCTTGTTGCCGCCGCCGCCGAGGGTGTTG
>CAMUZW010000028.1 GCA_947165305.1 uncultured Bacteroidales bacterium
CCGGCACCGTAGCATGGGCAGCATCAGTTGCTAAGCCATCGAGGTTCTGATAAAGTTCTTTCAAAGTCCATCCGGCGTATAATGAAGAAGCGATCGGTATTTCCTTGAAAGCTTTCCATAATGAATTAATGGTAACGCTCTGATTCTCTGCTACTTCTTTGAAGTGCGGTTTTGTGCCGTCGGACAGGACCGACTCGGGTGTCACGTCGGCGACTGCATTCAGAATGGCAATCAATTGGGTCCCTTTTTCCGATACCCCGGTATATACGGGGACCGGCGAGAACCGGACATCATCCGGCGAAGGTGTGCCGCTTAGGCCGGTGACATCGAGAATACCGTATTTGAATTTGTCCTCCGGACTTGAAATCGGCGTGTCCTTCTCGATGGCTTTTGCGTAAACAAGGGCGGAGGATGCCCCGACGGGCAGGCTGACATCGTCAAAGGCGATCACTTCGTTTTCTTCGGTCGTGGTGACGGACGGAAGGGGAATGATCTTGCCCAGCGTGTTTTTCGTGTACGGGATGATGCTGACTTCTTTTCCGGTAGCTTCGAGATAGGGCGTATGCTCAGAAAACAAAAGGACGAGTTTAGACTGGACGTCGCCCGCTTCGTCCGAAGGTGTGCCGTTCTTGCCGCAGGCTACCCCGCACAGGAGCAGCAGGGCCGCCATGAACCGTCTGATAGAAGGAACAGGGATGAAACGCATAATGTAACGGTTTTGGGATACGCAAATATAATCAAAATCCCCGGAGCATCAATACCCGAAGCAGCGGTCGAGTTCCTCGGGGGTAAGGTGGGCGATGCTCCTGAGGAGCGGGTCGGTTGCAAACATCTTCTTGAGATACTCCTGGCGGCCGTCAGCGTAGTTGTGGAGTCCCTCGATCTTCGTCTTCCAGGCTCCGTAGTTGGTGGTCGGCCAGCGCTTGCAGTTGCGGGCGACTTCGGAGTCCATCAACTCTGTGAAATGGTCGATGGCGGCATGGACGCGGTCTTTGTTCCAGATTGAGGACATTTGATATTCCAGCCGGTAGACGAAGAATTCCCGGTATTCCGGGTTCTTCATCAGGCCGCGGATGACATCGGTCTGGTGGAGCCGCATGTCGGTCGGCTTGTAATAGATCATGAAGTTGTCTGCGTTGGGACGCGTCAGCCCCATGTCTACGTCATACAAGATCCAGTGCCACTTGCCGTCCAGATGGGGCGAACGGAAGATACGGACGTTGCCGGCGTCCGAGTTGCCGATCCAGGTCTCGGCGATGATCCAGTCGGTAAAGCTCTGGATATCGAGCCGCTCCGTGACATAGCTGTAGTACTCGGGATTAGAGAGATCGTGTGTCTTGATGTAACTGAGCATCGCGCTCCAGTCTTTTCCGGAGCCTTCCTCGACATTGGAATTGCCCATGATGATGTCCATGGAGTCGTTCGGAATGTTGTAGTGCGACGCAACGAAATGCTTGTTGATTTTCTCCCGGATGCAGTAGAACCCGTAGTATTCTCCGTTGATATAGAAGACCGCCGGGCGGGTTGCCATGACGTCCACCAGCCCGTCGGCCAGATAACACGCCAGATCATCCTTGATCAGGGTACCGTAGATGTCCTGTCCGCCCGTCCGCACCACGAAGGACTTATATTCGGAGAAATCCCGGTTCGGGAAGAGCTTGTAGTGGAGTTTGGAGGGGCCGTAGACGCTCTTGAACTTGAACTTCATGCTCTTCTTGGGGTAAATCCGCGAGAAGCCGCCGAAGATGGACACGCCGCAGTCGATCGAGAATCCGGCGCCTTCGCGGGGCAGCAGCGAAACGTTGCCGCGCCGCCACCATTTGCGCCAGAAATTCGCCTCCGTATAGGGATAATTGATGCCCGGCGTACCGTCGTCCTCAGTGCCATGGGGCTTGAGACGGAAGGGACCGTTGGAATAAATCCCGTTCCCCGTAGAGAAGAGGCCGTCAGGCGCGCTCACCAGGCTGACGACATCGAGTTTATGGCCTTCGTTGATAAGATAGGTGAAGGAACTCACGGGAGTCAGCTTCCCGTCCGGGAGGACGGCGACGGCCCGGATGACGGCGGTTTTCGTAAGACGGAACGGCTGCCTGTAGAGCGTTGATCCGGCGCCCGGCGTGGAACCGTCTGTCGTGTAACGGATCTCTCCGCGGGCGAAAAGTTCCACCTTGAGTGTGTCTATGCCGTCATACTGCCCGGAGCCGATGCTGGCGGCGGGCGCGATGCCCTCGGCCTCGTTGGGCTGTCCGGGCGTCAGGATACGGCTCGATACGAACGGACAGCCGTGGATGGAGACGAGGCTTTCGCCTTTCGGCATGCTGAGCGGCCCGTATTCGAGAAGGATATTCCCCTCGGGGTCAGAAAGATATACATAATCCTCGCCGTTCTTGAGCGAAAAGGGCGCGTAGAGGGAAGTGCTGTCCGGTACTTCATTCTTGAACGTCGCGCTGCAGAAGACGGCGATGTAGTCATCCGGCTCCAGAACGGTCCCCTGCGGGAACCGGAACAGCGTGAAATCTTCTTTGTCGGAAAGCCCGTAGCCGGAGAGGTCGGCACGCTGACCGGTCGGGTTGTGGAGTTCGATGTAGTCGTTGTCGCCGGATGCGAGGATTTCGCTGAAGACGATGCCGGTCGCGTTCGGACGGCGCCGCGTGGCCTGGTAGGCCCGGCGGCCCGCCTCGTCGTTGGGATAGCCCGGCGTCAGGTGCTCTTCCGTGCGGGAGAAGATCTGGCCGGTGCGGTCCTTGCTCCGGACGACGGATTTGTATTTCTTGGTGACGGGATTGTCGATGATGTCCACCAGGGCGCCGGCGCCGTCGGCAAGATAGAAAAACTCCGCATCGCCCAGCCCCTTGACGGCGGCGATCAGCCTGTATTCGCCCGGAGCCAGGGCGGCATTGTCCATGGGCTGCCTGAGACCGTCCACCATGAGGCGGTAGCCGTCGAGCGAGACGGTCGAATCGGTCGGATTGCAGATTTCCAGCCATCCGTCCGCCATACGGTATTCGGAGATGAAGACGGGGGAGCCGGAAGCGGGGAGGGTGGAGGGATCTTCCGGTGCGGCGGAACGGCAGCCGGACAGGACAGCTGGAATGGCGATGGTCAATATCAGGCCACTAAAAGACATTTTCATAGAGAATATTATTCTACCAGGATGCGCTGGAGGCTTTCGATCTGCGCCCGGGTGACGTCGTGTTTAGCAATGAGATAGTTCTGGACTTTTTCCGCGAAGGTCCGGCCCTGGAAATTGGTCTTGATGTATTCAACGGTCGGCGCATAATTGTAGGCGCCGAGGGCGTTCCGCGCATGCCGGGCTGAACCGCCGTGGGCGAGGCTCGTGAGTTCATAGTCCCGCGCCAGGTCGTTTTCGGAGACCCCGGCCATCGCGGCGAGCAGGAAGGAAAGCATCCCGGCCCGGTCCGCCCCGGCGGCACAGTGCAGGTACACGTTCAGTCCTCTCTCCAGGCAGTCCACGATCTTGGCGATCGGCTGCCCGTACATATGGCTCGTCCTGACGCCGCCGAAGTCGGAGATCCGGAAGTTGTAGTACTCTACGTCGGGCCCGAGCGGGGAGTTGGTCATGTCGTTGGAAGGGTCTGCGTCATTGAGCAGCAACTCTTTGGGGCTGCGGAGGTCGATGTCGGCGCCGATCTGCATCACGTCGCGGAAGACGGAGACGCCGTCGGGCGTGATGATCATGCTGCGGACGCCGCCGCGGATGTGGTCCATCGCCGCGCCGCGGTACAGACGCCCGAACCGGACGGCCCGGCCGTCATCGGTCCGGAGGCCGCCGAAGTCCCGGATATTGGTTACGTAAGGTGCCCGGAGCATCCTTCGCCGGCCCTCTACGAAGAACGTCCCTTCTTCGACAGGGAACAGATACTGGAAGTTCTTCCCCAGCAGCAGGTATGCGTAACTCCTCTCGGGAATCAGGTTGTAGACCGCACAGGTCTTGGTGGCGGCGGGGACGACATACCGGGCGACAGGCGTCTCGGGAGCTGTAAGATCATAGATCTCAAGCTGCATCTCCTTCCAGGTCGAGGTGTATTCCCAGTTGAAGACAACGGGGTCGGGCTTGTCGTACTGGCCGGAGCGGGGCGGGACGTACTTGTCCATGTTGGTGTAAGTGTAGTCCGCGGTGTCGTAGTCGGAGTCGTTGAGGTAGCGGGAGAGGACCTCGTTCTCGATGGAGACGACGCCGGGCACGCTCTGGGCCCCGGCTTTTGCAGGAGCCAGAAGCAGGACACAGGTAAACAGCCATATGAGCCCGTTCGCACGTTTCATTGCAATTTACAAATATAAGGATTTTTTGCCGAAGCGCGGCTTTTTGACGAAAAATGCGTATCTTGCACTTCCGATAACACCAGAACGTATGACCTCTCATTCTTACAGGGAAATAGCGGATCTTTCCCAGTTGCCCGGCCCCGACGAAAGCGGGGTGATCGCGCATTATGTGTTCCAGTATATCGATTTCGGCGAAGTACCGCAGTATGTGGCGGCCGGTCACCGCTTCAGCGACTGCTTCTTTTTCGGCTGCGAGATTCCGACGGATATGGAAGGCCAGATCGGCTGCACCTGCCTGGTGTTCCCGCGTCTCGGCCTGACGTACAGCACTTTCCGCGGCCGGCTTTATACGGCGGAAGAACTGTATGAGGGCTTTGATCCCGACCGGCCGGATTCTTTCGCCACCTGCTTCGATACCCGGGTATACAACGATTATGTCGCGAAGGGGAAGGAGTGCAACGACATCCGGGAGACGCTTGGCCGCAACCTGCACGACCGTGCCATCCAGGATGCGATGAGCGATTTCCTGTCACATTACGGCATCTGCCAGGTCGTTGCGATCATGGGCGGCCATGCCCTGCGCCGCACCGATCCGGAGTACCGCTGCATTGCCCGGATCAGCAAGGCCCTGACGGAGAAAGGGAAACTGATGGCGTCCGGCGGCGGCCCCGGAGCGATGGAAGCGACGCACCTCGGCGCCTGGATGGCGGGCCGGAGCGGGGACGAGCTGGAGGATGCTTTCGCCATGATGGAGGGTTCGCCGACTTTCCGGGACGAAGGCTGGCTTGCGACCGCTTTCTCCGTCCGGCGGAAATATCCGCAGACCCGGTTCCGCAGCCTCGGGATACCGACCTGGTTCTACGGGCATGAGCCGGCGACGCCGTTCGCGACCGATATCGCAAAGTTCTTCCACAACAGCATCCGGGAAGACACCCTTCTCTCCATCGCCAAGGGCGGAATCATCTATACGCCCGGCTCGGCCGGCACCCTGCAGGAGATCTTCCAGGATGCCGCCCAGAACCATTACAAGACGGTCGGACTGTCAAGTCCGATGGTGTTCTTCGGGGTGGATTTCTTCTCCCGGGACGTCCCGGTGTACCCGCTGCTGGAGACCCTGATGGCCAACGGCCGATACAAGGATCTCCTGCTTACCCTCACGGACGATATCGATACGGTTCTCGAAGCCGTCCTGTCCTTCCGCCCGTAGGCGTCAGTGCAGTCCGTAGTCGCCGTAGATGGCGCGGGAATAGGACACGCCCAGGATGTCGAGGATCCGGAACTGGTGGGCGAGGGATGCCTTGAAACGGGTGAAGTTCTTGTTTTCTTCGGTGCACCACTCAATCTCCGCGGCGGCCAGGGCACGCGGGAAGTACATGTATTCCAGATGCTTGTCGGTGGCGATGTATTCGGTCCACAGGTTGGCCTGTACGCCGATGATGTGGCTCTGGTACTCCGGCGGGATGCCGTCGAGCGGCTTGTAGGAGTAGGTGGAGTCCACCGGCAGGTAATGGCCGATGGCAAGCGGCTCCTTGTCCTTCTTGTCGCTCTGATAATAATCCAGGTAGAGGAATGAATTCGGGGACATCACGACGTCGAGATTCATCTTCGCCGCCTTGATGCCGCCCTTCGTGCCCCGCCAGGACATCACCGTTGCGCCGGGCTTCAGGTCGCCTTCGAGGATTTCGTCCCAGCCGATGAGTTTGCGGCCGTTCTGCAGGAGGAAGTCCTGCATCCGGGCGGTCACATAGCCCTGGAGGTACTGCTCCTTGGTCCAGTGCCCGTCGCTCTTGAGGCCGAGTTCTTCGATCTTGCGCTGGCAGAACGGGCATTTCTCCCATTCGCCCTTCCGGCATTCATCGCCGCCGATGTGGATGTATTCCGAAGGGAAGAGCGCCATCACTTCCGTCAGGACATCCTCCAGGAAACGCATTGTCATCTCCTTGCCGGCGCAGAGCGACTCGTCGGCGATGCCCCACTTCTGCCGGACCTCATAGGGACCGCCCGTGCAGCCGAGCTCCGGATAGGCGGCCAGGGCTGCGACCATATGGCCGGGAAGGTCTATTTCGGGGATGATGGTGATGCCCCGTTGCGCAGCATAGGCCACGACGTCCTTGATCTGCTCCTGGGTGTAGAATCCGCTGTGCGGAATGCCGTCGTAGGTCGCGTTTTTGCTCTTGTGATGTCCGACGATCGTCTGCTTGCGGACGGAGCCCACGGATGTGAGCTTGGGATACCGCTTGATCTCGATACGCCATCCCTGGTCGTCCGTCAGGTGCCAGTGGAAGCGGTTCATCTTATACAGGGTCATCACGTCTAGGATCTTCTTGACCTCGTCCACCTGGAAGAAGTGCCGTGCCACATCCATGTGGAGCCCCCGGTAGCCGAATCGCGGGGCGTCCTTGATGGCGAGCTGCGGCAGCAGCCATTCGGCCTTGGGCGCGGTCGCCTCTCGGAAGAAATCCTCGGGCATCAGCTGCGCGAGGGTCGCGAGGGCGTTGATGAGTCCCTTGTAATCGGAAATTTCCACTTTTGCACACTTCCCGTCGATGGTCAGGTTGTAGCCTTCCGCGGGAACAGATGCATTCCGGGTAAATACAAAACCTTTTTTCCCGGGCTTCGCCGATACCTTGGAAGCCTGGCCCGTCAGGGTAGAGATCCTGGCGGCGAAGGCGCGGACCAGATCCGTAGACTCCGTCCCCAGAAGGATATCATAAGAGACGGGAGCACCGCTCACCTTGAACGTCCCTTTTTCCAGGGTCATCTCCCTGGGCTGCGGAATAATGTTGACGGGAAGGGTCTTTGCCTGGAGCCCGAGCATGGCTGCCATTGCGAAAAGGGTGGTCAGAATGCGTTTCATCGGTTTGTCGTGTTGTGTCAATAAAAAAAGGGTAAGCTCCTTACATCGCACCGCTACAACCTCCTACCCTTGCTGCCTTCCGGCCCTGGGGGAATTCAGAGGGAGCTGGTCGTGCAAGACTTACCCCGGCTGCAAAGTTAATAATATTTTCGGAACTAAAAAACTTCTCCGCTCTTGAGGCTGTCGAAGATGAAGGGCAGGATGTCGTCCACCTTCGAGAACTTCTGGATCTTTTTGGCCCCAACGAGGATGACCTTGAGGGGACGGCCTCCTTTGGTCTGGTATTCGGCCATCACCTGACGGCATTCTCCGCAGGGTGTGGCGGGATTGTCGCAGATGCCGTTGTGGTCGCTGCCGACAATGGCCAGGGTGTCAAAAGCGAGGTCGGGATAGTTGGCCCCGGCCGCAAACATCGCGGTCCGTTCGGCGCAGAGGCCGGCCGGATAGGCGTTGTTCTCCTGGTTGGCGCCTTTGATGATGAGGCCGTTTTCAAGCCTCAGGGCCGCGCCGACGCGGAAATGCGAGTAGGGGGAGTAAGACCCTTTCTGGGCTTCGATGGCGGCTGCGACGAGCTCCTGATCGAGCGGGTCCATTTCCTCTACCGAAGCGAAATCCTCGTATTCAATGACTAATTTTCTCTTGCGCATAATGCAGAAATGTGGTTAAAGCCCTGCAATATAGCAATTATTTACAATTTTACAAAATGAATGTGCGGTCCGAAGCGTTCGAAGGCGGCCCTTTCGAGCATTTCGCGGTCGTCCGGATGGGCGATGGAGGTCAGGAGTTTCGCCCTTTCCTGCAGCGAACGGCCGTACAGGTCAACGGCTCCGTATTCGGTGACGATCCAGTGTGCGTCCGCCCGCGGGGTGACGACGCCCGCGCCGGGATTCAGCAGCGGGACAATCTTGGACTGGCCCTTGTTGGTGCGGGAGGCGAAAGCGGTGATGGATTTGCCGCCTTCTGCCATCGTGGCGCCCTTGACGAAGTCGAGCTGCCCGCCGGTGCCGGAGAAGATCCGCGTGCCGATGGAGTCGGCGCTGATCTGGCCGGTGAGGTCCACTTCCGTGGCCGAATTGATGGCCATCATGTTAGAGAGGCGGGAGATGACCCAGGGGTCGTTGGTGTATTTGATGTCCTTCATCAGGACGTCGGGATTGTGGTCGATGAAGTTGTAGACGTCGTCGGAGCCGAGGAGGAAGGAAGCGACGACCTTGCCGCGGTCGATTTCCTTGGCGGCGCCGTTCACCACGCCCTTCTTGATGAGGCGGAGGATGCCGTCGGCGAACATCTCGGTATGGACGCCGAGGTTCTTGTGGGAGGTGAGCTGGGCGGCGAGGGCGTTCGGCAGGGCGCCGATGCCCATCTGGATGCAGGCCCCGTCCGGGACGAGCTCCGCGCAGTTGCGTCCGATCAGCATTTCGGTCGGTGTAGGCTCGGCAAAGTCCTTGGTAACCAGGGGCGTATTGTCTTCGACCAGGTAATCGAAACTGTCGATGGATACGAGATCGCCATAGGCGAAGGGGACGTTCCGGTTGACGACGGCCACTTTGAGGCGGGCGGTCTCGACGGCGGCCAGCGAGCAGTCCACCGAAGTGCCGAGCGACACCATCCCGTTCCCGTCGGGAAGGGAAACCTGCACCAGCGCGGCCCCCAGTCTGATGGCGCCGCTGCGGTAGAGTTTCTGCGACTCGCCGAGATGCACGGGCAGATAATCTGCATAGCCGGCATTGACATTCGCGCGGACATTGGGCCCGACGAAGAAGCCCTGGTCGAAGAAGATACCTTTATATCGTTCCTCGCTGTAAGGAGCAGGTCCTTCTGTGTGGAAATGATGGAAATGAAGGTCTTCCACTTCACCCGCATCCGCCCTCCGGCAGAGGGCTTCGATGAGGATGTGCGGAACGCTGGCAACGCTGCTCAGGTGGATGTGGTCGCCGCTTCTGATGCCTTTTACGGCTTCGTCGGCCGTTACAAACTGCAAATCTTTCATATTGACCGCAAATATAGGATTTATTTTGTATTTTTGTGATATGGTACATACAAAAGAAGAGAAATTGAAAGCGTTCGGGCAATTGCTCGACATCATGGACCGCCTGCGGGCGGAATGCCCGTGGAACGGAGCCCAGACCATCGACACCCTGCGCCCCCTGACGCTGGAGGAAGTCTATGAACTCAGCGACGCCGTGCTGGAGAAGAACGACGCCGACCTCTCGAAGGAACTCGGCGACATGCTGCTCCATATCGTATTCTATGCCAAGATCGCCGAGGAAGAAGGGAAGTACGATATCGCCGACATCGCCCGCAAGGAGTGCGAGAAGATGATTTTCCGCCACCCGCATGTCTTCGGGGAGGGCGCGGACAAGATCGATGCGAAGACCGTTTCCGAACGCTGGGAGCTCCGCAAACGGCAGGAGGGCGGCGGCCGGCATATCCTCGACGGCGTTCCGGAGTCGGCCCCTTCGATGCTCAAGGCGATGCAGATGCAGCGGAAGGCCCGCGACGTCGGCTTCGACTGGGAGGACCGTTCCCAGGTATGGGACAAAGTCCGCGAAGAGATGGGCGAGCTCGAAGCCGAACTGCAGGAAGGGGACCGCGACAAGGCCGAAGGAGAGCTCGGAGACCTGCTCTTTGCGGTCATCAATGCCGCGCGCCTCTATGATATCGATCCCGAGGTGGCCCTCAGCCGGACGTGTGCCAAATTCCGCCGCCGCTTTACCTACCTGGAGGACCAGACGATCAGGCAGGGACGCAAACTGACCGACCTGACGCTTTCTGAGATGGACGCCCTCTGGGAGGATTGCAAATCCCGTGAAAAATAGCTATCTTTGTAGGCTATGTCAAAATTTACGATCAAAGAAGTCACGACGCGCAGGGATCTCCGGAAGTTCATCGCATTCCCCGATGAGCTCTATAAGGACTGTCCGCAGTGGGTCCCGGCCCTCCGGGGCGACCAGGTCAAGTCCCTGACATCCTGCGCATCCCTCAAATACTGCAAGCATAAGCTCTGGCTGGCATACGACGCCTCCGGCAAGATTGTCGGCCGCATCAGCGGCATGATCAATCCGCGGTACAACGAGCTGTACCAGAAGAAGCGCGCCCGTTTCGGCTGGTTCGACACCGTCAACGACCGCGAAGTGGCGGCCCTGCTGCTCTCCACGGCCGAGGCCTGGGCGAAGGAAGAGGGGATGGACGAAATCCACGGCCCGCTCTATTACAACACCCTCGGCAAGCAGGGGATGCTGGTGGAGGGGTTCCAGAACCGCCCGGTGTTCAATACGCTCTATAATTATGCCTATTATCCGGAGCTGGTCGAATCACTCGGCTACGAAAAGGAGTGCGACTGGCTTGAGTACAAGGTGCCTGCGTATGAGGGCGCGACCGAGAAACTCCGCCGGGTCAGCGCGCTGCTGGCCGAGCGGCACGGACTCCGCGAAGGAAATATCGAGGAGCTCAAAAAAGACCCTGCCAAGGTGAAGGAATTCTTTGCGGCCTACAACGAGAGTTTTGCCAAGGCGGTGCTGAATTTCGTCCCGTTTACGGATGAAGAAATCGCCGAGGAAGCCGCGTCCTTCATTCCCTTCCTCAACCAGAAGACCAGCATCATCATTCTCGACTCCGAAGACCGGCTGGTGGCTTTCGGGATCACGATTCCGGATATCTCGGGTGCCTTGCAGAAGGCGAAAGGACGGCTTTTCCCGACAGGATGGCTGCATCTGCTCCGGGCGCTCCGGCATTACGAGACGGTAGACCTGCTGATCAACGGCGCCGTTCCGAAGTGGCAGAATACCGGTATCTCCGCCGTCCTGCATACTTGGCTCGGTGACCGGTACGTGGCCAATGGCACCCGCTGGGCGCTGAGCAACCCCCAGATCGAGACCAACAGCGCGGTCAACGTCTGGGCCCGCTACGACAGCGAACTCTACATGCGCCGCCGCTGTTATATCAAGAAAATTTAGTTATATGGCAGATAATTCATTATTGGAAAAAGTCCTGAGCCTGCAGGATAAATACAAGGCCCTGGAGGCCCAGCTCGCCGACCCCGAGGTGATAGCGGACATGAAGAAATTCGTCCAGCTCAACAAGGATTACAAGGAGCTGGAGCCCATTATCAAGACGGGCCTGGAGTACAAGCGGCTGCTTGACGAACTCGCCCAGGCGAAGGACCTTCTCATCAACGAGAAGGACGACGATCTCAAGGAGATGGCCCGGGAGGAGATCCAGGACATCGAGCCCCGCCTGCCCGAGATTGAGCAGCAGATCAAGCTCCTGCTGATCCCCGCCGATCCCGACGACAGCAAGAACGCCATGGTCGAGATCCGCGGCGGCACAGGCGGCGACGAAGCGGCGATCTTTGCCGGCGACCTCTTCCGGATGTATTCCAAATTCGCCGAAAGGCGTGGCTGGAAACTCGAGGTCACCGACCAGGCTCCCGGTACTTCCGGCGGGTTTAAGCAAGTGGTTTTCAAACTCTCCAGCAACAGCGACGGTGTATACGGCGTGATGAAGTATGAGTCCGGCGTGCACCGCGTCCAGCGCGTGCCGCAGACCGAGGCCCAGGGCCGCATCCAGACCTCCGCTGCTTCCGTGGCGGTATTCCCGGAGGCGGGCGAATTCGACATCGAACTCAATCCGGCCGACATCCGCAAGGATCTGTTCTGTGCGTCCGGCCCCGGCGGACAGGGCGTCAACACGACCTACAGCGCCGTGCGTCTGACCCACATCCCTTCGGGCATCGTGGTGCAGTGTCAGGAAGAGCGCTCGCAGCTCAAGAACCTTGACCGGGCGATGGAAGAGCTCCGTACCCGTCTGTATAACCGCGAGCACCAGAAGTACCTCGACGGCATCGCAGCCAAGCGCAAGACGATGGTCTCGACCGGCGACCGCAGTGCCAAGATCCGTACGTACAACTATCCCCAGTCCCGCGTGACCGACCACCGCATCAACTGGACGATGTACAACCTGCCCGTCTTCATGGACGGCGACATCCAGGAGTGCATCGACCAGCTACAGGTCGCCGAGAACGCCGAACGTCTGAAGGAGGCCGGAGAATGAACCGCAGCGAGGAAGGCCTGAAGGCCCTGGGCCGCAAGACGGCCTATAGCCAGGATTACGATCCGGGCGTGCTGGAGACATTCGAGAACAAACATCCCGAAAACGACTATTGGGTGCGTTTCAACTGCCCGGAATTCACTTCACTCTGCCCGATCACCGGGCAGCCGGATTTCGCCGAGATCCGCATCAGCTATATCCCCGACGTCCGGATGGTGGAGTCCAAGAGCCTCAAGCTCTATCTGTTCAGCTTCCGCAGCCACGGCGATTTCCACGAGGACTGCGTCAACACCATCATGAAGGATCTCATCAAGCTGATGGATCCGAAATACATCGAAGTGACGGGGCTGTTCACCCCGCGCGGCGGCATTTCCATCTGGCCCTACACCAACTATGGCCGTCCGGGCACGAAATACGAGGCCCTCGCCGCCGAGCGCTTCGCCACACACCAGTAGCTCCGGTGTCGGCAGCGTGACCTGGAAATGGCATGCCGCTCGCAAAAATGCTTAAAAATGAGGGCAGGGGGCCAGAAATTGACCACGCTACTTGCACTTTAGAATAAAATTAAGATGACAGAAAAATTCAATCCTACCTCCGAAGATATCCGCTTCATGCGGCGCGCGGTGGCGCTTTCCATCGAGAACGTCCGGAATGGCGGCGGACCTTTCGGCGCCGTCATCGTCAAGGACGGTGAAATCATCGCCGAGGGCGTCAACCGCGTCACGGCCAACAATGACCCCACCGCACACGCCGAGGTGACGGCCATCCGTGCCGCCTGTGCCAAACTGAAGACATTCCAGCTCGACGGATGCGTCGTCTATACCTCCTGCGAGCCCTGTCCGATGTGCTTGAGCGCCATCTACTGGGCCGGCATCAGCAAGATTTACTACGGCAACACGAAGAAGGACGCCGACGCCATCAATTTCGGCGACGATTTCATCTACGAAGAGATCGCGAAGCCGTATGCGGCCCGTCGCATCCCGATGATGCAGTTCCTCCGGGACGAAGCCCTCGCCGCCTTCCGCGCCTGGGATGAGAATCCAGACAAGATCGAGTACTAGTGATTACTGTCTTTTTGACGGGCGGAGCGGGGACGATGGGCTCCGCAGGCCTTCGGGAATTGCTTTCCCACAGTGAAGAATATGGTTACCGGGTGCGTGTCCTTGCCCTGCCAGACAAGGTGAGCCGTCGGCGGCTGAGACCTTATCTGGACAGGATCGAGGTCATCTGGGGCGATCTTCGCCGCTATGAGGATGTCCTGAGGGGCGTCGCGGGCAGCGACATCGTCCTCCACGTCGGCGGGATGGTGAGCCCCAAGGCGGATTATCAGCCGCACCTGACCTGGGAGACCAACATCGGGGCAGCCCGCAATATCCGCGATGCCGTCCTCGCCCAGGGAGACCGTCAGCCCAAGGTGGTCTATATCGGTTCCGTGGCCCAGATGGGCGACCGCAGGGAACCGCTGCACTGGGGGCGGGCGGGTGATCCGCTCTGCGTGTCGGCGTACGATCATTACGGCATCACCAAGGTGATGGCCGAACGGATCCTCACCGACAGCCGCATCCGCCGCTGGGTCAGCCTCCGCCAGAGCGGAATCCTCTATCCGGCTATTCTCAAGAATTACGATCCCATCATGTTCCACGTCCCCGTCAGGGGCGTGCTGGAGTGGGCGACGGTGGAGGACAGCGGCCGCCTGCTGGAGCGCGTCTGCCGTCCGGACGTGCCGGATGATTTCTGGAACCGGTTCTACAACATCGGCAGCGGCCCGGAGTACCGGATCAGTAATTATGAATTCGAGTGCCTGCTCCTGGATGCCATCGGCTGCCCGCGTCCGGAGAAAATCTTCCGCGCCAGGTGGTTTACGACGCGCAACTTCCATGGCATGTGGTATATGGACGGCGACAGGCTGGAGGACTTCCTGCATTTCCGGGCCAACATCCCCGTGAAGGAATATTTCGCGCAGATGGCCCGGAGCCCCGAACTCCCGCTGGGCATTAAGCTGGCCCGCGTGACGAAGGCCGCCAGGCTTTTCCCGCATCTTGTCAAGGCGGCGATGGCCTGGATGGCGAACCGCCCCGTGCACGGGACGCAGACCTGGATCCGCCGGGACGATAAACTCCGTATCGCAGCCTATTACGGTTCCCGGGAAGCCTACGGGGCGATTCCGGAGTGGCCCGGGATGGATCTTTCGCATCCTTCCGAAACGGCCGTCCGGCTCGACCACGGCTACGACGAGTCCAAGCCGATGGCCGATTTTACGCTGGAGGATATGCGGAAAGCCGCCGCTTTCCGGGGAGGGAAGTGCCTGTCCGCCTCGATGGAACGGGGTGACTGGGACAGTCCGCTCCAGTGGGAGTGCGCGGAGGGGCACCGTTTCGAGGCCTCGCCCCGCCAGGTGCTGCTCGGCGGCCACTGGTGCCCGGAATGTTTCCCTTATCCATATTCGTGGGAAAAAGACGCGCGCCCCTGGCATCCTGATGCAGAGGCGCGGCGCAATCCATTCTTCGCCCAGCTCTGGGCTCCGCTTCACGATCCGTCCGAGGACAATGTGTTCGGGCCGGAGATTTTCGACGGCTGGGAGAAATAATCAGCGCAGGTTCCGGAAGGCCAGGCAGGCATTGTGCCCGCCGAAGCCGAGGGAATTCGACAGGCCGAGGGTGATGTCACTCCTGACGGCCACGTTCGGCGTATAGTCGAGGTCGCATTCCGGATCGGGGCAGTCGAGGTTGATGGTCGGCGGAATAATGCCTTCCCGGAGGGCCAGGATCGTGGCGATGGCCTCTGCCGCGCCCGCCGCGCCGAACATATGCCCGGTCATCGACTTGATGCTGCTGATGTGTGTCTTATAGGCGAAATCTCCGAGCGCGGCCTTGTAGGCGACCGTCTCTGCCACGTCGTTGAGGAGCGTGCCCGTGCCGTGGGCGTTGATGTACAGGTTGTCCTTCGTCTCGTCGAACCCGGATTCTTCCAGGGCGAAGCGGATGGCCTTGGCCTGTGTGGATCCGTCCGGCCGCGGGGCCGTGGCGTGATAAGCGTCGCAGGTATTGCCGTAGCCGGTCATCTCACCGTAGATCGTTGCGCCGCGCTTCAAGGCGTGCTCGTACTCTTCCAGGACCAGGATGCCTGCACCGTCTCCCATGACGAAGCCCTTGCGGTTCTTGTTGAAGGGGAGGGATGCGTACTTGGGGTCTTCATTCCGCGTAAGCGCCTTGGCGTTGGCGAAGCCGGCGATGCCGAGCGGGATCGTGGCGTTCTCGCAGCCGCCCGCGATGATGGCGTCGGCATATCCGTGACGGATGGCCCGGAAGGCCTCTCCGATGCAATGCGAGGAGGTCGCACAGGCTGTCACGATGTCGAGGCAGGGCCCCTGGGCGTGGTGCTTGATGGCGATCTGCCCGGCCGCGATGTTGGAGATCATCGTCGGGATAAAGAGCGGGCTGATCCACTGCCCGGACGGGTCCTCGAGCATCTTTGCGGTCTCGCGGTACTGGACCTCGAAGCCGCCGATGCCGGAGCCGACATACACGCCGAGGCGGTCGGGATTGATGTTCCGGCCCTCTCCTTCAGCGATGAGCCCGGCATCATGCACGGCTTGCCAGGCGGCCGCCATGCCATACTGCGCGAAGAGGTCCTGCTTGCGGATGAAGGGCTTCTCCATCCCGTATTTCTCGGGTTCGAAATTCTTGATCTTGCCGGCAATCTTGACGGGGAGCTGCTCGGTGGGGAACTGCTCGATGTAATCGATGCCGCATATGCCTTTCTTAAGGCTGTCCCAGAATGAAGGGACGTCGTTCCCCACGGCGGAGATGACGCCCATTCCGGTGATGACTACTCTTTTATTCATTCAACAAAGTTAATAATTCTTATTTATTCAGCGCTTGCGGCGGGAACGGAGGCGCTGGGCGCTCTCGACGACGAGCTGGTCCTGGAATGCGCCCCGTGCCGCGAGGAAGTCGCAGACCGCGATGAGCAGCGGGAAGATGACCGTCCAGCGGAAGACATAGCCCGTTTCGGTGAAGTACATTACGCCGAGCCAGGCCTGCAGTCCGATGGCGATCAGCCCGGCCACGACCGAGAGCCGCATCTGGAGGATACGGACCTTGAAGGCGATGAGGGCGACGGCCTCCACCAGCGCCAGGATAATCAGCAGGATCAGCATGAAAGGCTTTGCGATGGCGGTGTAGCGGATAAAATTGAGTCCGTCTGTGCCTGTCGCCGCTGCGGCGTTGCCCCAGAAGAGAAACGCCGTGAGGCCGAGTGCAATCGCCAGATATAGGGTTTGAATTCGCTGCCACATAAGCAAAAAAAACTTTTTAGGCCGCAAAAATAGGAATTTTACGCGAAAAAAACTAAATTTGTAATCTTGGATAACTAAAACTAAAAGATATGCGCATCCCGGAATCTGAACTCATCATCAACGCCGACGGATCGGCATTCCACATTCACATCAAGCCCGAAGAACTGGCCGACAACATCATCCTCGTCGGAGACCCCGGACGGGTCGACATGGTGGCGGAGTACCTGACCGACATCGAGTGCCGTCATGCCTCCCGCGAATTCGTTTCCGTCACCGGATACCGTAACGGCAAACGCATCACCGCCCTGAGCCATGGCATCGGCCCCGACAACATCGACATCGTGATGACCGAGCTGGACGCCCTGGCCAACGTCGATTTCGCGACCCGGGAGGTGAAGCCTGTCCACCGCAGCCTCAACATCCTCCGTATCGGGACCTCCGGCGCCCTGCATGCCGACATTCCCCTCGGCTCCTACATCCTTTCGCATATCAGCGTCGGTTTCGACGGCGTGATGAACTGGTATGGCGGCCGGGAGAAATACACCCTCAATGACGTCGAGGCTGATTTCAAGAAGCATATGAACTGGAAGGAATCCCTTCCTTCGCCGTATTTCATCAAGGCCAGCGACAAGATCATCAACCTGATGAAGGACGTCACCGTCAAGGGCGTGACCATCTCCGCCCCCGGATTCTACGGCCCTCAAGGCAGGGTGGTCCGTCTCCCGCTGGCGATGCCCGACATGCTCGAAAGGATCGAATCCTTCCGTTTCGGCGAATACCGCATCACCAACTTCGAGATGGAGTCCTCTCCGCTCGCGGGCTTCGGCGCGATGCTCGGTCACGACGTCTGCACTGTCTGCTGCGCGATCGCCAACCGCTATCTCCAGAGCAGCAACCCCGACTACAAGGCCGCCGTACGCTCACTCGTGGAGCTCTCCGTAGAACGGATGTCCCGTCTCTGATCAGGATTCCCCGTCCCGGTCCGGGATCAGTCTCCGGATCGGTTTCAGATGATAGAAGAAACGGCTTGCGATGACTCGCAGGACCGTGTAAGCCGGTATCGCCGCCAGCATGCCGACGATGCCGCCGATGTGTCCGGCCGCCAGCAGCACGAGGAAGATTTCCAGCGGACTCGCCTTGATGCTGGTCGAATAGATGACCGGCTGGAAGACGAAGTTGTCGATGAGCTGGGTGGCCAGCATGCACGCGAGGATGATCAGGGCGAATACCCAGATATTGACACCGAGTCCGATGCCGGTGCCCAGCTTGAGGATCACGGCGAGGATGACGCCGATGGCTTCACCCATCAGCGGACCCACATAGGGGATGATGTTGAGGATGCCGGCTATGAAGGCGATGCCGATGGCGGCCTGGAAGCCGATCCGGCCGATGCCCCAGAGCAGGAGGAAATTGATCAGGGCCACGCCGACGACTTCAATGACCATTCCAACAAAATAGCGCGACAGCAGGTGCTCGATCTCACCGAGGGCCTTGCGGACACGCTCTTCGTATTTGTCGGGAACCAGGGCGCAGACAATCTTGGAGAAGAGTTCACGGTCCCTGATGAAGAAGAACGAGATGAAGATGATGGAGAAAAGGGCGACCGCGATGGTCGTCACCACGGAGGCGACTGAGCCGATGATGGTCTTCATCATGCCGGACACATCCGAAAGGTTTACCGCATCCTTGAGCTGGTCGAGCAGCACCACTTCGAGCCGGAAGCCGCGCCCCAGGGAAGGGAAGTTTGCGATCAGGAAGTCATTGATCTTCCGGAGCGGGCTGACGGCGGCGTTGCCGGCCGTTTCATCGACGGCGGCCGCCTCGTTCACGATTCCCGTGATGACGGGGAAGGTCTCTCCGACTATGAGGCCGAGCCCCGTGAAGATAATGATGAGCGAAAGGATCGCCGCCAGCGCATCCGGCATTGCTTTGCCTTTGATCTTGATTTTCTTCAGCAAACCGGCGAGCGGAATCCCGATGAGCGAGACGACAAAGGCCAGCGCCACGTAGATGAAGACGTTGCTGAAAAAGTAGCAAAGGGCGCCGGACAGGGCGATGATGCCGAGGATAATGACGTATCGCGCCAGCTTTTCGGTGCTTTTTTCTTGCGTTTCTTCCATTTTTCTTAAAAAAACTTTAATTGTGCCTTGGTTTGGCACAATGAGGGTTTACCTTTGCATCAGAAACGAAAAAGACGACATCATGAAACAGACAGATTACAACCTCAGCTCCCTTGTCAACTTCATCTCTTCCGATGATTCCTTCCAGGCTCTCAAAGATATGATCGACGACCTCGGTCTCGAGATCGAGGACATCAGGACGCTTTGACGGACACTTCGGTGTGTTCCTTGTCCGAGGCAAGACCGACCTTGAGGATGCGGGGCTCCTGCGGGACGTTTTTCCCGAGCATGATCCGGTCGGTGATGATAAACTCGGATACGGGATCCTCGATGAGCCGCATCACGGCCCGTTTGAGCGGTCTGGCGCCATAATTGGGGTCGTATCCGGCATCTGCCACAAGCCGCTTGGCCGCAGGGGTCACGGTCAGTTTGTATCCGGCCTCCAGGGCCCGCTCCCGCAGGTCTTTCAGCTCGATGTCAATGATGGATTCGATATTCTCGCGGGTCAGCGAATGGAAGAAGATCTGTTCGTCCACGCGATTGATGAATTCCGGCGGAAACGCCTTCTTCAGCGCTTTGGCCAGCACGGTCTTGCGGTCTGATTCTACATTCCTGCCGGCCGACTGGAATCCCAAGCCCTTGCCGTATTCCTCCAGTTCGCGCGTTCCCACGTTGGAGGTCATGATGACGATGGTGTTCTTGAAGTTGACGGTGCGCCCGTTGCTGTCTGTAAGGCGTCCTTCATCCATCACCTGCAGCAGCAGGTTGAAGATGTCGGGATGCGCTTTCTCGATCTCGTCCAGCAGCACCACGCAGTAGGGTTTACGACGTACGCGTTCGCTGAGCTGTCCGCCTTCTTCGTATCCCACGTATCCCGGAGGCGCGCCGATGAGGCGCGAGACCGAGAATTTCTCCATATATTCGCTCATGTCGATCCGGACCATGTTCTCCTCTGAATCGAACAGATACTGCGCCAGCGCCCGGGCCAGCTGCGTCTTGCCGACACCCGTAGGCCCGAAGAAGAGGAAGGTGCCGATCGGCCGGTGCGGGTCCTTGAGCCCCGCGCGGTTGCGTTGGATAGCGCGGACGACGGTGTCGATGGCTTCGTCCTGACCGATGATCCGTTGCCGGAGCCGGTCCCGCATCCGGAGGATCCGGTTGCCTTCCGATTCGGCTACGTTGCCGGCCGGGACGCCCGTCATCCGGGAGATGACGGCGGCGATAGCCTCGCGGTCCACGACGGTGCTATTGCCGCGCTTCTTGGCAAGGTTGAGCCGGACCATCGAGCCGGCTTCGTCCATCGCGTCGATGGCCTTGTCCGGGAGCGAACGGTCGGTGATATAGCGGTCCGTAAGGGTGACGGCCGCTTCGAGGGCGTCATCAGTGTAGGTGACGCGGTGGAATTCTTCGTAATTGGGGCGCAGGTTGCGGAGGATCTCGATCGATTCCTTCAGGTCAGTCGGCTCGACCGTGATCTTCTGGAACCGGCGGTCCAGCGCGCCGTCTTTTTCGATGATCTTGGTGAATTCGTCGAGCGTGGTGGCGCCTATGCACTGGATTTCGCCGCGGGCCAGGGCCGGCTTGAGCATGTTGGCGGCATCCAGGCTGCCCGCCGCGCCGCCGGCGCCGACGATGGTGTGGAATTCGTCGATGAACAGGATCAGGTCCGGATTGGAGGCGGCCTCCTTGATGATGGTCTTGATCCGTTTCTCGAAGTCGCCCCGGTAGCGGGTGCCGGCGACGATGGCGCCGATATCCAGCGACAGGATCTGCTTCTTGGCCAGGACCGGAGAGATGTCGCCCGAGGCGATCCTGAGGGCGATGCCTTCGACGATGGCGGACTTTCCGACGCCCGGCTCGCCGATCAGCATCGGGTTATTCTTCTTGCGGCGCCCGAGGATCTCGATGACGCGGGCGATTTCTTTGTCGCGTCCGATGACAGGGTCCAGTT
>CAMUZW010000029.1 GCA_947165305.1 uncultured Bacteroidales bacterium
CCAGAGTCTACTTCGGTTTCCTGTTTTATCACTGATTCTCTTTCTGCAGGTTCAGCGTGCCGTGTATTTCCTTCCAGGAGATGTCTCCGCCCTCTCCTGCCTTTTCAGCCTCCTTCAGCACGTTCCCGAAGTGGGGGAGGAGGAGCTGGGTGAGATCCGGAATAACAAGGCAGTGGTGTTCCTTGATATAGGCCACTTGGGCAGCCTGTGCCTTCGCCTGCTGCGGAGTAAAGGCCTCGGTAGACAGGGTTATCTGCTGATTCTTGGGGTTTATGTCGGGTATTTCGAAATTTTTCAGATCCTTGAGCGCCTTCAACCCCTCGCTCAGTTCCTTTAAGGCACTTTTCTTCTTGGGCTTCTTCTCACTCTCGGCATGGGCCTGTTCCTGCTGGTTCCGGGCCTCTAATTCTTTTGCAGCGGCATCCAGTGAACGCCAATCGTTCCCTGAAACGCTGGATCCGGCAAGTTGCTCTATCAGCTGCATATTGGAGCGAAAAGGCCAGCTGCCCTCTTCCAGCGTGGCCAGCATGATGGAGACGACATTCTTGGAGTTGGCGGTCTTTGCCTGGCCGGAGACTATGTACTGAAGGGCTTCGCCCATCATCTCGATATGGGCGCTTACGGAACTTTCGGTCCGGTTAAGAATTCCCTGCACATCGAATCCGAATACCACGCCGTCTTCCCGGGATGTCTTGTTGATGAATTCGCCCTGGGCTGGGAAACTGCCGCCGCCGGAACGGCTGACCGGTGAGATGTCGGATATCTTCCAGTGCGGTACGTCGTTTTCGTCCAGGGAGCCCGAGACAGAAAACTTGCCGTTCATGCTGTAGTCGTGTGCCGGAAGGGTAAACTGGTCGTGCACGGACAGCGTGTAACTCCACTTTTCGGCTTCGAGCACCTCTACGTCATAGTATTCCTCAACTTCGACGTAGCTGTTGTTCTCCGGCTGCGAAAGGTTGAGGTAAACGCGAAGGCGCCCCTTTCCCTTTTCCACTCCGTGAAGACGTACATGGACTTTGCCTTCGCCGTCGGATGTGACCTCCGGCTGCTCGACGGTAAAGATGCCGGTGTTCATGGATGTGACCTTGAAGGTGTACCCGTCTATGCACCAGCGGTCCTGGATGTCGGAGAGATAGAAATCCATGGCTCCGGTGCCGCCTTTATACACGGGGAATACTTTTTCGGAGTTTTTGATATGCACTTTGAGCGGCGTGTACCAGACGTGCAGGCTGCCCTCGCCGCTCATGGACTTGTCCTTGCCGGCATTCCCCTTTTTATGGCTGGAATCGAAAGACTGCATTAAATCCCAGATGCAGACGTAGCCTTCGTCCATAAATTCCGTGCGCTCGAAGTAACTGATGCCGTCTTTTGTGTCCCTGGTCTTATAGGTGTAACCCGTGTTCCGCGCCGCGCCCTCCTGGAAATAGTCCCGTGCTTCGGTACTGTCGGCCCTGTGGACAATGATTGACGACTTGAGCGCATAGGGCTCCCAGTAAACCATCTGGCCCTTGAGATTGTTCTTCATAAGACCCTCCCGGAGGCTGGCCCTGGCATCGAAAGCATCGAACATGCGGCGGGCGGAGCCGGCAGCGTCGCCAGTCGCATTCCATTCTTCTACCACGAAGGGGCTGAGTTCGGCGGCGGAGAAATTCCCCCTTACCGGCGGGGTTCCCTGCGCTGCGGCGGAAAGGCTTGATACCGCCAGCGCTGCGATTAAGAATATCCTTTTCATAAACAGATCATCAAGTTCTACGAAGATAGTCATATTCCTGAAAATAACAATGGCTGAGGATATTAAAGCTGATGGCGGCCCGTTTGTCCGGCCAGACAATCACGTTGTATTAAAAAAAAATTGTAACTTGGCACGTCAATTTTCGAAGATGCTACTGAAACAGCGCATATCCGCATTCCTGATGCTGTCGGTTCTCCTGCCGATGCTGCTGGTTGCGCCGTATCATCATCATTCCGATTCGGTGCAGGAAGATGTCGCGTGTGAATCTTGTTCGCAGCATAAGCCCCATCCCGGGCATCTGACGGCACAGATCTGTACGGATGAGTGTCTGGTCTGCCGGATTCTTTACCAGCAGTATGCCCCGTCCGCCGACTTGTCCATTAGCATACTGTCCTTGGAACGGACCGTCGATTCCGACCGCTTCACCGAGGATGTCCCGGTTTGTTTTACCCATCATTCTTCTCCGAGAGCGCCGCCTGTATCATTCTGTTCTTAGTATCCCTTTCTACAACTAAAACGAAACAGAATGAACAAGACAATATTTGTTTTGTCGCTGCTATGCGTATGCGTGGCCGCGGCAGCGCAGGAGAATGATCCTGATTCGACAGATGTGTTCTATAAACATCTGCAATTGAATGAACTGGTGGTTACCGGCCTCGCCGGAGACGCCAAAATGAAAGAAATGCCGGCACCGGTTTCGGTTGTCCGTCCGGCAGACCTCTCCGCCCGCACCGGCGGCAATATCATCAGTGCCATCGCCACGGAGCCCGGGGTAAGTGAAATCACCACGGGCGGCGGTATCTCCAAGCCCGTTATCCGCGGAATGGGATACAACCGCGTCGTCGTGGTCAGCGACGGTATCCGCCAGGAAGGGCAGCAGTGGGGCGATGAGCACGGTATCGAGATAGACGGGGCCGGCGTGCACTCCGTCGAAATCCTCAAAGGACCTGCCTCGCTGATGTACGGCTCCGACGCCCTGGCGGGTATCCTGATCTTCCATCCGGAACCCGTCCGGGCGCCCGGAGAATGGGGCGGCAGCGTCTCGGCCGCCTATCAGACCAACAGCGGCCAGGTAAACTATTCGCTGTCGGCCGACGGCAACATCAAGGGCTGGCTCCTGGGCGGCCGTTTCTCTGACAAGTACGCCCACGCCTACAGGAATGCGCTCAACGGTCCGGTGGCCAATTCCGGCTTTCGGGAGCGGGCGGCATCCGTCCTGCTGGGACGCAATGGGTCCTGGGGCTATTCCCGGCTCCGTTTCAGTTATTTCCATCTGACTCCGGGCATGATCGAGGGGGAAGGGGAGAACTTTGGCTATGCCCCTGCTTTGCCTTTCCAGCAGGTTCGGCATTATAAAGTAGTATCGGACAATACCTTCCATCTGGGCCCCGGCAATCTGAAGGTCATCCTGGCCTGGCAGCAGAACCGCCGGCAGGAGTTTGAGGAGAGCGCGGACGAGCCCGGCCTGGACTTTCTGCTCAACACCGTCCATTATGACCTCCGGTACCAATGTACCTTTGGAAAAGGCTGGAAGACTGCCTTCGGACTGGCCGGGATGGGACAGGTCAGTGACAATCTGGGTGAAGAGTATCTGATTCCGGCCTACACCCTTTTTGATGCCGGGTTGTTCGCCACCGCGACCAAGTCGCTGGGAGCATGGACGTTCTCCGGAGGTGTCAGGGCCGATCTGCGATGGCTTCACAGCAAGGCCCTAGAAGGACGCTTCGAGCCGTTCCGCCGCCGCTTCCCCGGAGTCAGCGCCAGCCTTGGGGCGACGTGCCAACTGGGACCGCACTTTACGTTCAAGGCGAATGTGGCACGGGGCTTCCGCGCTCCCAACCTCGCCGAACTGAGTTCCAACGGTGAGCACGAAGGTACGTTCCGCTATGAACTGGGAAATAAGGAATTGAAGCCGGAATACAGCCTCCAGGGTGACCTGGGGCTGGATTTCAATTCGAAATATGTGTCAGTACAGTCGGCGCTTTTTGTCAGCCGGGTCGACAATTATATCTTTGCCGCCCGCAACGGCGCGCTCTCCGACGAAGGTCTCCCGGTCTATGCATTCCGCAGCGGCCTGGCTCATCTGGCCGGCGGAGAAATCGCGGTCGATATCCATCCCATCCATCAGCTGCATCTGAGCAGCGCCTTTTCCTGCGTCTATGCCCGGGAGAAGGGGGGCGACGATCTCCCCCTGATTCCGGCGCCCCGTCTCTTTTCCGAAATCAAATGGGAAATCACCCACGATGGCCGGCTCTTCAACAATGCCTTTGTGTCCGTCAATCTTGACTGGAATCTGGCCCAGAATCACTTCTATGCGGCGGGAGGAACGGAAACGGCCACCCCGTCCTACCTCCTTCTCGGCGCGGCGGCCGGCACCGATCTGGTGATCCGGGGCAAGACGCGCCTGTCGCTGTATATCATCGGTTCCAACCTGACCAACAGGGCCTATATGCCCCACCTGAGCCGTTTGAAATACATAGGGATATGCAATATGGGGCGGAATTTTTCATTCAAGCTGGTCGTCCCCTGGTAAACAAAGGAAAAAGTTTCTTATATTTGTCTAACTGATTCATCCATATTATTATGCGAATCCTTTAATCGTTAAAACCATGATTGTCAACATCCTTCTTACCCTGCTCTTCGGTGCCATCGCAGGCTGGCTGGCCGGTTTCTTCGTCCGCAAGACCAAAGGCGGCCTGATCTGGAACATCATCATCGGTCTCATCGGCGGTCTCATCGGTGGCTGGCTGCTGGGTCTTATCGGCGCGGACGGCTCTTTCTGGTCCCGCTGGTACGGGCAGATCGTCAGTGCGCTCATCGGCGCCGTCATCCTTCTGTTTGTCTGGAACCTGATCCGCAAGCTGTTCAAGAAATAACGCGCGCCACTTCTCCTGGCCTTCGTCGCCGCGGTTTCCTGCGGGAAGGCGCCATCCGGAAGTACAGCTCGTTCTCCGGCAGCCTGCCAGCATCGACAATGCCGACGAGCTCCTGAACGCCTGGCTCGAAGAGGAGGGCACGGAAGACCGCGCCTTGCTGCTGGCCGTGATGGAAACCTGTTACAGCGGCTCCATCGGTAAGTATTGCGAAGGCATTCCGGGCGTGCTTTTCCTCTGTGCGGCCAGCAGCGGCGAGTCCTCCCACGCCGACGTACTGGAAGATGGCATCTACCTGTCCAACCGTTTTACCCGCATATTCCGAAGTGAGGTAGAGGCCAATCCGTCCATCTCCATGCACGACCTGTATTATCAGCTTGCTACCCACACGACCGGTTCGCACGCAGGCCTGTACAATGATGAGAACTATGGCAACATTTACAGGAATACCATGAAGGAATTCCTGGTTCCCGTGCAGGAGTGATCTCCTCCGCTGGCCTGATAATTGCTTTGGCAACGGAAAAAGGAGGTCACCATGAAAAAGATTTTCATATTTTTAGCATCCATGCTTCTGGCCGTATCGGTTTCGGCCCAGCATCACAACCATCATCCGGGATATCATCGCGGACAGCGCAATGATCATCCTGCGCGTTATGAAACCCGCTATGATCAGCACCGTGGCCATGGGCGCGATCCGCGTCATGACCGCGGAAAAGGTCGCGCCGGATATGGATATATGCGTCCTGAAATCCGCTGTGCCATGGACTGGCAGGAGCTTTGGAACGGATGCCACGTACGGATCAAACTGGACAGGGTTTCGGTGTATAACCGCCGCGACGACAGGATTATCTGGGGCGATGAAGTGTTCCTGCTCGGGAATGGCTGTTACAAAGTCCGTAACGGCAGCTTCTGGCATGTCCACGGCCCGGACGGGAGCCGTATCGGCAGCGTCTGGGGCGATTTCGTAGACCTGATGCCCAACGGCCTGTTCCACTGCCGCCGCGCCGGTATGGACTTCTATTATGATGTCCGCGGTAATGAGCGCAGGTAGAATTCCCGGACGAAGGGTTTGTCTCTTTCCGGGAAATTCGCTAACTTGCACCGGATAATAAACCGATTGTCATGAAAAGAATGCTTTCCCTGTCGGTGGCGCTGGCCCTGGCAGTCTGCGCGCTCGCAAAACCCTTGCGCACCAGTGAGATACGGACCGAACAAGTGCACAGCAAATTGCTGGGAGAAGATGTGGCGGTCAATGTTTACCTGCCTGCCGGCTACGATGAGGATGCCGCGAAGTTGTATCCCGTGGTCTATCTGCTGCACGGCCTGTCCGATACTTATACGGCCTGGGCTGTCAAAGGGCATATGAAAGAGCCTGTGGACGAGATGATTATTTCGGGAGAGATCGCGCGGATGGTCATTATCATGCCCAACGCGGGCGGACCGGATGTCCATCATACCTATAACGGCTACTTCAACGTCCCCGGACATCCGTACGAGGATTTCTTCTTCCAGGAACTGATACCGGCGGTTGAGTCGCGCTTCCGGATCCGCGGAGACAAGCAGCACAGGGCAATCATGGGCCTCTCGATGGGCGGAGGCGGCAGTACGGTATACTGCCAGCGGCATCCGGACATGTTCTCCAGCTGCTATGCGATGAGCGCCTGGCTCGACACCCAGGAACCGGAGGCGACGGATCCGTCGGATAAGCTGTATATCGTCAGTAAATCGGTCCGTGAACATTCAGCCATCGACTTTGTCGTCAACGCCGATGAACCGACGCTCGAGAGGCTCCGCACGGTCAAATGGTTCTTCGACTGCGGGGACGATGATTATTTATTTAACCTTTCGGTCAAGATTTATCAGGAAATGCGTCAGCGCAAGGTCAAGGCCGAACTCCGTGTCCGTGACGGCTGGCATTGCTGGGAATACTGGCATCAGGCGCTGAGAATGGCTCTTCCTTTCGTCTCCCGGAACTTCGGCAATCCCGATGCTTAAACGGCCATGAAAGCGGGTAACATATTGATCCGTTACGGAATATCTACGCTCGGGCTCGTCATCGTCGCGCTCGGCGTGGGCCTTTCCATCAAATCCAATCTGGGAATCGCCCCGCTTTCCTGCATTCCGACCGTTATGAGCCTCCGTTGGCCGGAGATTTCCGTCGGGACGTTCACATGGGGTTTCAATCTGCTTTTTATCGTGCTGCAGGCGTGTATTCTCCGGAAGGATTTCAAGTGGGCGCATGTGCTGCAGGTCATCCCGATCCTGATCTTCGGGTACCTGGTGGACGGTGCCATCTGGCTCTTTGATGCGCTGAATGCTCCTGCGACCCATTATTGGATGCAGTTGCTGCTTTGTCTTGCCGCTGTTGTCCTGACGGCCGTCGGCATCCGTCTTGAGGTGGTGGGAAAGGGCTGGATCCTGCCTGCGGACAGCCTCCTCAACGTCATTACCCAGCGGACAAAGGCCAAATTCAGCACGATCAAGGTCGTGATGGATGTCGTCCTTGTCGCCATCACTGCGATTCTTGCCCTTGTCTTTTTTGCCCGTCTGACCGGAAACGATACGACGAATGTCATCCGGGAGGGGACCGTTATCCAGGCCGTCTTTACGGGGCTCTGCATGAAACTCACCGATCCGCTCCTGAACCGGATCTTCGAACCGCTTGTAAAATAAAATCAGCGGCCCCGTGAGGAGCCGCTGAAAAAATGAAGGGTCACCGATGTCTATTTTTGCCAGACAATCTCAATCTTGTCAATGTACATGGCACCGTTGTTACTGCGAAGTCCGATATAATCATAATCACCGCTGCCCGTCAGTGTCGTAGATGATCCTTTGACGATAGTTCCCAGTTTGGTTCCCTGCGTCGAAGAATTATACAAATCTGTCGGAGCGGAATAAGCCGAAGCTTTTCCGTAGACATCAAGCGTTCTGCCGCCAGTGGTGTTGTCGTTCCACGTCACGGTTATGCTTTTTACACTACCGACGGATTCGGTTGTAACGATACCGGAATTGCTGTTAGTGGAACGAAGTTGGATAGAGCTGTTGCCGCCGGCACTCTGACCGGAGTAAATAGTACCGGAAGTTCCGGTTTTCGTCCAGGACGCATAAGAAGTCCCAGTTACCCCGGTGAAAGCATTATTCAACACGTCCGTCACAGTCGTGATACTGCCGCCGGGGACCCTGTATTGCGTGAGGGCAATCTCGGCATACAGGTCCCGATTTTCTTTATGTTCAATCCTGAGCGCTGATTTTAAATCCTCTGTCGTGCTGGTGTTGGCGGCTATCGGATAGACGCTGACCGTATTGTCGCCGTTGTCAACGACGTCAAATACATTGTTGCGGCCCACTCCCCAGGAGAAGGTGTAACCCGAAGCGTTAGCATTGATAGTGACTTTGATGCTCTTGGCGGCACTTGTTCCATACTCGTTCGAAGCCCAGGTGAGGGAAGTGACATCCGCGCTGATCGACGGAGTATTGGGATCGGTATTGTCTTCGATGGCCGTGGCGATCATATTGATCTTGTTGTAGAAGCCGATCAGATAGCCGGTGATCTTGACCTGTTTCCCGTAGAACTGCGACCAGGTGCCTGTCCCGTCATAGACGTTGATGGTGTTGGTGCCGTCGGAGCAGAGGTAGCCGCTGGACTGAGCCGTGGCGGTGACGACGGCATACTTGGTCACGGGGGCGGCTGCGTATGCGGTCAGGGAAGAAACCGTCATCGTTTCAGGCGTACCGGCCGCGGGAGCGGTGCCGGTGCTTTCCGTGATGTTCAGGGTTCCTGTGAATTCGTGGACTCCGTTGTAGAGTTTGACGCCACCGCTGACCTTGTACTGCTTCCCGACGGTAAGAGTCTGGTTGACATACATCAGCATAACGCCCGTGGCATCGCCGATGACATAATTCTTTCCGCCCTGGGCCGCCATCACGGTAACGCCGTCCACCTCATAGTTGACGGTGTTGGAAGAAGTGACAGTCGCATCCGCGAGGATGGTGGAAATGGTTACGGCATTTGCCGCCTGCGTGCAGGTGACGGTCTGTTTCACCGTGTTGTCGTCGGCGTGGACCACGTCGAAGGAGAAGGTCCTGGCGGAAGAACCGGTGTTGGCGGTCTTCGGATAGACCGAGATGGTCCCGCCGTTGCCGCCGTAGGGCGTTACCACCCAGTTGTCGTCGCTGCCGGAGATCGTGTAATTGTCCTCGTCCACTTCCGCGTTGAGCGTGACGGTCACTTCCTTGGCACTGCTCTGCCCGTACTCGTTCGTGGCCCAGCTGAGTTCGTTGGGCGAAACGGAGAGCGAAGGGGCGCCCGGTTCGGTATATTCCGTGATGGAAACGGCCTGGTAGTAGAAGTTGGAGTGACTGCTGCTATAGGCATAGACGTATCCGAGCGTCTCGACCCTCTTGTTGTTGGTCGCGTCATTCGCCTGGCTCAGATAAAGCTTGGCGTTGGATCCCTGGATGTTCCTGCCGCTCTGGTCTCCGATCATGGCGACATAGATGGCAGAGTGGAATCCGGTTGCCGAGAAGGCGTTGAGCTGAGCCTCGCAGGTCGTTGCATCATCGATGGCGACGGCAGTGCCGTGATTGACCGTGTTGCCGCTGGAATTCGTGGCGATCGTGCCGCCGGTGATTTCCAGAACGACCTGGCTATAGACTGTCGTGACAGCGTTCGTAATGGTAATGTTGTCGCCGACCTTCAGCGTATTATCCATGAATAACAGCATCTTTCCCGTGCTGTCGCCGACGATGACATTCTTTCCGGAAACGGCATATACCAGCAGGTTCTCCACCTTGCCATATGAACCGGCGCCTCCTTCCAGAATGTCCGCAACGGTCGTCGAGGTGACGACGGGGCTGCCGCCGCTGATCATCGAGGCCGGGTAGAGTTTGACCGGACTCTGGGAGTCGGAAGCGTAGCAGGCAACAATTGCGTCGTTGTTCCCGTTGGGGTTGAACCGCATGACATTCCTGTTGCTGCTCTTGGACGCGATGATGGAATAGTCCTCACCCTCCATAGTGACCGTCCAGTATGCGTTGACATCCGGTTCATCCTTCGCTTTCAGCTGGTTGCCGGAAGAACTCGAGGCATATAAATATTTGCCGTTCGCATCCTGGATGGTGTACATTCCGGCGTATTCGCCTTCCGTAACCTTGGTGAAGGTCATGATGCAATTCGACAGGTCGGTATCGCTGCTGACGGTGGAACCGTCCGCGGAGAACGTGAGGGCGGCGGTGGCCTTCAGGTTGTTGCCGGAACTAAATGCGAGGGCCGCATAGGTCACATCGTTCTTGACGCCGGTAATCAGCCAGTCGCCGTTGTAGTCTTCGTCGATGACTTCTGCCGGGAAGTCCTTGTCGCGGAGGGTCAGGTTGATGGTGTTGACCTTGCCGGCCTCAAAGGCCATGTCGGCCGGGGCGGTGACGGTACGGACGATCTTGTTGACGCCGCTGTACTTCTCGGTCTCGACGGAGAAGGTAATTTCCCTGCCGGAAGGAATTGTGGCCGGATTGACGATCAGATAGACGCTCTGGAAGCCTTCGCTTTCGCCGATGATAATCATCTCGGCGGCGTCGATGCTGGCTTCTACATAGTTGTTTTCAACGTTCCCGTTGTTGATTTCCCCGGTATCGGGAACCAGGGCGGCACGACCGGTGAGCGTCACTTTCTCCGACGAAGTTTCGCCGGGAGCGACTTCCATCTTGAAGCCGGTTACGCTGCCGATTCCTTCTTCCCGCGCCTTGCCGCCGCCGGCCGGGGCGTTGAGGTTGATACGGAGAATGGCCATCGGGCGTGCCAGGGTGATGCCTTCCAGCGTGAAGGAACTGTTTTCCACAACGGCATTGTCGGTCGACCAGCCCATGATGTCGCAGGAGGGGTCGAAGGAGCCGAGGACCGGATGCTGCACGGCTTTGAGGTTGAGGCCGACCGTTCCGGCGGTATAACATTTTTCGAAGGCCGATGCCGGGTAGAAGAGGAACATATTATAGGTTCCGTCATCCAGCGTGGCATTTCCGGTGAAGATGGGATTGTTGTCCGTCGTTTCCTCGGCCGTGAGCTTGATGGATTTGGATTTATCGGTAATTTCTCCGAAGATGACGCCGAGTTCCTCGCCGGAATTGCTCCAGTGGGAATGGTAAACGGAACCTCCGGTGGGGGAGGCTTCTTCGCTGAGATAAGTCTTGGTGCTCTCCTGGGCTTCTTCCGGTCTGGCACCGATGGTGATGCGGGTCTTGCCGCCGCCGAAGAGGCCGCTTTCATTCTTGTTGCAGGAAACAAGTGCAAGGGCGGCTGCTACAACCGCTGCTGCGTAACGGGTGATCTTTTTCATACGGCCATTCATTTTAATCTTCATCGCCGAAATTCCAGGATCCACCGGTACCGGGATCTTCTCCCGGGGTAATGTTCCCGCCGGTTATGGTAGCCTGCAGGAAACAGCGCTCGACGCAGACCCCGCCGACTCTGCATGCGGGGACGGAATAAAGCATTTTCTTTTGCATGGTAACGGAAATATGTAAAAAAAATAAACATTTTCTAAACCGGGCACAAATTTACACAATGCCCGGATAAGAAACAAAGTTTCTTGCAAAAGTTTTTGTGAAAGTTTTCCACCGCTTGCTTTCTTGCAAAAAAGCAGTAACTTTGCAGTCCCGATGGAGGAATGGCCGAGTGGTCGATGGCGGCAGTCTTGAAAACTGTTGTACAGCAATGTACCGGGGGTTCGAATCCCTCTTCCTCCGCAGAAAGGTAGCAAAAAGTCCAGACAAGCTTGCTTGATCTGGACTTTTTGATAGCTTTATGCAAACCCCGCCGGTAGGCGGGAGGGATAGCGCAAGCGGCCGTAGGCCGCGCAGCGGAATCCCGGAGGAAGAGGGATTCTCCTATATAATCTCGCTGAGTTCCCCCGTTACGGAATCGATGATAAATCCGCGGACGGTGATATCCTTGGGTACCAGCGGGTGCTCCTTGATGGTCGCGACGGTCTTCCGGACGGAACCCTCGGTGTCGTGGAATCCTTCCAGCCAGCCGGCGATGCCTTTTTCCTCCCACTCCGAGAGGGTCTCCGCGGCAATTCCGTGCTCGAGCATATGTGGCTTGAACTCCGAATAACTCATATGGCAGGCGCCACAGGTGGAATGATGGATGACCATTACCTCACGGACACCTAATTCATAGATGGCCACCAGCAGTGACCGGATGGCGGAATCGGTTTCGGAAAGGATGAGGCCTCCGGCGTTCTTGATGATCTTGGCATCGCCGTTGCGCAGCCCGAGCGCCTTGGGAAGAAGTTCCGTCAGCCGCGTGTCCATACATGTGAGCACGGCCAGCCTCTTGGCGGGGTATTTGTCCGTGATTAGAGGCTCATAGGCTTTTTCGGCGACGAAGCGTCGGTTGAATTGAAGGATTTCGTCAATCATTTCCTATCCCTCCAGGATCTGCGAAGCGGCGTTCTTGGTATCGACCTTCTCGATGATACGCGTGAGGATGCCCTCTTCGTCGAATATGAAGGTGCGACGGAGGGTTCCGAGGACCGTCTTGCCGTACATTTTCTTCTCGCCCCAGGCGCCAAAATCCTGAAGCATCTTCGTCGTTGTGTCCGCGAGCAGGGTGAAAGGCAGATTATGCTTGCTGCGGAATCCGCTGTGGGACTTCACGCTGTCCTTGCTTACGCCGACGACATTGTAGCCCGCCGCCGTGAGGGCGGCGTAATTGTCCCGCAGGGAGCAGGCCTCGGCGGTGCATCCCGAAGTGTTGTCCTTCGGATAGAAATAGATGATGGTCTTCTTCCCGATGAAGTCCGCGGACTTCACGGTGTTTCCGTCCTGGTCCAGGACCTCGAAGGACGGCATTTTATCTCCGATTTTAATCATAATACACAAAGATACAAAATATCATAAGCTATACGCACGGACATTCGGCAAAAATGTGTATATTTCGGAACAATTCATAAAACGCAACTGTTATGGCAGAAGAAACGATCAAAGATCCCCGCGATCTCAACGGCGACGGCAAGGTGACCTTCGACGAAAAATTGAAGTATGCGGCTGCAAAGGCCGGTGAAAAAATCAGCGAAGTGGCTGGTAACGTAAAGGAAAAGTCAAAGGAACTTTACGACAAAGCCGCCCCGAAAGCCAAGGAAGCCTTTGCAAGTGTAAAGGAGAAAAGCGCAGACCTTGCCGGGAAGGCCAAAGACAAACTGGCCGACCTCAAGGCGAAGAAAGAAGAGAAAAAGGAAGCGTGATGCTTCCTTTTTCTCGTAATATATAGTCGGTCCTAATCCACCAGGCTGCCGTCGGAGGGGTCCAGGTGGTGCCAGGTGCCGTCTTCCAGCTGGATGTACAGGCTGGGCTGATTCTTGAATTCGAAATCTTTCACGTCGTTGTACAAACGTTCTCCTTCCAGGTTAAAGACAGAAAGGCCTTCTTTGTCTTTTTTGAGGAACGTACCGATGATGAGGGCATGATGCGGAATAACGCGGAAATAAGCATATCGTGCCTCCCAGGCATAGGCCCTCTCCAACGAATTTCCGGACTCGATGATGGGGACCAACTTGTCGTTTTCTATTCTGTACACCCCACACTCACCGTTGCAGGACCATTTCTGACTGGGATTCTCTATACCCTTTGCCCAACGGAAGCCCCAGAAAACTTGCACCAGCCCCTGGGCCTCGGGAACATAATCCTCTCCTTCTATGAAATCCACTTCTGTGGTGGGAAGGAAGTACAGGGCCCCACCTTTTTTGTCGATGACAGGAGAGGTGACCCAGACTTTGGTTTCGTTATTCCAGATGGCCGTAACAGGAGCGTCACTGGTCCACTTTCCCTTGCCGATCTTGATCTCGTAAGGGCCATATTTCTTCCCCAGATTCTCGTTTTTGCGCTGTGCGTTCATGGAAACGGGCACAAGCAGGAGCGCCGCAAGCGCTAGAAAAATAGCTAAATGTTTCATAATCAATATATATCTGAATATTTAACAATGGGGCCGGTATAACCCTGCAGGCCCGGATTTACATAATGATAAGTCTTGCCGGAAGGAAGCTTGACATCCATCTCGGCAATTTGGGCAAAATGCTGGTAAATGAACACCTTGACCGTCTGCAGCAGTTCTTTTGTCCGTACATTCGCTAATGCCTGGCGGAATGCCGGACCTTCTTCCACGGGGACGGAAAGATAATAGACCGGAATGGGCGAAAGGTTGCTGGTAAAAGGGAATGCCCCTTTGTCGGCATCGTAGTCGTGCCAGTTAATGGTCATTCCGGTGCTGTATCCGACGGCATTGGCCAACATGGACTTGAGGAACAGCAGGGGGAATCCTTCCATCTGTTTGTTGACATACGCCTCATTGGCGACGGGATCCGCCTTTCGGGCCTCGAACTGCGCCTCCGTCTCGAACTCCCCTTTCCGCTCGGCATATCCGTGGCGCTGGCTCCTTGCCACCATGTAATAATCCGTTGTCTTGAGCGTGCCCAGATAGTAAAGGACCTTGCTCCGGTCCAGGATCAGGGGCTCCAGGATGTACGTTCCGTCCGTAAAGTGCTTCACGCCCCACTTGCCGTCTTTCTTGACGAAAAACATTTTCTTTCCCACGTATTCGTCGTTGAGCGGCGTAAAATCTACCAGTTCGGGATCGTGGTCCACGATCTGGATGCTCTCGAACTCCGGCTCCAGCACCGTCTTACCCTTGGACGTGGCAAAACCGTACAGACCGTCTATGCTATACACATAACCGTCCTTGGTGAAGGTTACATCGTCGTAGATGGCGGGCGTCTTGCTACCGTCTTCCAAGAGAACAAAATACTTGCTTTCGCCTTCCCGGCGGGCCGATACGCCGTACTCATCCACGTGAATACTGGAGTGCACGAACGGCAGAATCACTTCTCCCTTGCTGTTCACCAGTCCTGCGTTTCCGTCGTCGGCTACGGCCCAGGCCCACTTGTTCTTGCCGATGATCGTTCCTACATCCTTGTATTTTACAGGAATCAACTCCTTCCCATTGTCGTCGACGATACCGGCATGGCCGCCCTGCCATACAATGTTCTGGTTACCGTAGAACTGGATGCTGTCAAACTGCGGTGCGGCCAGCGGCTTGAGGGTGATAGGGCGTTTCTTGATTTCATCGACACCGGCCCGATCCACTTTGTAAAGGCTCCAAGCCTCACCATCCTGCTGCAGCATGATCTTCCCGTATTTGAGGGAAAATTCCACATCGGTGGCCGGGAAGGGGGAAATGATTGTTGCGTGCCCGTTGTAGCACATATGGCCCAGGCCGAACTCATAGACTTTCCATTCCGCCCTGGGATCCCCTTTCTTGGGCTTGACCGTCTGGCAGGTAATGGCGTAAGGCTTGCCCATATGTTCGCTCATATAGATCTGGTCAAACACGGGCTGTAGGATCCAGAAGCCGGAGGTGGGCTGAGGGTCGGACTTGTGGTTAAATACGTAAGCGTTGTGCCAGATGCCCTTCTTGCCGGTCTTGGGGTCCCGCAGCACGACACAGGTGTGGTCGTCGTCGCTGTAATACTGCGTCTTGAAAGAGATCTGGCCGCCGAAGGAGTCGTTCGTGTAATAATTGTTGTCCCCGTGGCTGTGGTCCAGGGCCGCCGTGATCAGGTTGGACAGGGCGCTGCCCAGAACGGCCGCTCCGGCGCCGAGGGCGGCCCCGGCTACCGATGAGGAGATGGACGAAGAGCTGCTGCCGCCGCCAGAGCTCTGGCTTCTGTAGTAGGGGCACCAGGTCTCATGCTGCCACGGATAGGTGATGTTGCCCATAGTGATGCCGCAGTGCGGACAATGCTTCTTGGACTGATGAGGGGTGGCCGAGGGACTTACATAGGCCTCACCCTCGCTGAGCCCGGCCTGCGCTGAGGCCGTGATGGCTGTCATTGATAATAGGAATAAAGCAATGATCCTTTTCATATCGATGCACTTTTTTGCAAAAGTAGTCGGTATGAATGAATGTTTTGTGGCGGGAATCGCCACATAATGCTATTCTGCCGGAATCAATTGTACTCCCGGAAATCCACCTCTATATCCCTGTCGACTTCCCGGTCGGGAAGGTCCGGCTCGATCAGTTCCACTTCCTGGAAGGGACAGAGCAGTTCGGCGGCGGTCATCTCTTCGATGATTTCTTGCAGATGGGAGGGGAGGCGGGGGAAGAGGTCGTAGCCGGTGTTGTGCTCGATCCAGTTGACGCTGACACTGTAGCTGAAGATGCCGCGTAGGGCGTCAAAACCGGTTTGGGGCAGAAAGAATCCGATGGATTTCCATCCTGGAGCCCTGCGGATTTTCTTGCAGACGGCGATGAACCAACCGTCTCTCAGCGGGCCGTAAACGACGGACGCGGGATCATTGGGCGCTTCTCCGGCCCATTTCCGGCATACCTCCAGCGCCGGTGCGGCGGCTTCCGGCCGCGCGAGGCTGTCACGGGTCATCGGCCACATGGTCCATCTTGGCGGCAGGGAGGGGGAGTCGGCGCCGGTCCATCTTCCGTCGCGGAACCGGATGACGCCGTCCACCGTCCCGTCTGTCCGGACGGGGAGGCCGAGGGCGGGAAGATGGCGGTGACCGCCCTTCACCTGGATCCGGGAGGCCCTGAGGACTTCCTGGGCGGAGAGGGGAGCGGCTGCCAGGAGAAGAAGGAGAGGCAGTATATATAATCGCCGGAGAATCATATCTTTGCAAAGATAACGATTCTCCGGCAATCTTGTTCCCGGGAGTCTATCTTCCTGCCGCAAGGAAGGAGGCCTGGAGCGGAGCAATCCTACGATACCCCTCTTCGGTCATATGGAGTTTGTCCTCCAGATAGAAAGGTTGGTAATTGTCGATGCCGACATCCTGCAGGCTGAACTGGTCCAGGACAGGGACGCCCTGGTAACGGCAGCAGGCGATCTGGGCATCAACATACTGTGCGAAGTTCTTTTTGGTCTTGTTGACGTCGGTCGAGAAGGGGTTGTAGCCCGCATCACGCCGGAAGAACCGGAGGGATGTGAAGAAATAGATCCGGGCTTCGGGGTTCTTCTCCCGCAGGCGGCGGATGCAGTAATTGATTCCGCCGCACTGGGTGTCCAGTTTGGAGGTATTGTATCCGTCCGCCTCGGTATAATCCTTCCATGTCCCGCACTTTTCGTCACCGACGAAATCATTCGTGGAGGCCCACAGTACATAGATGTCGTATACGCCGGCTTCGTCCACCTGTTTCTGGATGGAATACCCTCTGGAGATGGCGAATCCGGCACCTCCGACTCCATAGGTGGTGACCTCCGCGTCCAGGGCGTCCGCCCAGATCTGCTTGGCGGCGTCAGACTCCGGCTTCACGGAAAGCGAGCCGCCGAAGACGGCGATCCGCGTTTTGACGTTTCCGGAGACGGGCAGGAGGACATGGGCTTCCGGGTCTGGTACGGATCCCCGGGTGGCCGGCGCCGGCCCGGTGGATGTAACAGTAAACGGGCGTTGACAGGCATGGTGGGCTGCCGCCTGGCAGATCGCGGCCGTCTCATCCGAAATGGAATCGGGGTGGTAGGCATTCCCCACCACGCTGATGCCCGATATGGCCTCGAACCAGGTGCAGGAAGCTGTATAACGGCCATAGGTCTTCTCGAGGTGGAATCCGTCCCGGTTGAGGGCGTCGCCCAGCGAACTGGTTCGGGCGTTCTGTATGGCCGTTCCGGAGGGGATCAGGATGGGGAAGGCCCGCGCACCTGCCGCCTGCCGGGAGGCAGCCATGATGGAATGATACATCTTTAGCTGGTCCCTTTCGTAACGCGGGAATTCCCTGTGGCCGGCATCGGTCGAATAGGCCCATGTCTGGTGCCACATGAAAGTGGCGGTGGCGGGGACGCGGCGGCGGACATAGGCGGCGAGCGCCTGCAGGTAGGGCTCGTATGTTTCATACTCGCCGGAGACGCCGCTGGCCTGCTGGAAGCTGACGTAATCCCAGGGCTCATCCTTCAGTCCGTACGAGATATTGACCTTGGGCGTCTCGGTCTTGACTCCGTCGACCACCTTGCGGTAGGCATAGTCTTTTTTGTCCGTGACCGTATTCTTGAAATGCCGCTCGAGCGTACAGCCGCCAATATACATATTGCCGATGATAACGGGAATGCCGGCCGCATCAAACAATTCCCACAGGTATTGTTCCACGGAATCTTCCGAGAAACTGTTGCCGATGGCGAGAATCCGGAGCGTATCCCTGGGCTGGCCGGCGGCAGTTGCAAGCGCAAGGAGCGCAGACAACAGAATGGCGATAACGCGTTTCATCGGTCAGGCGATTTCCAGGGCCATCTTGATCATGTTGTTGAGGCCGATGGCGCGCTGCTCGGCAGAGAGTTCTTCGTGGGTGATGGTGTTGTCGCTGACGGAGAGGATGGCGAGGGCTTTCTTGCCGGAAATGGCGGCGTTAAAATAAAGACCGTATGCCTCCATCTCCACGGCCAGGACGCCCAGGCGGGCCCACTGCGGCTCCTTGCCGCCTTCGTTATAGAAGCAGTCGGAGGTGAGGACGTTGCCGACCTCAAAGTCGAGCTTCTCCTTCTCGGCGTGTGCTACGGCGTCGCGCAGCAGCGTGAAATCCGCAATGGCGGAGTAGGGGCCGGGAAGCTGGATGCCGGCGGTATAGGAAGAATCCGTGCAGGCGCCTTCCGCGATGACGATGCTGCCGAGTTTGACTTCTGCCTTGAAGGATCCGCAGGTGCCGATGCGGATGATTTTCTCTACATCGTAGAAATTGAATAATTCATAGGTATAGATGCCGATGGAGGGGATGCCCATTCCATGGGCCTGGACGGAGACTTTCTTGCCCTTGTATGTGCCCGTGTATCCGAGGATGCCGCGGACGGAATTGTACAGGACGGGATTCTCCAGGAAGTTCTCTGCGATGTATTTTACGCGGACGGGGTCTCCGGCCATGATGACGGTTTTGGCGATCTCACCATATTTTGCCGCATTGTGCGGGGTGGGGGTGTTTGCTTTGCTCATTGGTTCGGTTATTATTTGGTTATTCAGTCAAATATAGGTATTTTTTTGTGAAAACGTATACATTTATTTATAAAACAAACCTGGAATGAAGCATATCCTGTTGCTGGATGACGTCTTCACCACCGGCGCTCCGACGGCCGAATGCTTCCGAACCCGTGTTCCTGGTAGGCGACATAAATGCTACGCCGACATCTGAAACCGTCAAGAAACTTCAGGAAGACTGGGTGTGGATTTCCCCGGATCGCAATACGTTCCCTTCCCGGACATTGACCAAATGCATCGACTACATCCTGGTGCTCAAGAACGGATACGAGTCCAAGGTGGAGGTGACGGCTTCCGGCGTCGTGACTTCGTCCGTGAACCCGCTGACATACAACGCCTCCGATCACTGCCCCGTCTGGGTCACCGCCAAGTGGAACACGGCGCAATAGAAAAAAAGTTACATTTCCATTACGTAGTTTTGCGGGTTCGACACTATCTATAGTATAGACCTTGTAAACGACCATGCGTTTTCGTCTTGTTTTCCGTGTATTGGCGGCAGCGGCGCTGTCGGCCTTGCTGTGCTCGGCTTCCTGCTCCCGCGAGAAGCCCAGGCTGACTCCGGGAGGTCCTGTTTCCCTTACCGCTACGGCGGAAGGCTACAAATGGGCCGTAGGCGATGCCGTGTTCGTCACCCTGTCGGGCGGCGGATCGGCGCGGCTGGAGGTAACTCAGGTCAAGCCCACCGGAACGGCCGTGCTGGAGGGCTCGCTCCCGGAAGGGAAGGCCCTGGAAGGGGTCGCCGTTTTCCCCTATGGAAACTATCAGCGCCATGCCAGGACGCTGTCGCTGACGCTTCCCGGGGCGTGGGAAGGTCTGCAGGACCATGCCTTGCTCGGCGCCGTCGTTACGCCCGGAACGGCTGGACTCGCCTTTAAACCCCTGGGCGGCAAGGTGGTGCTTTCGTATGAAAATATCCCCTCCATCGCCCGCGGTGCCGTGTTTACATCTGTTTCGGCTCCGGCTTCGGGCGCATTCACGCTTGAGTCGGGTGCGGACGGCGGCCTGCGGCTCAAGAGTGCGGCTTCCGGCGGACAGGAAAGTTCGGTCCACATCCGCTTCGCCCCCGGGGACGATGCCACGGTGACCGTTCCGCTTCCGCCCGGGCAGTATGACGGCTGGTCCCTGGCACTGGAAGACGCCGAGGGCAAGCCCATTCGCTATTCTGTGCAGCGCACCGGGTCGCTCACGGTGACCCCGGGCTCCGTTTTTACCCGCGAAAAGGTGACCCTTCCGAAGTTCCATACTGCGGCGGCGGAAAAAATCTACGGCTTCAGCGACGCCGTGCTGACCATGTACCCCGACGACGTCGAGACCACCCTCGGCCGCGGCGTCACGGAGACCGCCCTCCACTTTACCAAGGACGGCGCCCTGCAGATGCATGCCTGGCTCATCGAGGCGGA
>CAMUZW010000030.1 GCA_947165305.1 uncultured Bacteroidales bacterium
GATGTTGCGGCCGAATTCCGCGCCGATGCTGCGGAGGTAGTCGAGAATCTGCTTGTCAGGGAAATTGGCGGTGCCGTTGAAGCACATGTGCTCGAGGAAGTGGGCGAGACCGTCCTGGTCGGGCTGCTCTTCCTGGATGGCGCCGACGTTGGTGGCAAGGTAGAATTCCGCCCGCTGGGCGGGTTTGTCGTTCTTGCGGATGTAGTAGGTGAGTCCGTTTTCCAGCTTGCCGACTTTGACGTTGGGGTCATTGGGGATGACAGGAAGCTGGCTGGGATCCTGTGCGGCTGCGCTGCCCGCGATCAGCAGGGCGGCGAAGGTGAAGAGGAAAATAAGAATCCGTTTCATATCGTTAATAAATGATTTGTTGTTGCAAAATTATAAATAATTATTGAAAAACAAAAAAATATTTATGTAATTATCGACAATAATTTCCGTTTGAGGACCGCGGCGAGGTCGGTGCGGTCGAGCCGTTCTCCGAAGCGGATGTGCATGTCCTGCTGCAGCCGGGGCATCGGATGCGGGATGATGGTGAGCGTGCTGCCGCGGAGGGAGAGGTGGGGAACGATGCATACCATGCCGGGGACGCGTGCCGCCGCCCGTATGGCCGCGGAAGGGGAATCGCTGCTCAACGATACCCTCGAGAGATAGTCGGCGCCCAGGTATTTTTCGTAGGGCCTCCAGATGGAGAGCGGAGCGAAAGATGGCTCCGCCGAGGCATCGCGGCTGGCGGCCGCGGCCTCGACCGTCCCCGCCAGCGTGGAGGCTTCCTCGATCTCGAGGGTCTCCTTGCGCGGGGCCATGAATAAGGTAATGTCTCCTCCGGAGGGAGGAGCTTCTCCGTCCGGAACGGTCCGGACGGTAAATGTGTCTGCCGTTATGCCCAGACTGTCCGACAGGAGCTCCGGGATGACGGCTTCTGCGATGAAGGCCGGGCAGCGCACGCTGACGGGCCGGTGGATCGTGGCTTTGCCGTCCAGGGCGAACATCGCCCCGGCGGCATCGTACCACTTGAGGATTTCGGACGCATAGCTGCGGAACGTCTCGCCTTCACGCGTGAGCGCGACGTGCTGCCGCGTGCGCTCGAAAAGCTTGACCCCCAGCTGCTTTTCCAGGTCTGAAATGCTTTGACTGACAGCCGGCTGGCTAACCCCGAGCCGTCGTGCGGCCCGGGTAAAGCTGCCTTCCTCCACAAGCACGGAGAAAAATCTCAGCCGGCTGTCGTCAAGCATCGTGAGAATTATTTACCGGCAAGCCTCTTGTAGGTCTCTAGCCGGATCTTGGCATACTCCTCGGTCTTGTCGAGCAGTTCCTGGGCGCGGTCCGGATAGAGCTTCAGCAGGGACGAGAAGCGGACCTCGCCCTTGAGGAAGTTCTGGAACTGGGTCCAGTCAGGCTCCTTGCTGTCGAGCGTGAACGGATTCTTGTCCGTGCCCTCGAGCGCCGGGTTGTAGCGGAACAGATGCCAGTAACCGCAGTCGACGGCGAGCTTCTCCTCCTTCTGGCTGAGGCCCATGCCGGCGCGGAGGCCGTGGTTGATACAAGGGCTGTAGGCGATAACGAGGGACGGTCCGTCGTAGGCTTCGGCTTCCTTGATGGCGTTGAAGTACTGCATCGGGCTGGCACCCATGGCGACCTGGGCCACATAGACGTAGCCGTAGCTGATGGCCATCATGCCGAGGTCTTTCTTGCGGATCTTCTTGCCGGAAGCGGCGAATTTGGCGATGGCGCCGGCCGGGGTGGCCTTGGAGGACTGTCCGCCGGTGTTGGAATACACCTCGGTGTCGAGCACGAGGACGTTGACGTTCTCGCCGCTGGCGAGGACGTGGTCGAGTCCGCCGTAACCGATGTCGTAGGAGGCACCGTCACCACCGATGATCCACTGGCTGCGGGACGGGATGAAGTGCTTGTATTCCTTGAGTTTCTTGAAGGCGTTGCAGTCGCAGCCGTCGAGCATCGGGACGAGGGCGTCGGCGACCTTGCGGGTCACGGCCGCATCGTTCTTGTTCTCGAGCCACTCGTTGATGAGGGCCTTGGCTTCATCGGAAGTCTTCTCGCATTCGAGGGCTTCCTTCATGGCGGCGGCCACCGTCTCGCGTGCGCGGTCGGAACCGAGCTTCATGCCCAGGCCGAATTCGCAGAAGTCCTCGAACAGGGAGTTGGCCCAGGCGGGACCGTGACCCTTGTCGTTGGTGCAGTACGGGGAGGCCGGGAAGGAAGCGCCGTAGATGGAGGAGCATCCGGTCGCATTGGCTACCATCATGTGGTCGCCGAAGAGCTGGGTGATGGTCTTGATGTTCGGGGTCTCGCCGCAGCCTGCGCAGGCGCCGGAGAACTCGAAGAGCGGCTGTGCGAACTGGGAGTTCTTCAGGTTGGCGAACTTGTTGACGACTTCGCTCTTGTAACCGATCTTGCTGTTGAGGTAGTCATAGGCGGCCTGGTCGGCGGTATGCTCGATGTAAGGCTCCAGCTTGAGGGCTTTCTCCTTGGCGAGGCAGACATCCACGCAGTTGCCGCAGCCGGTGCAGTCGTCGACCGAGACGGCGAGGGCGTACTTGAAGTCCTTGAGGACGGCCTTGCCCTGGGCGAGCTTGATGCTCTCCGGCGCTGCGGCGGCCTCATCCTCCGTGAGAAGGAACGGGCGGATCGCGGCGTGCGGGCAGACGAAGGCGCAGGTGTTGCACTGGATACATTTCTCCGCATCCCAGACGGGGATGTTGACGGCGACGCCGCGTTTCTCGTAGGCGGCGGTACCGGCGGGCATCGTACCGTCGGCGTAAGGCATGAAGGCGCTGACCGGGAGGGTGTCGCCGGCCTGGGCGTTCACGATGTCGGCGATGTTCTTGACGAACTCGGGCGCGAGGCGGTCCTTCTGCGGGTTCTCAAACTTGGCGCTGAGGTCGGCCCAGCCGGCGGGGACGGTGATCTCCGTGTACTCTCCGCCGCGGTCGACGGCCGCATAGTTCATGTTGACGATGTTCTCGCCCTTCTTGCCGTAGCTCTTGACGATGGCTTCCTTCATGTACTTGACGGCGTCCTCGTAAGGGATGATGCCGGTGATCTTGAAGAAGGCGCTCTGGAGGATGGTGTTGGTCCTGCCGCCGAGGCCGATCTCGGCCGCGATCTTGGTGGCGTTGATGATATAGACCTTGATGTGTTTCTTGCCGATGACGGCCTTCACATGGTCGGGGATGTTCTTGATGGTCTCTTCCTCGTCCCAGAGGGAGTTGAGGAGCAGGGTGCCGCCGTCCTTGATGCCCTTCAGTACATCGTATTTCTTGAGATAGGAAGGTACGTGGCAGGCTACGAAGTCGGGCGTTCCGACGAGGTACGGGGCCTTGATGGGTACGTCTCCGAAGCGGAGGTGCGAGCAGGTGTAGCCGCCGGACTTCTTGGAATCGTAGTCAAAGTAACCCTGGCAGTATTTGTCGGTATGGCTGCCGATGATCTTGATGGTGTTCTTGTTGGCGCCGACGGTACCGTCGGAACCGAGACCGTAGAACTTGCACTCGGTGGTGCCGGGCTTCACGATGGAGATCTCTTCCTTGACGGGGAGTGACTTGAAGGTCACGTCATCCACGATACCGATGGTAAAGCCGTTCTTGGGCTGCTTGAGTGCGAGGTTGTCGTAGACCGCAACGATCTGCGCGGGCGTGGTGTCCTTGGACGAGAGGCCGTAACGGCCGCCGACGATGAGGATGTCGCTGCGTCCCTGAAGGACGGTCTTGACGTCGAGGTAGAGGGGCTCGCCGAGGGCGCCGGGCTCCTTGGTGCGGTCGAGCACAGCAATGCGCTTGACGCTCTTCGGAAGGACCTTGAGGAAGTATTTCTCCGAGAAGGGACGGTAGAGATGGACGGTCACGAGGCCGAGCTTCTGGCCCTTGGCGGCGAGATGGTCGATGGTCTCCTTGATGGTTTCGGTGACGGAACCCATCGCGATGATGATGTTCTCCGCCTCCGGGTCGCCGTAGTAGGTGAACGGGCGGTAGCTGCGACCGGTCACTTCACCGATCTCACCCATGTAGCGAGCGACGATGTCGGGGACAGCGTCATAGAACTGGTTGCGGGTCTCTACGCCCTGGAAGTAGACGTCGCCGTTCTGGGCGGTGCCGCGGGTGACGGGGGCGTCCGGGTTGAGGGCGCGCTCGCGGAAGGCGGCGAGGGCTTTGGTGGAGACCATTTTGCGAAGGTCGTCTTCATCGATGGCTTCGATCTTCTGGATTTCGTGCGAGGTGCGGAATCCGTCGAAGAAGTGCAGGAACGGAATGCTTGACTTGATGGCGGCCAGATGGGCCACGGCAGCCATATCCTGGGCTTCCTGGACACCGCCGGAGGCGAGCATGGCGAAGCCGGTCTGGCGGCAGGCCATGACGTCCTGATGATCACCGAAGATGGAAAGGGCGTGACTGGCGAGGGCGCGGGCCGACACGTGGAAGACGGTCGGAAGCATCTCGCCGGCAATCTTGTACATGTTCGGGATCATCAGCAGGAGGCCCTGCGATGCCGTGAACGTGGAGGTGAGCACGCCGGCCTGAAGCGAGCCGTGCACGGCGCCCGCCGCACCCGCTTCGCTCTGCATTTCGGTAACCTTTACGGTCTCGCCCCAAAGGTTCTTCTTGCCAGCGGCAGCCCATTCGTCGATGTTTTCAGCCATGGTTGACGAGGGCGTAATCGGGTAGATGGCCGCGTGCTCACTGAAGAGATAAGCAATCTGGGAGGCGGCATAGTTGCCGTCACACGTGATGAATTTTTTCTGTTTTGCCATAAGATCTAGTGGTTTAGTGTGTATAGATTTGAATAATTAAGATTCGATGCCTTCGATGAGGATTTCTCCGCCGCCGGTAATGCGGCGCACGAGACCCTGCAGGACGCTGCCCGGACCGATTTCGGTGAACTTGCCGGCGCCGTCGGCGACCATCCGGTGCACGGAGGCCGTCCAGCGGACGGGGGCGGTGAGCTGGGCGAGGAGATTTTTCTTGATCAGGACGGGGTCGGTGACGGGCTGTGCCGTGACGTTCTGATAGACGGGGCACAGGGGCTTGCGGACTTCGGTCGCCTCGATGGCTTCGCCGAGCGCCTTGCGGGCCGGCTCCATGAGGGGGGAGTGGAATGCCCCGCCGACGGGGAGGACGAGGGCCCTCCGGGCACCGGCCGCCTTGGCCATCGCGCAGGCCTGCTCCACGGCTTCGCGGGCGCCGGAGATGACGATCTGGCCGGGGGAATTATAGTTGGCGGGCACGACGGTCCCGCTGCAGCCGACACAGATCTGCTCCACCGCTTCGTCGCTCAGGCCGATGACGGCGGCCATCGTGCCGGGAACCTCTTCACAGCACTTCTGCATCTCGTTCGCGCGGATCTGTACGAGACGGAGCGCATCTTCGAAGCCGAGCGCACCGGCCGCGGCCAGGGCGGAAAACTCTCCGAGCGAATGTCCGGCCGTCATGGCAGGCATCCGGCCCTCAAGGGCGGGATGGCACTGCGAAAGGACGTAGCTGTGGAGGAAAATGGCCGGCTGGGTGACGTCGGTTGCCTTGAGGTCTTCGTCGGTGCCGCCGAACATGATGTCCGTGAGGCGGATGCCCAGGAGCTCATTGGCCCTTTCCATCAGATCCCTTGCCCGGGGACTGCTCTCGTAAAGTTCTTTTCCCATTCCGGGAAACTGGGACCCCTGCCCTGGAAATATATATGCCTCTGTCATGAATGCCGTTCAAATAATAGAACCTGTTCTATATAAGCATACAAATATAAGTATTCTTTTCTATTTCTGCAAGCTCCGCCGTACGTATCCTTCCTGCCGTTAGGGCGGGTACGTACGTTTTGGGCTGTATTCGCACGTATCCCCAAGCGCCGGGGTGGGGGTATGTACACTTTTGGAGAAGATTTGTTTTGAAAACCAAATTTATTCGTTATCTTTGCAGTCCCTTTAAGCGGGATGCCCCTGTAGTTTAAAGGATAGAATAACGGATTCCGGTTCCGTTGGTCCCGGTTCGATTCCGAGCGGGGGTACTTTTACAGGACGCAAGGCCTTTTCAATCAAGGCTTTGCGTTTTTCTTTACAGCCCCGTTCCTGCGCCGTTTTCTGTAAAAAAGTATCGGTTTTCTGTAAAACTGCTTGTTTTTTGCTGTCGATGGTATATATTTGCAGGAGAAACCAGTTGATTTACCCCTATGCGACGCCTCCTGTTTCCGCTTCTGCTGCTATTTCTGGCGCTGGCCTGCACTTCACCATCTCCCAAGCCGTATACCCGCGGCATCGGTATCTATCCCGGTGATCCCGCCGAGGATTTTTCCCCCGGCCTCGTAAGCGGGGGAGCGGAACACCGCAACCTTGCCCTGCACAGGGCCGCATCCCATTCGTCTTCGTTCGACTTCAACCAGACGGCCCAGCTGGTGACCGACGGCCTGGTGACGGCCGGAAAGGCCCCCTGGATCGCCCTCACGGTAAACGGCAAAAGCCCCGGACGTATCGAAAACAACTACCTGACCGACGGCAATGTTTCGAGGCTGGATGTCCCGGGGGCGGAGAGTGTTTTCCGGCTGGATTTCCACGGATGTCCCGTCACGGCGGACCGCCTTGTGATGGCCGGAGGAGCCGCCGGCGCCACTCCCTCGGACGGGAACTCACTGCTCCGGGTCGAGGGCAGCGAAGACGGCGAGCACTGGATTCCGCTCGGAAGCGGGAAGCCTGTGGCGGCGGATTCACCCGCGGGTGTCAACAAACTGATCATGCATCCGTTCGAGTGGATCGTCCCCTTCGGCGGGCCGGTCACCTATCCCCGCTATCGCCTGACGCTGACGGTAACCGGCGCCACGGCGTTGCTGCCGAACGAGGTGTATTTCTACCGTGACGGGCAGTGCCTTGACCTGACGACCAGCCGGACCTTCGTCAGCGTCTGGAAGAGCGCTACGGGTGCGGATGAGTGGATCCAGGTAGACCTGGGCGCCGCATCCGCCATCGACGGGATGACGTTCCGCTGGAACAACCCGCCCCGTTCGGGCCGGATTCTCGTGTCGAAGGACGGGCGCCGCTGGAAGAAGGCCCGCGAGATCGCCGCGGGCGAAGATTTCACGACCCCTTCTGTCAAGGCGCGTGCACGCTACGTGCGCGCGGAACTGGATGAAACGGCGGATGGAGAACCGTTTGAACTCAGTGAATGGGAAATCATGGGCAGCGGCGGTGTCGTCCCTGAGCCCCGCCCTGGCGCATCCCGGCAAGGTGCCCGCCAGCCGCTTGCGGGCGGCGGATGGAAGCTTCAGCGCGCTTCCCTGGTGGAAGCCGCGGGCGAAGAAATTGCCTCCGACGCCTTTGACGATGCCGCCTGGATGGTCGCCACCGTTCCCGGTACGGTGCTCGGCAGCTATGTGGCTGCCGGAGCCGTCCCGCATCCCAACTTCGCCGACAATCAGCTGTTTATCTCCGATTCCTACTTCCGGAGCGACTGGTGGTATCGCGATACCTTCGAAGCGCACCCCGACACGCCCCGGCAGTTCCTTCACTTCGAGGGCATCAACTGGAAGGCCTGTATCTGGCTGAACGGGACGTGGCTGGGCCGTGTGGAAGGCGCTTTCCGGGAGGCTTGCTTCGATGTCACCGGCCTCCTGAAGGACGGCCGCAACGACCTGGCTGTCAGGATTATACACAATGAACATTACGGGATGGTCAAGGAGCAGAGCGTCTATACGCCCGACAACAACGGGGGTGTCCTCGGCGCCGACAACCCCACGATGCACGCGACCATCGGCTGGGACTGGATCCCGACCGTCCGCGGCCGCAATATCGGTATTTACGGCGATGTCTCTCTGGCCTATACGGGCACCGTCACCCTCGAGGATCCCTTTGTACGGACCGAACTGCCCCTGCCGGATACGACGAGCGCCGCCATCCTGGCGGAAGTGACGCTCTGCAACCACGGCGATGTCCCGGTCGAGGGCGTCCTGGAGGGGCGCTACGGTCCGCTTGCCTTCCGGCGGAACGAGACCGTTCCCGCCGGCGGCCGCAAGAAGGTCGTCCTCGACCCGATGACGCTCGAACATCCTTCGCTCTGGTGGCCCAACGGCTACGGGGAGCCGCATCTGTATCCGGTTGAAATGCGCTTCGAGACGGCGGAGGGCCTGTCCGACAGCACGTCCTTCTTCTCCGGCGTCCGCCAGATGGACTACAGGATGGAGCCTTACGGTGGAATGGATCCGGAACTGAGCAAAGATATCTTCGGCGGACGGCATCCGCAACAGCGCCTGAGCCTGTATATCAACGGCCGCCGGCTGATCGGTTTCGGCGGCAACTGGGGCTATCCCGAGCACCTCCTGAACTATCGGGAAAGGGAATACGACATTGCGGTCGGCTTCCACGCCGACATGCACTTCACGATGATCCGCAACTGGGTCGGGATGACGGACAGCCGTGCCTTCTACGAGGCCTGCGACCGGTACGGCATCACCGTCTGGCAGGATTTCTGGCTGGCCAATCCCTGGGACGGACCGGATCCGGCGGATCCGGCGCTGTTCAACGCCGTAGCCTCGGAATATGTCCGCCGCATCCGCAATCATCCCTCTATCGCCATCTATGTGGGCAGGAATGAAGGATACCCGCCCAAAGAGATCGACAGCCATCTTTCGCGGCTGGTCGCCGTGGAACATCCCGGACTGTATTATATCCCTCATTCGGGCACGGACGGCGTGAGCGGTGGCGGCCCTTACAGGGCACTGCCGGTCAAAGAATACTTCCGGCTGTACGGGCACGACCGCCTGCACAGCGAGCGTGGGATGCCCTGCGTGATGAATGAAGAGAATCTGGTCCGCGCGATGGGGGAGGACGCCGTCGATCCGGTGAGCACCCTCGCGCATCCGAACCGGATGTACGGCCTGCACGACTATACGCTGGGCGTCGAGGGGAGCTCCGCACAGTGGGCGGAGAGCTTCAATGAACTCCTCTGCGCCGCCTTCGGCGAACCTGCCGATGCCCGGACCTTCGCCCGGGAGGCGCAATGGATTAACTACGACGGCTACCGGGCGATGTTCGAGGGACGCAGCGAATGCCGACGGGGCCTCCTCCTCTGGATGAGCCATCCGGCCTGGCCGTCGATGGTCTGGCAGACCTATGATTATTACTTCGAGCCCACGGCCGCCTATTTCGGCTGCAAGAAGGCCTGTGAACCGCTCCATGTCCAGTTCAATTCCCTGAAAGGGACCGTGGAAGCAGTCAATTACAGGGCAAGGGACCGCAAGGGGCTCACCGCCACGGCGCGGGTCCTCCGGATGGACGGCACGCAGGCCGGTGAGCAGACTTGTACGTTCGATATTCCGGAAGACAGCACCGTCACGTGCTTCCCGCTGGAGGTGCCCGGTGACATTTCGGACGTGTACTTCATCCAGCTGCTCCTGACCGATGCGGAAGGAACGCTCCTGTCCCGGAATTTCTACTGGAAGGGAAAGGAGGAAGGCAATCTCAAGGCCCTGCTTGACGTCCCGGAGGCTCGCGTCTCCGCCAGGGTTTCCGGCGACGGAGAGGACTTCGATGTACGACTTTCCAACACGGGCCGCGCTCCGGCCCTGATGCTCCGGCTCAAAGTGACGGATTCCGCCACCGGCGACCTCGTCCTGCCGGTCTGGTATTCAGATAATTACATCTTCCTCATGCCTGGCGAGTCCCGCGAGATCTCCGTTCACGTGCGGAAGGAGGATTGCGGAGGGGCGCCGGTCCTTTCGCTGGAAGGATTCAATCTGGACAATCAACGGCTGTAGACCCATGGTACTCAACGAAATCACACCGCTCTCCGAGAAGGACTGCTTCTATATCATTGACCGGCACAAGAAGGAATTCACCTATCCGGTCCATTGTCATAAGGAACTGGAGATCAACTTTATAGAAAACGCGGCCGGGGCGCGCCGCATCGTCGGCGATTCCGTGGAAACGGTCGGTAACTTCGACCTCGTGCTGATCGGCGGCGAGAACCTCGAGCACACGTGGACGCAGGGGGAGTGCCATTCCGGGGATATCCGGGAGATCACCATCCAGTTTTCTGCCGATCTCTTCTCCTCCGTCCTGCTCGGCAAGAACCAGTTCCTGCCCATCCGGAAACTCCTGCAGGCGGCCGAGCACGGCGTTGTGTTCCCGATGGCGGCCATCGTGCGCGTCTATTCGACCCTGGAGCAGCTCGTCCGGCAGGAAGACCGCTTCCAGCAGTATCTCGATTTCCTTTCCCTCCTGAATATGCTGGCCCAGCGGGAAGACTACCGGGTGCTGGCCAGCACCTCTTTCGCCCATGCCGGGGACCAGAGCGACAGCCGCCGGATCCGGAAGGTGAAATCTTATATCGATGAACACTTTACGGAAACGATCCGGCAGCCGGAGCTGGCCAGGATGGTCGGCATGAGCCCTTCGTCGTTCAGCTCGTTCTTCAAGATGCGCACGGGCCGCACGCTGTCGGATTATATCCTCGACATCAAGCTGGGACGCGCCGGCCGCCTGCTGGTCGATACCAACAAAACCGTCGCGGAAATCTGCTATGAATGCGGGTTCAACAACCTGTCCAACTTCAACCGCATCTTCAAGGGAAAGCGCGGCTATACCCCGCGCGAATTCCGCTCGCTCTACAAGAAAAACAAGATTCTTGTATAAAAGTATCATTATTCCGATAAATAGTATTTTTTTTAGATTCTTTTTCGGACGAACTTTGTAAGGTCAATCAAGCCTGATGCTTATGAATTGTATTTATAAACGTGTAGCTCCCGCACTGCTCGTGCTGCTGGGCGCCTTCTCCTGTACGAAGGCCGTACACAACACCGAGCCGCTGACCGACCCCTGGACCCGGGAGCGGACCCCCGTCAACCTCCGTCTGGAATCCCAGATCGGCGCGGCCGTCATCGCCAACGACTGGAAGAACGATGCCGTCGGCACGATCGGCGTCAACCTCATTACCAGTTCGCTGGACCTTTCCAAGGTCAGGGTGGAGTCGCTCGACTTCAAATTCCCCGACAGTGAATTCTGCCCCAAGGCCTCCATCGGGCCCGGCTGCACGCTCGACCTGAGCGGCGGCAGCGCCAGTTTTGTCGTCACGGCCTACAACGGCGAGACCCGAACCTATACCGTTACCTATACGTCCTTCCAGGATCCGCTGGAGGGAGTGTATTCCTTCACCCCGATGAGCGGTATCCTCGATGCGGCCAACGCGCCCAAGAGCGCCTTCGTCGTAATCGGCGGCTGGGACGGAGCGGTCGTGGGGTCGACCGTCATGGATAAATGGTGGCACTGGGGGGCCGGGTACAGACCTACGGATGAAGATGACAATATCCTCAGTTTCCGGCTCGAAAAAGCGGACCCTGAGACCGGTGCGACCTTCGGAACCCTTGTCAACACGCCCGGACCGAACGGCCTTTACGCCAACTATCTGTACAATAACGAGACCGACATGAACGGGCAATACCGCCTCTTCCCCGCAGGGAAAGGCCGCTGGGGCAAGTCCGGCAGCGGCAGCATTGACATCTATGCCTATGAGGATACGGAGTACACAACTCCTCTCCATCAGGTTGAGATCCGGGAAGCCGGCGAGTATCCCATCAACGACACCCGGGTCCTTACGGTCTCCGACCTTGCATTCGTCCGTTCCTTCCCCGGCCCCTTCAACAACAATGTCGGAGACTGGAACAATGATGCCCGCTGGTACGTCGACAACCTGCGTTATGTCATATGGCTGGTTAAAAAAGACGGGGACACACCCTTGCCGAATCACGGAGACCTATTAGAACAGTAAGCCATGTCCCGATTCATACAGACCTTAGCAACTCTCCTCCTGCTGGCGGTGCCGGCCCTCTCCTGCCACCGTCAGGACGATCCCGTCAGGCCCGCGGATCCGCGTTCGATCAGTTTCCCCGAGCCCGAAGTTTATCTTTCGGGCGAGGCCGGCGGCTTTGACGTGCAGGTCGAGGCCAATTTCGCATACAGGATATCCATCGACGCCGGCTGGGTCACCGCCGACGGCGGGACGCCGGCGCGCCCGCACTTCCTGGCCGAGGCCAATCCCTATGGCTCCGACCGTTCCTGCAAGATCCGTTTCACGGATGTGGACGACCGCTATTATTTTAAGGAGATTACCGTGATCCAGTCGGCTCCCGAAATCGTGCTTTCGTCGATTTCCATTGTCGACAAGAATGCGACGGCCGAGACGAAAGCCCTCCTGGCCAACCTCTGGACCGTTGCCGATAAAGGCTGGATGTTCGGTCACCATGACGACCTCTGGTATGGCCGTTACTGGTATAACGAGCCGGGCGGATCCGACACCAAGGCCGTCTGTGGCGACTTCCCGGCCGTATTCAGCGTAGATTTCGCCGAGATCATGCACAAGGGCGCGGCCACCCAGGAAAACCAGATCCGCCGGAGGGTGATCCTGGAGGCCCGTGAGCGGGGCGAGGTCATCATCGCCTGCGCCCATCTCGACAACCCCAAGACCGGAAAAGACGCCTGGGACAATTCCTCCAAGGAGGTCGTGAAGGAGATCTTAACCGCCGGATCGGCCACCCGGACCAAATTCCTGGGATGGCTCGACAACCTCGCCGATTTTATGAACAACCTGAAGGATGCCCGCGGCAGGCAGGTTCCGGTCATCTTGCGTATCTTCCATGAGCATACCCAGGGCTGGTCCTGGTGGGGGAGTTCCTGCACGGGCGACAGCGAATTCATCGAACTCTGGCACCTGACGGTCACCTATCTCCGCGATACGAAGGGCGTACACAGTCTTCTGTATGCCGTTTCACCCCAGATGGACGGGCAGTATTCTTCTCCCAAGGACCGTATCCGCTACCGCTGGCCCGGCGACGACTGGGTGGACTTCATCGGGATGGACTGCTACCACGGCTCCAATAACAATGCGTTCAAGTCAAACCTGAAGGCCCTGGAATCCGTTTCCAAGGAGAAACGCAAGCCATGCGGCGTGACGGAGGACGGCATCGAATCCTTTACGCAGTCGGATTACTGGACGCGCTTCGTGGTCACGCCCACGGAGGGATGCCGGATCTCGATGGTCACGATGTGGCGCAACAAGTATGTCGGCAACAACGAAAACGACAAGCACTACTACAGTGTCTATCCCGGCCATCCCTCGGAGGATGACTTCCGCGCCATGTATGCGCTGGACCGTTCGCTCTTCAGTGCGGACCTTCCTCCGATGTATGAAATGCCGGAAGGCTTTGAAGTAAAATAAAGATATAATATATGATAAGGTCAAAATTCCTTCAATCGACCCTGACCCTGGTCCTCGGCCTTGCCGCCGTCCTCCTTTGGACGCCGGCATCCGCCCAGGATACCCGGACGGTCCGCGGCAAGGTGACCGATGACGGGGGAGAACCCCTGATGGGCGCCGTGGTCATGGTGCAGGGGACGAGCAACGGTGCCGCCACCGAAGCGGACGGCACCTACAGGCTGACGGTTCCTGCCGGGGAGGTCGTACTGGAGGTATCCTATATCGGATATCTCTCGCAGACCCACCGTGTCAGCCCCACCCGCGGCGTGCTCGACATCGTGATGCAGTCGGACGTCAATCTGATGGAGGAGGTGGTCGTGACGGCCTTCGCCACCCAGAAGAAGATCAACGTCACCGGCGCCATCTCATCGGTGAACGGCAGCGACATCCTGGCCGCCCCGGTCGCCAACATCTCCAACGCCCTCATCGGCAATACGCCGGGCGTGGCTGGACTCCAGACGTCGGGTGAGCCGGGCCAGAATGCCGCCAACATCTTTGTCCGCGGCATCTCGACCTACGGCGACGCCACGCCGCTCATCATCATCGACGGCGTGGAGCAGGCCAGCGAACAGGCATTCAAGGAGTTCAATGCCATGGATCCCAACGAAATCCAGGGCATCAGCGTCCTCAAGGATGCCGCCTCCACGGCCGTGTACGGTGTCCGCGGCGCCAACGGCGTCATCATCGTGACGACCAAGCGCGGCTCGCAGGGCAAGCCGGTCATCAACTTCTCCGGCAATTTCGGCCTCACGACGGCGACCCTGCTGCAGGAAGGCGTTTCGGCGTATGAATATGCGCTCTTCCGCAACGAAGCCATCCGCAACGAGCAGCGGGCCTATCCCGGCAACGACGGCCTGTCGGCGTATATCTACGACGATTACGACCTGTGGAAGTTCAAGAACAACCGGGATTTCACGCCCCAGGAAGTGGCGGCCATGACGCAGCTGACCCCGGAGCAGCGGCAGCAGCTCATGAACACCCCTGCGCTCTACTATGCCGACCACAACCTCTTCAAGGAGCAGTTCAGCGGCGTGGCGCCCCAGTACCAGGCCAATATCAACGTCAGCGGCGGCACCGACCGGGTGAAGTACTTCGCCTCGTTCGGCTATTTCCGGCAGGAAGGCATCGGCCGCAAGATATCCTACTACGGCGCCAACACCCAGTCGCTGTTTAACCGCTATAACTTCCGGACCAATTTTGACATCAAGATTACCCGCAACACGACCCTGACGATCAATTCGGCGGGCCAGTTCGGCGAGACCACGGGTCCGGGTAACGGGGCGGATTCCTTTGACCTGACGAACCGCTATAAGATCATCATGCAGTATATCTATGACTGCAACCCGTTCATCAGCCCCGGCATCGTGGACGGCCACCTGATCAGCGGCTTCGCCGGCATCCAGGGCTCCGACCAGAATCCGCTGGCCTCCAAGACCCACAGCAACATCGGTATGCAGAATGCGACCTACAACCTGCTGATGAGCGGAACGGCCACCATCTACAACAGCCTGCTCGACAATACCATCCGGCTCAATCATGAGATGGATTACCTGCTGAAGGGCCTCCGGATCCACGCGACGGTCTCGTATCAGGACAACTACAACCGTTATGTGAAATTTACGCCCAGCCTGCCTTCCTATTCCATCCAGCGCAATGCGGAGAATCCGTTGGAATACGATTTCTTCGGCGGTTCGATGGGGGCGGGGAGCTTCGAGTCGAAGGGCTATTCGAACTGGAACAAATTCTACGTCGACGGCGGGATCGACTGGGCCGGGACTTTCGGCGACCACAGTGTGTCGGCCCTTCTCCTGGCAAAGGCGTCCAAGTACACGATGCCCAATGACAGCTTCCACGTGCCTTCCGGCATCATGGGCTTTGTCGGCCGTGTCACGTATAACTATGCCGACCGGTACATGGCCGAGGTGAATGTCGGCTACAACGGCACGGAGCAGTTCGCGAAGGGGCACCGCTTCGGTTTCTTCCCGGCCTTCTCGGCCGGCTGGGTGCCTACGCTGGAACCCTGGTTCCCCAAGAATGACTGGCTCTCCTTCCTCAAGATCCGCGCCTCCTACGGGGAGGTCGGTAACGACCGGCTCGGCGCCAGCCGCCGCTTCTATTATCTCCCGAATTCCTGGACCCTAAGCCAGGGCGGATACTGGACCGGCAACAGTGACGGAACGGCCCCCAACACCTACTACACCGGCGCATCGGAGAGCAGTCTCGGTAACCCGGACATCACCTGGGAACGGGCCCGCAAGGTCGACGTCGGCGTTGAATCGAAGTTCTTCCGCAGCCGGCTGTCCATCGATTTCGACTGGTTCTATGAGAAGCGGAACAACATCCTGACGACGATCGGCATCATTCCGGCCATCTACGGCGTCCCGCAGGCTTCCGTCCCGCCCGCCAATGTGGGTATCACCACCAACCAGGGTTACGAGCTGGTGGTGAACTGGTCCGACAAAGCCGGGGACTTTATCTATACCCTCGGCGCCGACCTGAGCTGGTCGCGCAACAAGATCATCTATATGGCCGAAGCGAACAACCCCTATCCCTGGATGAACAAGACCGGTCACATGATCGGGCAGCGCTACGGCCTCACTTCCGACGGCCTCTTCAATACGCAGGAAGAGCTGGCTGCACGCCCGTATAACACATATACGGGCAACCTCGCGACCCTCGGTGACATCCGTTACAAGAGTCTGGACGGGAACGATGTGATCGACCAGAACGACGTCGGCCCCATCGGCTTCCCGAACTATGCCCTCTATCACTTCAATTTCAAGCTCCAGCTGGGCTGGAAGGGACTGGATTTCCGGGTGCTGTTTACCGGCAGCAAGGACGGTTCCTACTACCTCCCGAGCGGTTATACGATCCCGTTCTTCAAGGATGCCGGCAACGCCTGGAAGTGGCAGTACGACGGCCGGTGGACGGAGGAGAAATATCTTGCCGGAGAGAAGATTACCTATCCGCGCGCCGTCTATTCCGCCACGTCGGGCCACAATGATTACCTGGTGAGCGATTACTGGATGAAGTCGACCGACCACATCAAGATCAAGAACATCGAGTTGGGCTATACCTTCAACTTCGGGAAGGACGGCCGCGATGTGATTCTCCAGGCGCTCCGGGTGTATGTCAACGCCAACAACGTCTACACCTTCCGCAATGCCCTGACCCCTTACGGCATCGACCCGGAGACGACCGACGGCAGTACTTATGTCTATCCGCTGACCCGTGTCTTTATGGCCGGGCTGAGCTTCCGCTTCTAAAATGACGTGCGTATGAAAAAGTTCATAACTATATTTCTGGCAGCGGGGCTCGCGTGTTCCTGCAACCTGTTCCTGGAGAAACCGGATACGACCGGTACCGTAGACCAGGAAGCGGTGTTCTCGTCGGAGAAAAATGCCCGTGCGGCCCTGATGACCTGCTACCGGCTCGTCCTGCGCCACGGCTGGCCGGGCGGAATGGGCATCGGCCACAGTACGCTGGGCGCCATTTCGGGCGAAGTGGGCCGCGGCAGCAACTGGCACGGCAGTTACAAGATCGCCCAGATGGGCCTCTCGGTCGAAGGCGTGGACGGCTCCGACGCCGGCGCCGACCACTATGGCAACAGCTGGACCTACATCCGGGAATGCTACATCGTCAGGGAAAACATCGACAAAGTGAAGGATATGTCCCAGGAGCAGAAGGACGTGATCAAGGCGGAACTGACCGCCCTGATCGCCTATCGTTACATGGGACTGATGATCCGCTATGGCGGTGTCCCCATCGTCAAGGGCTCCTTCTCCGCAAGCGACGACCTGTCCGCCGGACGGGCGCCGCTGAGCGAACTGGTTCCCTTCATCACCGGACTCTGCGACGAGGCCGCCGCGAAGCTGCCCGTCCGCTGGGATGCGGCCAATACCGGGCGGATGACCAAGGGAGCCGCCCTGGCTATCAAGGCGCGGGTGCTGCTTTTCGCGGCCCGGCCGCTGTTCAACAGCGCGACGCCGTATCTGGATAACGGCGAACACAATGATCTGATCTGCTTCGGCAACGAGGACATAGAGCGCTGGAAGGCCGCCATCGACGCCAATGAAGCCGTCCTGTCGTGGGCGGTGGATGCCGGCGTGGAACTTGTCAATACCGGCGGCGCCGGGGAGGGGAGAGCCAATCCCAAGGCCTTTGACGACTACGGCCGTGCGACGTCCGTCCCTTCCAATGAAGAGATTATCCTGGCCTATAAGCTGAATGACGCGTTCAAGTACGGGTACAATCCGATCGATCCGATCGTGAACTTCATCAACTGCTCGCGCTACATGATCAACAGCTACAACCGTTTCGACACCGACGGCAGCGGCATCCTGACCAACCACCTGGAGAAATACTGGGCGGCGGACGGAAGCGAAATCGCGTGGCCGAAGATCGGGGAAAGCATGCCGCATCCCGGTTCGGAATGGATCGCCAAGGTCGGTTCCATCGAGGCGCGCGCCAGGGCTGACATCAAGTTCGGCGGCTTCGACTCCGAGAACAACCCCGGCGATTACCGGTGGCAGAATGCCGGCTGGGAACGGGGCGGATATGCGGCCGACAAGGGCAAGGGTTCGGTTTTCCCCAACCCGATCAACGGAGAGCGGGGCTGCGGGGAGCGGACCAAGTTCTACTACCATGCCGGCAGCCGGCTCTGGTTTGAACCGCCGCTCTTCCGGCTTGCCGAGACGCATCTCAACCTGGCCGAAGCGTACAACGAATACGGCAACAGCACCGAGGCGCTCAGGCATCTGAACAAGGTGCACAACCGCGCGGGCCTGCCTGCCGTCACGGAGACGGACCAGGAGAAGCTCCGCGCCATCATCCAGCGGGAGTGCGCCGTGGAATTCTTCCAGGAAAACCACCGTTACTTCGACGCCAAGCACTGGAAACTGCCCGATATCGCCGACGGCGTGTGCGGCGGCCCGATGCGGATGCTGCAGTTCAATATCAAGAATGAGGATACGGCCACCTGGCCCTATGCCGCCAGGTGGATTGATACCTGGTGGGATTCCGTCGTCTATGAATCTTTCTGGAACAATGCCATGTATCTGGAGCCGTTCCCCCAGACGGAAATCAACAAGGGAACGACCACCCAGAACCCCGGTTATTGATTAAATGATGAGCCATATGAAAAATCTGATCAGATATATCCCGGCAGCCGGAGCGGCCCTGCTTCTCAGCCTTGGGCTTTATGCCCAGGACTATGGAACGGGCGCCATTTCATCGGCCACCGGGGATGAACTCTACAAACGCGTGGAGACCAACTTCTCCAACACGTTCACAGGTGCCTTCAATGGACTCACCGTGCTGCACGGGTCGGGTGAGATGGGCAACAACGACGCCCGCTACCTGATCCGCGGAATGGGAAGCTACGGTCTGGGAACCTGGTCGCAGGCCATGATCTTCGTCGACGGATTTGAAGTCAACAGCGACTTCATGACCGCCCTTTCGCCCGCCGAGGTCGAGAAGGTGGAGATCCTGAAGGATGCGGCCGCCCTGGTCCTCTACGGGGAGCGGGGCGCCAATGGCGTCATCCGGATTTCGACCCGTCGCGGAATGGTCGGAAAGCCTTCCGTGAACGCCCGCGTACGCTATGGCGTGCAGACCCCGGCGCTGCTCAACAAGCCGCTGGATGCTTATGAATTCGCTTCCCTGTACAACCAGGCCGTCTCCAACGACAACGGCATGTACTGGTCGCCTGCCTACACGCAGGAGCAACTGGATGCCTACCGGAACGGGACGGCCCCCAATGTCGACTGGTACGGCGAGGCCCTCCGCTCCGCCGGCCATTTCGTGGATGCGGACGTCATCCTGCGCGGCGGCTCCAAGGCGGCCCGCTACAACGTCAACCTCGACTACCTGGGCAACCTCGGTCTCCTCAATACCTACAATACCGACGCTACGCGGAATCTCAATTACAACCGCTTCAACGTCCGGGGCAACCTGGACTTCGACGTGCTGAAGATCTTCGAGGTCCGGATGGACATCGCCGGCCGCATCGAACTCCTGCACCGGCCGAATTACAGTGTGCCCCAGCTCTTCACGGACCTGGCCCGGTATCCGTCCAACATCTATACGGTGTACGACAATCCGGAGCGGAGGCGCTTCAGCGGAACGGCGGTCTATCCGAACAACCCGTATGCTTCGGTCAACGGCCTGGGCTGGTACTCGGTGAAGGCCCGCAGCCTCCAGACCAACCTCTCCGTCCGCGAGCGGCTTGACGCGCTTACCGAGGGCCTGTATCTCGAAGAGGCGTTCTCCTTCTATGGCTATACGCTTTCGACCTACTCCAAATCCTGCAACTACGCCCGCTGGTACGACGGCGCCACGACGACGACGGACGAGACCACCTCGCTGGTCGCGAGCGGGTACGGCTCCGCCGGCATGCAGGACTGGAAACAGGGGAGGGTGACAGCCGGGTATGACCATGCTTTCGGACAGCATACCCTCCGGGCTGCGCTGAACGGCAACATCTCGGCCTACAAAGGAGATGGCTATTTCAATTATAAGTACAATACCCTCAACCTGAACGGC
>CAMUZW010000031.1 GCA_947165305.1 uncultured Bacteroidales bacterium
ACTGGCTGCTGGAGGTGGACGGCGTGGAGAATCCCGCCGGCACCTACGGCGTCACCTTCAGCTCCTGCTCGTCCGCGGCCGGTCCGAAGTTCTTCGTCCTGGAATATTCCACGGACGGCGGCAGCAACTGGACGGCGGTCAACACCAAGACCACATCGGAGAAGATGACTGACACTGCCGGAACGACACGTGACGTCACATACACCTATGCGCTGTCCTACACTTCCAATGCGGCCAACGAAGTGCTGACGGTCGAGGAGTCCTTCCACCTGCCCGCCCTTTCCGGCAAACTCCTGATCCGGGCCCGGGTGTGCGACACGATGGCCCTCCAGCGCAACAAGGAACTCAACGGCCCCGATAACGGCGGAACCACCCGCATCGGCCGAAAGGCAGAGATTACCTTTACGGCGGACTAAGCCGGAATGCTGAAATGAAAAGGCCGGACTCACGAGAGCCCGGCCTTTTGTGTTATTTAAACAGCCTGTCCACCTCCTTGACGGCATCCGGGAGGGCGAAGACCGCCACGCGGTCGTAGGCTTCGATCCGGGTGTCGCCGACGGCGATGAAGGAGTCGCTTCCCCGGATGACGCCGCCGATGATGGCGTCCTTCGGGAAGTCCGTTTCCTTGAGCGTGGCCTTCGTAATCAGGCTGCCCGGGGCGGCAGTGTATTCGAGCACCTCGGCGTCCGTTCCGCTCATATATTTGACGAAGCGAACCTTGTCGGAGAGGGTGAACTTGAAGATGCGCCCGGCCGTGATGAGTTTCTTGTTGATGACGGCATCGACGCCCATGTCCTCGGCCAGGCGGAGGTATTCGATGTTCTCGACTTCGGCGATGACGCGTTCGACGCCGAATTTCTTGGCGACCACACAGGAGAGGATGTTGGCCTCGTCGTTACCCGTCACCGCGACGAAGGCATCGTACTGTTTGATGGATTCTTCGAGCAGGAAGTCAGAATTCCTGCCGTCGCCGAATGCGATATTGACGTTGTCGGGCAGTTTCTCGGAGAGCTCCAGGCAGCGCTGGCGGTCCTTGTCGATGATCTTGACTTCGTCGACCTGGGCCGACAGTTTGGCGGCGACCATCTCGCCGATCCGTCCGCCGCCCAGGATCATGACACGGTTGACCTCGATATTGTTCTTGCCGATGAATTTCATCAGGTGTTCGAGCCCGTCCCTGCGCGCGATGATATAGATATGGTCGTTGAGCTTGAACCGGGTGTCGTATTTAGGGATGATCGTCTCTTCGTGGCGGGCGATGGCGACGATGCGGAACTGCGTCTTGGCATCGGCTGCCGAAACGGCGGCCGTGAATTCTGCCACTTTCATGTCGATGAGCGGGGAGTCTTCGTCCAGGCGGAAGACGGCCAGGCGGAGCTTGCCGCGGGCAAAGTCCATGGAGTCCGTCGTGGCGGTGTGTTTCAGGAGGTCGATGATCTCTTCACTGGCGATCTTCTCGGGGTAGAACAGCAGGTCGATACCCATCTCCTTGAACATCAGCTTGTTCTCTGGCTCCAGGTAGTCTTCGTCACTGATGCGGGCCGTTACCCGTTTGGTGCCGAGCTTCTTGGCGAGGAGGGCGCTGACGATGTTGACGGACTGGTCGACGCGGGGATTGACCGCGATAAACAGATCGGCATCCTCCACGCCGGCTTCCTTGAGCGTCTCGATAGAAGAGAGGTCGCCCGAAACCGTAGCGACATCCGCCGCCTGCGAGAGCTGCCCGATCCTGCCCTCGTCACAGTCGATGACCGTGATGTCGCCGCCTTCGTGGCTGAGCATTTTTGCCAGATGCGACCCGACGTCGCCTGCGCCTTCGATGATGATTTTCATATCTTTTGGAATAGCATAAGTCCGCCGATGAGGCCGCGCACGGCGGCACCTTCGGCGACGGGTTGTTTGACAGGTTGTTCTTTCCGGAGGGAACGGTATTCCCGGTGGGCGTCCCGGACGGCCCTGAAGTCCTTCCCGCGGAAGGCGATGAGATATAAAAGGGCCGCACAGCCGTCCAGCACCTTGCGGATAAAGATGCGGACCCGGGCCTTCCCCCGGCCGATGGTGGCGGGAAGGTTTTTGTCGAGCATCAGGAGGCTGTTGCGGAAGTTGAGTTTCAGTTTGAAGGGGGAGCCCTGCGGCAGCGTCCCGCCGCCCACGTGCCAGACCTTCGAGGCCGGAACGCAGGTGACCCGGAATCCGGCAAGCTGCGCCCGCCAGCAGAGGTCGATTTCTTCCATATGGGCGAAGAAGCGGTCGTCAAGGCCGCCCAGCGCCTTCCAGAGACGGCTGCGGATCAGGAGACAGGCGCCGCTGACCCAGAATACGTCCTCGACGGTGTCGTACTGGCCGAAGTCCCTGGCGACCTTCCCGAGGACCCGCCCCCGGCAGAAGGGATAGCCGTAGCGGTCGAGGTACCCGCCGGCCGCCCCGGCGTATTCAAAGGAGTCCCGCTGGCTGTAAGACAGCAGTTTGGGCCCGCAGATGCCGCATTCCGGATGGGAATCCATATAGTCCGTGAGCGGCTCCAGCCAGTCCTCCGGGACATCGATGTCGGAGTTGATGAGGACAAAATACTCGGCATCCACCTGCTCCAGGGCACGGTTGTAGCCTCCCGTGAAACCATAGTTCCGGTCGAGGGGAATGAGCGGGACCGACGGAAATGCCGACCGCATCAGCTCCGGGGATCCGTCCGTGGAAGCGTTGTCGGCGACGATTACCTCCGCATCCTGCCCCTTCACGGACGACACCAGACCGGGCAGGAACTTCTCCAGAAATCCCTTTGTGTTCCAGTTCAGTATGACTACCGCGGTTTTCACAACCTACAAATATACAAACAATTTGCGATATTACCGGGGCGCTACCGGACATCCACATCCGTGAAGGCGAGGGTGGGGATGGCGTAGGTAGCGCAGGGACGGGCATCGTCGGCGACGGCGGCCAGATGCTGCCAGAGGGTGATGAAATTGCCCGTCATCAGCATTTCCCGGACGGGGTGCGTAATCTTACCGCCGGAGAAGGCGAAACCTTCGATGCCGTAGGAGAAGTCGCCCGTGGCGGAATTGCTGTTGCCGCCGTTGAAGCCCGTGACGAGGATGCCTTCGCCCAGCAGCCGGAGGATGTCCTCTTCGCTGCGGCAGTCGCCGGTGCTCTCTACGACCGGATGCGTGATGTCCTCGACCGTCGGCGCCAGGCCGGTCTTGGCCGCGATGTATGTATTGATGAAATACTGTTTGACGACGCCGCCCTCGATAATGGGCGCGTCGAAGGTCGCGATGCCCTCGCTGTCGAACCATTTCCCCGCCGGGGATCCCACCTTGCGGGGCATGTCCCGGACCGTAAACCGTTCGGAGAATACTTTCTTGCCGAGACAGTCAAGCAAGAAGCTGTTCTTCTGCTGGATGGAGAATCCCGAGAGGGCCGTGAGGAGCGGGTCCAGGAGTTTGGACGCGCATCCGGCCTGTACGGCGAGGCTGATCCGGCCGCCGGGATGTGGCCCGGGACCTATTTGCGCGACCGCGCGGTCCAGCGCCTTCCTGGCGCAGCTGCCGATGGCGGGGAGAATGCCGGAGAGGAAGGGGGAGCTGTCCCACCAGAAGCCGCTGAAGCGGTTGCCGTCCAGATCGGCGACGGTCGCTTCGTAATAGACGCTGTAAGAGGTCAGGGTATGGCGGGCATACAGCCCGTCGGAGTCCAGGACAAGGGTATCGTAGATGCTGTCGGAGTATTCTCCTTCCTCGGAGAGGAGAGAAAACCCTTTCTCCAGGGAGTCCTTCCGGGGCCAGATCGAAGACTGCCGGGCCAGTTCAAGTCGCTTCCCGGTATCGATAGCTTCGTACGCGGGGTCGAAGCGTCCCGCTTCCCGGCCGGTCAGGGCGTCCGTCACTTTCCGGTCCTTGTCCGGCATGTGACGGTAAGGGTCCGGGGCAAGCATGCGGACGGTGGCGACGGCCTTGCGGATGAAGGCCTGCATGGCCGTTTCTTCCAGACGGTTGAGGGAGAAGGTGCCGTAGCGCCCGTCGGCGAAGATGCAGAGGGTGATGCTCCGGTCGAGCGAATGGGTGACCTTGTCGACTTCGCCGGAGAGCATTCCGACGGTGTCGGTCAGGCTTTTGTTGAGCGTGACGCGGACGGCGGATGCGCCTTCCGCCAGCGCGAGGTCGATGCAGCGTCGCCCGAGGGCGATTTCTTCAGGTGTAAGCATGTCTATTCTCCTCCCACGGTTAATTTGGAAACCAGGACCGTCGGAATGCCGCACGATACGGGTACGTTCTGCTCTTTGCCGCAGGTCCAGGCACCGTCGTCGACGCGGAGGTCGTTGCCGACCGCCCGGATGTCCGCAAGCGCGCGCGGACCGTTCCCGATGATGTTGACGTCCTTGACGGGCATCGTGAGACGGCCGTCTTCAATGAGGAAGCCGCTCCGGACGTAGAAGGTGAAATCTCCCTCGCCGATCTTGACCTGGCCGTTGGAGAAATCATCCACATAGATGCCGCTCCTGACGGAGGCGATGATGCTCTCCGGATCGGCGTTTCCGCTCTCCATGTAGGTTGCCCGCATCCGCGGAATGGGCGGATAGCGGAAGGATTCCCGCCGGCCGTTCCCGGTAGGGGAGACGCCGAAACTGCGGGCGCTGATGCGGTCGTGGAGGTAGGAGGTCAGGATTCCGTCTTCTACCATATAGGTCTTCTGTCCCGGGACGCCTTCGTCGTCAAAGTTGAGGGCGCCGCGGTTGCCTTTGAGGGTCGCGTCATCGAGGATGTTGATGCCTTCCGGACAGATCCGCTGTCCCATCCTGCTGGAGAATACAGACTGTCCCTTCCGGTTGAAATCGGCTTCGAAAGCGTGTCCCATCGCCTCGTGGAGCAGGATGCCGGAGGCGCCGGCGCCCATCACGACGCTCATCTCGCCGCCTTTGGGACGGCGGGCGTCAAACCGCTCGTCAACCCCCTTCACGACCTCTGCGGCCATCTCTTCGAGCAGCGAATCCGTCAGCATTTCCGCTCCTGTGCGGAAACTCCGCGAGACGGATTTGGTGTCATACTTCCCATTCTGCGAGAAGATAACCGTGACCGAGAGGCTTCCGAGCGGCCGGGTGTCGTATTTGAGTTCCTCCAGGGAATTGAACATCAGGACGTCACGGACGTCATACGAGAGCATGGCCTTGACTTTTTCGACCCGGGAATCCCGGGTGCGGACGGCGTTGTCGAGCCGGTTCAGGAAGGGGACGAATTCCCGCATCGGCGTGTCCGCCCAGTTCTGGCGGAAAGGATAACGGTCCGCCGAGGGATTCGGTGCGCCGGGAAAGTATTTCCGGACAAGCCGGCTTCCGTTCGCGGCGGCCTCGGCGAAACTGTCCGCGCGGTCACGGGAGAGGCGGAGCAGATCGTTGACGCGGAGGTCCCCGGGGGCACCGCCGCCGGCGATCGCGCTGGCTGCACGGGCGGCGGAGAGCATGTCGGCCGGAGTCGTTGACTCGGCATAGGCATAACCGGTCTTCTCGCCGCTGAGGACCCGGATCCCCACACCGTAATCGAGATGCTCGCCGCCCGAAGTGACCTCTCCGTCGCGGAGGAGGAGCATCCCGAGGGTACTGCTCTCGAAGAAAAGGTCGGTGTAGTCACCGCCACGGGCGATTCCTTCCGCCGCAAGGCGCCGGAGGATTTCTTCATCGACGCCGAAAAGGTCCAGATAATACTGCTTGTCCTTGATCATTTGAGGTTCTCTATCGGAACGCCGTCCTTGGCGGTGACAGCGGGTGCCGCCACGCGTCTCGGACGGAAGAGTTCCGTGATTTGGAGTTTTTCGAAATCGCTGTCGTCGCTTGCCACCGAACGGATCCGGTTGTACAGGGAAAGGTCCTGGATGACGGTCCTGTGCCGGGACCCTTCGCCCACGATGGTGAAGGGCGGCTCGGAATTGTCGGCCAGGATCCAGCGGTCGCATTCCGGGACGTAGTCGCGGAAGAAATAATTGAGGCCGACGATGTAGCGCCTCCGGACGACATTTTCTTCTATGAAATGTCCGCCGGCTTCGACACGGGCCTTGACCCTTTCGACGGCCATGTCGGGCGAACGGAGCCAGAAGTAAATCACGGTCACGAAGTAACCCTGCTCCTGCGCCATCTTGACCATTTTCTTCAGGGAACGGGTCGCCAGAGTCGTCTCGATGCAGAAATCTGCCCGCTGCCGGAAGAGATACTTGGTCTTGGTGAGCATGTAACGGCTCGCCGTGACATAGGCCTGGTCGGGATTGAACGGCGACAGGCTCTTGGCGAATTCGTCGGAATTGACGAATTCGCGGCATTCCAGAATCTCGGGAAGAAGGGTGTAAGAGGCCGTGGTTTTCCCCGACCCGTTACACCCTGAGAGTATGAACATCCGGGGCATTTAGGCCGTCGCGGCTTCGAGCTTGCGGAGCATCGCGAACATCACCGTGCCGGCGATGACGCACAGCGCCATCAGGATGGCCCAGTTGGCCCAGAGCGGAACGGCTTTCCAGAGGAGGCCGGGAATGGAGCTGAGGTAGTTGCCTACGGCGGTGGCAGCGAACCACAGACCCATCATGAGGCCCTTGTACTTCGGCGGGGCGACCTTCGAGACGAAGGAGATTCCCATCGGGCTGAGCAGCAGCTCGGCGAAGGTGAGGATGAGGTAGGTGCCCATCAGGTAGGTCGGGACGACCGGATCCGGCGATACGGTGCCGGCGAGCTGGGCGGGGGATTGCTGGCCCAGTGAGGCGAAGATCATCACCAGGTAGCCGATGGCGGCGACGAACATGCCGAGGCCGATTTTCTTCGGGGCGGAAGGCTCCTTGTCCTTGGCGGCGAGGGCCGAGAAGATGGCCATCGAAACCGGGGTAAGGGCCACGACGAAGAACGGGTTGAACTGCTGGAAGAGCTGCGGGAAGATCTCGAGCGGGTTCGGGAGGCCGAGGTAGATGGCCGCTGCACCGGACCAGAGGGCCGCGGTGATGATGCCGCAGGCGATCTTGCCGGTGGTCTTCTCGCTCTGGAAGATGCCGAAGAGGGTATAGACCGAAGCGGCGATCAGGGCAAGTGCCCAGATGTTGAAGCCGATGCGGGTCCAGCCGACTGCGGTGCTCTGGGTGTAGTCACGGGCGAACCAGGTCAGGGAAGAACCGTTCTGGTGGAAGGCCATCCAGAAGAAGATGACGACTGCAAACACGAGGCAGAGGGCCACGATGCGGTCTTTGGTCTGCTTCGGAGTGAGTTCCTGGACGGGTGCGCCTTCGCTGGAAGCGGCGGCCTGCTTGGCGTTGACGTCCGCGTGCTTGAACCAGCTGCGGCAGCCGAGGTAGATGGCGATGGAGACGATAAGCGAAACGACGGCTACGGCGAAGCCCATGTTATAGGAGGACGAGAGGTGCTCGATGTAGTACGGGCAGAAAGCCGCGAGATCCATCGAGGCAATCTGCTCGCCGGGCATCTGGGCCATCAGGCCCTGCAGCTTGTCGGTGTTCTCTGGCGTGATGGTCGAATTCATGAACTGGTGCGCCAGGGCGGGGATGTCGGCCTTGTAGATGAGGCCGGCCTTGCCGAGGAAGCGGTTGGTGATGGCCGTGGCGGCGGAGGGGGCGAACATGGCGCCGATGTTGATGGCCATGTAGAAGAGGCTGAAGGCGCTGTCGCGCTTGGCGGCGTATTTCGGGTCGTCATAGAGGTTGCCGACGAGCACCTGCAGGTTGCCTTTGAACAGGCCCGTTCCGATGGCGATCAGCGTAAGGGCGCCGAACATCAGGGTGAGGCCGAGGCCGTTGGCCGCCGTCGGGATCGACAGGCAGATGTAGCCGGCGAACATGACGCTGATGCCGGTCACGACGCATTTGCCGAAACCGATCTTGTCGGCGAGCCATCCGCCCACGACGGGCATGAAGTAGACGGCCGCGAGGAAAATCGCATAAATCTGGCTGGCCGCCGCCTGCTCAAAACCGAATTTGGCCTGCAGGAACAGCATGAAGATGGCCAGCATGGTGTAATAACCGAATCGTTCGCCCGTATTGGCGAGGGCGAGGGCGAAGAGCCCTTTGGGTTGTCCTTTGAACATAATCTATTTAGTTATTCTAATTTGCCAGTTGTCGTTTTTCAATTCAACATTATCAATGTCTGCAGTATTGTGCATTTCCTACCGCACATTTTTGTCTACTAAATTGTTTCGGTTCAATCAGACAAAAATAATGATTTCTGCGTATCTTTGCAAACGATATGGCCAAGATTGCGATGATATTTGCCGCCGGGCTCGGCACGAGACTGCGGCCCCTGACGGACACGATGCCGAAGGCGCTGGTGCCGGTGGCGGGCGCGCCGCTGCTTGCCCATGTCATCCGCCGGCTGAAGGGAGCCGGATACGACCGTCTCGTCGTCAATGTCCATCATTTCCCGGAGCAGATCCATCAGTTTCTTTCCGGCCACGATTTCGGCGTGCATATCGATATTTCCGACGAGAGCGGCCTCCTGCTGGAGACAGGCGGCGCTGTCCGGCATGCCCGGCCGCTGCTGGAGGGCGCGGACCGCTTCCTGGTACACAATGTCGATATCATCTCCGATCTCGATCTGGCCTGGTTTGAGCGTCAGTGGCGCCCGGAGGCCTTGGCGACCCTGCTTGTCAGCGAGCGCAAGACTTCCCGTTACCTGCTCTTCGACGATGACCTGCGTCTGGTCGGCTGGACCAATGTCTCCACCGGCGAGGTCCGTTCGCCTTACCCGTCGCTGGATGTCAGCGCCTGCCGCCGGCTTGCGTTTGCCGGTATCCACGGGATGTCTTCGAAGATCCTGGATGTCATGGAAGATTTCCCGGAGCGCTTCCCGATCATGGATTTTTATCTTCAGGTCTGTGACCGCCATCCCATCTATGCCGCCCTCCCGGAGCAGCTTCGGCTCGTCGACGTCGGCAAATTCGACAGCCTCGCCGAGGCGGAAAGGCTCGCTATGGAAATCTTGCAGGATGAATAAAGATCGCGATATAAGGCTGATGGGCATTCTCAACCTGACGGGGAATTCTTTCTTCGCCGGGAGCCGTCTGCTCACTGCGGAAGGAAGGCTGGACGAAGCCCTTTTCCGCGCCCGGGCGGAGCGCATGCTTTCGGAGGGAGCGGACATCCTCGATCTCGGCGCCGTTTCGACGCGTCCGGGAGCTCCCGATGTTTCCGAAGAGGAGGAATGGCGGCGTCTGGCACCTGCCCTGCACATCCTTCGGGAGGAATTCCCCTCGGCCCGGATTTCGGTTGATACCACCCGGAGCGGCATCGTCCGGAAGGTCTTCGATATCACCGGCCCCTTTATCGTCAATGATATTTCCGCCGGGGAGGATGATTCCATGATGATAGAAACCGCCGCAGGATTGCATCTCACCTATGTTGCCATGCACAAACGGGGGACGCCCGCGACAATGCAGTCCCTGGCCGTTTACCCGGAGGGCGTGGTTACGGCTGTCCGGGATTATTTCCGTCGTTTTGCCGATCGGGCGGATTCGTCCGGACTCACGGACTGGATCCTGGATCCCGGTTTCGGGTTCGCCAAGACCGTGGAGCAGAACTACGAACTCCTCGGCAGTCTGTCGGAATTCAGGGATTTCGGGAGGCCGGTGCTGGTGGGTGTCTCGCGGAAGAGCATGATCTATCGACCGCTCGGGATCACGCCCGACGGGGCGCTCGCTCCCACGCAGGTCGTCCACCATATGGCCCTGGAGGCCGGAGCCGATATCCTCCGCGTTCACGATGTCGCCCCTGCCTCGCAGACCGTCGCGCTTTACCGCCTCGCCTCCGACCCCTCTGCCGCCTCTCTTACTGCCGCGATGCGCAATTAGATGATGGTCAATTAGTTATCGAAAAGCCTCTACCCAAAAACGGGTAGAGGCTTTCTTATAATCTATTAAGAATCAATATGTTACGTATCGCGCATTTGGCCGTGACTGTGCTGTGATGTGCCTCTTGTGGCGGTCAACGACGCATCGCGCGTCCTACTGTGCCTCCACGGGATCGAGATTGCCCTCGGGACGCTCCAGCGGGATACGCCTGAGCAGCACGACGAGGCCCGCGATGACGAGCCCTGCGGCGACGAAACCAGCGAAGTACTCTATCGGCGAAAGCACGTCGAACCAGGTGTCGGCATCCTTGAAGGCGTCAAGCCGTGAGAGGATCACCGAGAAGGTGTTGTTGGCGCAGTGCATCAGCATCGTAAGAAGCAGGGAACCGGTCTTGTAGTACACATATCCGAACAGGCAGCCCAGGATAAAAGCCGGGATGGCCTGCCAGGGATTCAGGTGGATGATGGCGAAGAAAGCGGCCGAGATGACGATGGCCCATACGGGCTTGACCCGCTGCAGCAGTCCGCGCATCACCTCGCCCCGGCAGAGCCATTCTTCGAAGAAGGGCGCCATGACCGAGACGCTGAGGAGCGAGACCCACAGCGGCCCGCCGGTCATCCCTTTGAGAAGATCTTCCAGATAGTATGGCATCGGAGGAAGCCATTTGGTGATGGCGTCGGACATATAGGCCGCCGAGACCGTCGCAAGCACGACGACGATCGCCAGGATCCATCCGCCGGTCTGTCCGAAGTGCGCGCTGTTGACCGCGACGCCGCTGTCGAACATGGCGTTGCTGCGGCTCTTGAGCGAGCAGTAGATCATCGCCGGGATAAACTGGAACGGATAGGTAATGAGGAGGCCATAGGTATCCACGGCTTCCTTGGACATGAAAACGCCCAGCAGGAGCATGACGGCACTCCCGATCAGGATGCCCGCGAGGAGCAGGCCGATCAGGGCAAAAATCCCTCCCCAGCCCGGGACATAAAAATCATATCCCTTGAGGAGGGCGTAGTTTACGACTTTGCGCTTTGCCATTATTTGTACAGCGGGGTGGGGTAGATGCCCTTGTCGGCGAATTCCTGGAACTTTGCCACCACGGCCGGGCGGTCCTCCTTATAGGTGACGCCGAACCAGCGGGACGGGGTGGAGAGCACGTCGCAGCGGGCCTCGCCGGAGCGGATCATGCAGTCGATGGCGTAAGGGATGTAGAATTCCTTCTTGAGCTCATTGATATTCTCCTTGAGGAAATCCCCGAAGATGGCCTCGCTCTTGGCAAAATAGTCCGGGGTGAAGCCCCACATGTTCATCGAGCAGAGGGCCTTGGCCTGGAGCTCGACATGGGCGCCGGTGCCGGAATGGTCTCCGCGGACGGCGCCGTCGGCATCGCGGGCGATGTTGAGATGCTCGGCGATGCCGGTAAGGTGGCCTTCCTCATCATAGAAGCAGATGCCGCGGGAAACGCCGCCGGACTCGGAAAGGGTATTGTCGAGCTCGAAACCTACGATGCTGTAGGCACCTTCGCTCCCTTCGTGGGCACGGCACCAGTCTGCCAGGATCCCGAAGGATTCCTTGCCGTAATAGTCGTCGCCGTTGATGACGGCGAAAGGCTCGTGGATGACATCCTTGGCCATCAGGACGGCATGGGCGGTACCCCAGGGTTTCTGCCGCTCGGGATTGAGGGTAAAACCGGCGGGAATCTTGTCAAGCTCCTGCGTCACGAAGACAAACTCGAGCGGAGCGCCGTCCGGGCAGCGGACACCGCTGTATTTTTCTTTGACGGCGGCTTCCATGTCGGCCTTGAAATACTCGCGGACGATATAGACAATCTTGCCGAAACCGGCGTGTACGGCGTCGTAAATCGAGTAGTCGATGATCGTTTCTCCGGAGGGGCCGAGCCCGTCCATCTGCTTGAGCCCGCCATAACGGCTGCCCATTCCAGCTGCAAGAACTAAAAGTGTAGGTTTCATAGATAATTATTTTCAGAAATCGTACAAAATTACTAAATTCGCAGGACATAGAGAACATTCAGATGAAAAAATTAGGATCCTTCACCAAGTTTGCCATCATCGCCACGGCCCTGTTTGCCGTGTACATCTGCTTTGTGTCCAGTGGCAGCGTCTTGCGTTGGATCCGCGCCAATATGGAGATCCGGCGCCAGGAAAAACTCATCGACACCTATCAGCGGGAGATTGCCGAGATGGGGACGGAGGTCGAACTGTTGTCTTCCGACAAGGACTCCCTGGAGAAATTCGCCCGGGAGAAATTCCACTTCGCGGCTCCGGGCGAAGATGTTTATATCGTTGAATAATAATGGCAAAAGAACCATTACAGCAGCTGTTTGAGCGCTATACCGGCGAGAAGACCGCGTCCGTCGAGGAGATCAGCGCGTCCGGTTCCCACCGCCGTTACTTCCGGCTCCGCGGAGGAGACGTGTCCGTCATCGGGGTCATCGGGACCGATTATGACGAGAACCGCGCCTTCATCACCCTCGACCGCCTTTTCCGCGTGCGGGGCATCAATGTGCCCGAGGTCTATGCCGTCAGCGAGGACGGCCTCTGCTACATTCAGGAAGACCTCGGCGACAGCATCCTTTTCAACGAGATTGCCCGCGGCCGCGAGATCGGCGAGTACAGCCCCGAAGAAGAAGCCCTGCTGCTGAAGACCATCGCCTGCCTGCCCAAGATCCAGTTCGAGGGCGGCAGGGGACTCGACTGGAATATCTGCTATCCGCAGGCCTCCTTCAATGCGAGGATGGTTGATTTCGACCTTAATTACTTCAAATACTGCTTCCTCAAGGCGACCGGGCTCGAATTCAACGAAGTCCGGCTCCAGGATGACTTCGAACGCCTCCGGGAATCCCTCCTGGAGGATGTCGGCGACACCTTCCTCTACCGTGATTTCCAGGCGCGGAATGTGATGCTTAGGGACGGCGTCCCGTACTTCATCGACTTCCAGGGCGGCCGGCGCGGCCCGATCTACTATGATGTCGCCTCCTTTATTTCGCAGGCCCGGAGCCGGTATCCCGAGCAGCTCAAGCAGAAGATGGTCGATGCCTATCTGGAGGCCCTCAGACCCTACCGCTCCGTCGATCCGGACGAATTCGACAGGAAACTCCGGCTGTTCATCCTCTTCCGTACGCTCCAGGTGCTGGGTGCATACGGATTCCGGGGCTATTTCGAGAAGAAGCCCCATTTCATCGCAAGCGTCCCGTTTGCGCTCGACAACCTGCGCCGCCTCCTCAAGACCCCGTTCCGGGATTACCCCTATCTGGACGGCATCCTCCGGGAACTGACCGAAATGCCGCAGTTCTATTCTCCGGCAGAAGACAAGCGGCTGGAGGTCCATATCTACAGTTTCGCCTACAAGAAAGGCATTCCGCCGGACACCTCGGGCAACGGGGGCGGCTATGTCTTCGACTGCCGGAGCGTCAACAATCCCGGCAAATATGAGTATTATCGCCAGTTCAACGGGACCGATCCCGAGGTGATCAAGTTCCTGGAGGACGACGGCGAGATCCTTACGTTCCTGGAGAGCGTCTATGCGCTTTCGGACGCACACGTCAAGCGTTTCATCGAGCGTAAGTTCACGCACATGCAGATCTGCTTCGGCTGTACGGGCGGGCAGCACCGTTCGGTGTATTGCGCCGAGCACCTGGCCGCTCACCTGGCGGCCCGTTTCGATGTGAAGATTGTGCTAACGCACAGAGAACTTGGTATAGAAAGAAGAATTTAACACATATGCTGATTGTACTGGAAGGCCTGGACGGGTCGGGAAAGTCGACCCAGGTAGCGGCCCTGAAGAAATATCTGGAGAAACGGACGGGAAGCCTGGAATACATCCATTTCCCGCGCTACGACGCCCCTGTGTACGGCGAGCTGATCAGCCGTTTCCTCCGGGGGGAGTTCGGCGGCAATGAGGTCGTGCATCCCCAGCTCGTGGCCCTGCTGTTCGCCGAAGACCGCCACGGCGCCGCACCGCAGATCCGGAAGGCCCTTGCCGAGGGCAAGACCGTCCTCCTCGACCGCTTCGTCTACAGCAACATCGCCTACCAGTGCGCCAAGCTCCCGGAAGGCCCCGAACGTGAGAGGCTGCGCAACTGGATTCTCGAAACTGAATTCGGCCCCTTCGGCCTGCCGCGTCCCGACATCAACATTTTCCTCGATGTCCCGATCAGCTTCGTCGAAGAGCGTCTCTCGGCCCAGCGGAAGGGGAGTGACCGGGCCTATCTGGAGGGGAGCTCTGATATCCACGAAGCCGACATCGCGTTCCAGAAGACCGTCTGCTCCATCTACCGCCGTGAAGCGGAGCTTGACAGCAGCATGCTCCGGGTCGACTGCGCCGGCCCCGACGGCCGGATGCTTCCTCCCGAAACCATCACATCCCGCGTAGAAGCCCTTGTAGACCATTATCTGACATGCTAAACGGAATCCGCAGATTTTTTGCCGTTCTCATCGGCCTCGTCCTTCTCGCCGGGGGGCTTCTCAAGTTGAACGATCCGGTCGGGACCGGGCTCATCGTGACCGAATACCTCAAATGGATGCACCTGGGTTTCCTCCAGGGAGGCGCGAACGTGCTGGGGGCAGCGCTGGGACTGCTGGAATCCCTCCTCGGCACCGCCCTGCTGACGGGGATCTGGCGCAGGACCGTCGCCATCGCCGCTTCTGCCCTGCTGGGCTTTTTTACGCTGGTGACGCTCGGGCTTCTGATCTCGAATCCTTCGATGGACTGCGGCTGTTTCGGAGAGGCCGTCCATCTGACGCATCTCCAGAGTTTCCTCAAGAATATCGTGCTGCTCGCCTTTGCGGCGGTGGCATTCATCCCTTACAGAAATCTTGGCGAAACGCCGAAACGGAAATACGTGTCGTCCGGCCTTGTCGCCGTGTCGCTCGTCGCCGTCCTGTGGCTGAGCTGGCGGCATCTGCCGTCGGTCGATTTTACCGCCTACAAACCCAACAGCGAACTTTCCGCCTCGGAGGACAACGATTATCAGGCGATGGACGGCTATCAGGCCTACTACATTTATCAGAAAGGCAGTCAGACAGGCTCTTTTACGCTTGACCGTCTGCCGGATTCGACCTGGACTTTCGTCCGTGTCGACACCCTGCTCCGCAGCCCGTTCCCGATGGAGGAGGACGTGGTGATGCTTCCCTTTACCGATGCTTCCGGGCAGTATCAGGACGAACAGGCCGTTCTCGGAAAGGTCCTTCTTGTGAGCATATACAGGCCGCAGAAGCTCAGCGCACGCCGGACGGAACGGATCCGCCGGCTGGTCCAGGATGCGGGAGAAGCCGGATTTTCGCCTCTCGTGCTCGCGGCCGGGACGCCCGCTGATTTCGCCGGCAGCGGTTTTGAGAACAAAGTGTACACAGCCGATTACAAGACCCTCATCACCCTGAACCGCAGCAACGGCGGCGCCGTCTGGATCGACGACGGCTCCATCATCCGGAAGTGGTCTTCTGCGGACCTTCCCTCCGCAAAGGAGCTCGGCCGCTATGCCCGTCTTGATCCGCTGGACCAGACGGTCAAATACCTTACCCGCGGCCGCATCCGTGCGCAGGGGTATATCCTGACTGTATTGGCAATCCTAATCTTTATATAAAATGAAGACGTCCCTCCACTTTTTGATGAGCGTTGCCGCGCTGCTGGCAATGCCGCTGCCCGTCTTTGCGCAGGCCCCTGTCCCCGATCCCGAGAAGGGGGATATTATTGACTGGGAATATCTTCCGACCGTCCCGAAGATCGAATTCTCCGTGGGCGGAGGTGCCGGTATCGGCGGCTATGTCGCCAGTTTTCCCAGCGACCCCTGGATGACGCATGTAAGTCAGGATCCCGGGGAAAAGGACATGATCTTTTACCTGCCCAAAGCCGGCCTGAGACCCTCTGGCCATGCCGGTCTGTATGTCGACTTCAATTTCACCGATCACTGGGGACTCATCACCGGTGCGGAGTTCGGGATCTACAGTTCCGTGGTCAAATCCAGGAATCTTCTCAATGTCTCGTCGATCAGTTCGCGGATAGGCTCCGAGTTCGAAGCGTTTCAGGTCAATGAGGACTGGGTCGGCTTCCATTTGCCGGACTTTCTGGAAAGACACCGGATGTATGCGGTGCAGATTCCGTTGATGGCGAAATACATGGTTCCAATCCAGCCGCTCAAGGGCCATCGGTTTTATGTGGCGGCCGGTGTCAAGCTTGGGATTCACGTCCATTCCCAATACACGCAAAGCTGGGATGAGAACGATTATGCAAAGTTCGCCTTCCGCCAGTTTATGGACGGCGATGAGATCTCCGCATATATTTTAACGACCGGTTCCGCTGAGAGCGGGGGCGTAAAGACCTGGATTAACCCCGACGTCAAATTGCCGGACGGGGCCCGGGCCACGGACTGGCTTTACAGGCTCAAGCTCAGCCCCATCGATGTGATGGCATCGTTCGATACGGGATTCCGCTGGAATTTGGGGAAGGGTATGGGACTCTATACCGGCCTCTACTGTGATTTCGGACTGCTTCGCCCGGTCGTGCATCAGACGGGGAGCAAAGTGCTCAATCTGGACAGTTCTAAAAACATGGCTACAGGTGATCCCGGAGAGATTTCCATCGAAGGTGCCCGCCATGAGTCCATCCTGGCCGCGGATGCACCGGATTACTGTTATGTCAAAGGAGATGGGCAGGAAGGTTCTGCGGATGAGAATGTATTTGTCTACAATAAAAACCCCTTTGCCAAGACCCTCAACGCGATGCAGGCGGGCGTGAAAGTCCGTTTTGCATTCGGCCGGGTCAGAAGACCGGTCAGACAGGTCCGCGAGCCGAAGATCAAGGAGCCGAAAGCCCCCAGGCAGCCGAAGCAGCCTGTGATTACGGAGGTTCCCGAGGAAATCCAGCAGACGATGATCGAACTGTCTGACGCACTCTTCGCCTTCGATAAGTTCAACCTCAGCGACGAGGCCAAGGAGATGCTGGACCGTGTCGTCTCCTGGCTGAGCGATCATCCGGAGCTCAAGGTGGAGATTGGCGGTCATACCGACAGCCGCGGATCGGACGCCTACAACCAGAAACTCTCCGAGAACCGGGCCAAGAGCGTCTACGATTACTTCGTGTCGCATGGAATCGATGCCGCCCGCCTTAGCCACAAGGGCTATGGCGAGAGCCGTCCGATCGACACCAATGAGACGGATGAAGGGCGCCAGCGCAACCGCCGTGTCGAACTCCAGATCATTGATAATTCGGTTCCTGCGGCCGAATAAGATGTTTTTTTAGATGGGGCTTGCAAAATTGAAAGAATGATTCTATCTTTGCATTCCCTTTCGGGACGTTAGCTCAGTCGGTTCAGAGCGCATGCTTCACACGCATGAGGTCGGCAGTTCGAATCTGCCACGTCCCACCGCTGAAAATCAAGCACTTGCGTAAATGCAGGTGCTTGATTTGTTTCTTGTCGGAATCTCCGCTTGGCACCTATATGAGAGGATTGACTTGGGAGATTCGGGGAAAATGGCTATCTTGCAGCGTTCTTCTAAATATTCTGTGATGAAAAAGCTGATATACCTTCCGATGGCTGTGCTGATGGTGTTTGCGGCCGTATCGTGCAAAAAGGATAACCCGAAAGACCCGGATGTCCCCGGCAGGATCGTCCTTACTCCTGAATCCCCGATCGTAATAGACTGGGATTACAAATACTATGATAATGTAAAAGACTTGTATGTCCCCAAGATCTATGTGGACGGTGTCCGCGACAACCTTGTACCCTGTACCGTACAAGGCACATGGAATGCCAAGACCGGTTTTATTTATACCGAGGGAATGGGCGCAGTTTCCAAACATACAAATGATGACCATGCTATCGATGTTAATCTTGTTTCCGGTGCCGAGTACGGTGTAAAGGACTCCACATACGTGTTCTATATCGGTAAGTGGAATGAAGAGGAAGGTATCACGTACTTCGGTGAATTAAACTATGTCGTCAAGGCCCGTCCGGCCGACGTGACAATCGAACTGGATCCTGTCGAGATAGAACGCTCTTCTGAATTTGTCAATATCCCGGTTTCACCGATTGAGGCTGTTTATTCCGTCCATCAGCATTATTACGCGGGTTATACATTTGAAGAGGTCGCATCGGATTTCTCCCATAAAGTCAAAAAAGAACATATCAAGCTTACCGTCGATGGCAAGGCTGTCGCTGTCTCTGCCGGTTGCTCCTTCGCTTCTAACAGTAACAAGGACACCTCCTTCCTGTATGTGCGGCCTGATACGCCCGGTAAGTGGAAGATGTCCGTTTACACCCGCTTCGCCAATATCGGTTATAACTTCGTATTTACCCTCAACGTAAAGTAACCGTAAATGCTGACTGTTCGGCCCGCAGGGCCGGAGGACATTCCGGCGGTCATGGCTGTCCTGGAGGCCGCCAGGGGGATTATGCGCGCATCGGGTAACCTCCGGCAGTGGGTGGACGGCTATCCTTCGGAGGCGGTCGTCCGGAACGATATCCAGAACGGATATGGCTTCGTCGTCGTTGAGGGGGACATCGCGGGGTATTTCGCCTTCATACCTTCCCCCGAGCCGACTTATGCCGCCATTTATGAAGGCTCATGGCTGGACGACGCCGCACCTTACCACGTCATCCACCGGATCGGCAGCTTTCCGGAGGTGCACGGCGTGTTCTCCGCCATTATGGATTTCGCTTTTTCGCGGGACCGCAACATCCGTATCGACACCCATCGCGACAACGGGATCATGCAGCACAATATCCTCAAGCAGGGTTTCACATACTGCGGCATCATCTACCTCGCCTCCGGCGACGAGCGGCTCGCATACCAGCGGATTGATCCCGTTCTGTAAACGGATCTTTACCGTTCGGGGAAAAGGGCGAGCCGGAGGACCTCGGCGGAGGAGAAGAGAATTCCTTTGATTCCCAGGGCTTCGGCGGCCTGCACGTTAGGGAGGCGGTCGTCGATGAAGACGCAGTCCGAAGGGTCGAGCCGGTAGCGGTCCAGGAGGATCCGGAAGATCTTCGGATCGGGTTTGATGCAGTGCTCTTCGCCCGAAACGACCATGCCGTCCAGCAGGGAGAATATGGGATACTTGTGCCGGACCAGAGGGAAGGTCTCACTGGACCAGTTGGTAAGGCCGTAGAGACGGAATCCGCGGCGTTTCAGATCGCTGAGCAGCTCGTACATCCCTTCGATCTGCCCTCCCATCATCTCGATCCACCGGGCGTAGTACACTTCGATGTCCCTGGCATATTCCGGGTACAGGGCTGAACGCTCGGCAACGCCCTGGCTGATGGGTTTCCCGGCATCCATTTCCCCGTTCCACTCCATCGTACAGATATTCTGTATGAACCACTCGGCCTTCTCCCGGCTGCCGAAGTAGCCATCCAACAAATAATGGGGGTTCCAGTCGACCAGGACACCCCCAAAATCAAAAACCAGCGTTTTTCTCATCACGGAGAAAGACTACAGGGTCCGCTTGATCTCGATGACCTGGAAGGCTTCGATGACGTCGCCTTCCTTGATGTCGTTGAAGCGCTCGAGGCTGCAGCCGCACTCCATGCCGGAGAGGACTTCCTTGGCGTCGTCCTTGCCCCTCTGCAGGGAAGCAAGCGCACCGGTGTAGACCACGATGCCGTCGCGGATGAGGCGGACCTGGGCCTTCTGGACGAGTTTGCCTTCCTTGACCTGGCAGCCGGCGACCGTGCCGACCTTGGAGATCTTGAAGGTCTGCTTGACCTCTGCCGTAGCGGTGACTTCCTCCTTCTTCTCGGGCTCCAGCATACCTTCGATACCTTCCTTGACTTCGTTGATGGCATCGTAGATGACGGAGTATAGACGGATTTCGATGCCCTCCTTTTCGGCGCTCTTGCGCGCCTCGGTGGAAGGACGGACCTGGAAGCC
>CAMUZW010000032.1 GCA_947165305.1 uncultured Bacteroidales bacterium
TGTGCAAAAAGAAAAAACAGAACGGCTACAAGTGGACGTTTGCCTCCGTCGGGGGCCAGGTCCGCGTCAAGATTCAGAGCGGAAAGGACATCGCGCATCTCGGTGAGCTGGACCGTAAGCTCTGGACGGTACTCAGCTGCCCGGTGACGGGGCTGGAGTTTGATTCCAAGACCCTCGGCTATCTCGACACCGACGGCGACGGGAAGATCCGTGTCGACGAGGTGATCGCCGCCGCGCAGTGGCTCACGAAGGTCCTGAACGACCCCGACCTGCTCCTGAAAGGCGAATCCGTCATTCCGCTTTCGGCCTTCAATACCGAGGACGAAGAAGGCGCGACGCTGCAGGGATCCGCGAAGCAGATCCTTTCCAATCTCAAACTCGAGAAGGAAGAAATCGCCCTTGAGGACACCGTCGACAAGGTGAAGATCTTCGCCGATACGAAATTCAACGGTGACGGCATCATCACGCCGGCTTCCACCGACGACGAGAAGCTGAAAGAGCTGATCGAGACCATCGTGAAACTCATCGGCAGCGCGACCGACCGGAGCGGCGTCGAGGGCGTCACGGCCGACCATATCGAGGCGTTCTACGCCGCCTGCGCCGACTTCGCCGCCTGGCGGAAGGCCGCAGCGGACGGCGCCGCCGAGATCTTCCCGTACGGGGACGATACCGCGGCCGCCTATGATGCCTGCAATGCCCTCAAGGCCAAGATTGCCGACTACTTCATGCGCTGCAAGCTCATCGGCTTCGACGGCAATCTGTCTGAGGCCGTGGATATCTCCACCGAGAAGATTCTCGCCGTGAGCGGCAGCGATCTCAGCGGCGGCGTCGCCGAGATCGAGTCGAGCCCGCTGGCCCGTCCTTCGGCCGAAGGCCTGCTCCCGCTCGGCGCCGGCATCAACCCGGCCTGGCAGGGCGCATTCGCTTCGCTGAAGAGCCTGATTCTGGATAAGAAATTCCCGAAGGCCGAAGCTATCACCGAGGCCCAGTGGAACGAGGTGGTCGCTTCGTTCGGTGCATATGGCGCCTGGCTGGGCGAGAAGAAGGGCGACGCGGTGGAGTCCCTCGGCGAAGAGGCCGTCGGCGCCATCCTGAAGGAAGACCGCAAGGCGGATCTGCTCGCCGTCGTGGAGGCCGACAAGGCGCTGGAGGCGGAGGCCCTTTCGATCGAGAAGGTCGATAAGCTCACCCACCTCTACCGGGATTTCTTCAAGTATCTCAACAACTATGTGTCCTTCACGGACTTCTACAGCAAGAAGAAGGACAAGAAGGCCATCTTCCAGGCCGGCCGGCTCTATATCGATCAGCGCAGTACCGACCTCTGCGTGCGCATCGCCGATATGGGCAAGGTGAGTGAACTCTCCGGCTACAGCGGAATGTACATCCTCATCTGCGCCTGCTCGTCCAAGGTGAAGGCTGCATCGATGAATATCGCCGCCGTGCTGACGGCCGGGGATATCGACGGCCTGCGTGTCGGCAAGAACGCCGTGTTCTATGACCGGGACAACGTCGACTGGGATGCCGTGGTCGTCAATATCATCGACAATCCGCTCAGCGTACGCCAGGCTTTCTGGGATCCCTACCGCAAGGTCGGCAAATGGATCAACGATAAGATCAACAAGGGTGCCGCCGAGAAGAACGACAAGGCCTTCGCGAGCATGACCGCGACAGCCGACAGCGCGACGGCTCAGCCGAAAGAGGCGGGCGCCGCCGTCAAGTCGAGCTTCGATATCGCCAAGTTCGCCGGTATCTTTGCCGCCATCGGCATGGCGCTCGGCTTCCTTGGATCGGCCCTCGCCTCGCTCGTGAAGGGCGCGGTCTCGATCGGCCCCTGGAAGGTCCTGCTGGTCATCCTGGCGATCATGCTCGTGATCTCCGGCCCGGCGATGTTTATCGCCTGGCGCAAACTCCGTCGCCGCGACCTGGGCCCGCTCCTGAACGCCAACGGCTGGGCCATCAACGCCAAGTCCCTCGTCCGGGTCAAGTTCGGCCGCACGCTCACTTCGCTCGCGAAGTACCCGAAACTCACGGCCGTCGACAAGAAGGCCCGCCGCCGCGCCTGGATCCGCCGGATCGTTTGGACCCTGGTCATTCTGGCCCTCGGTGCCCTCACCTTCTGCTACTTCACCGGCCGCCTCGGCAAGTACAGCCGGCCCTGGCCCAAGAAACCCGCTACAGAGCAGACCGATCCCGGTACGGATTCTACTTTGGTCAACGGCGCCGTTTCGCCCTCCGACACCGTCTCGGTCGCCGCTCTGCCTGACGCCGCATAGATGTCTTGCAAGTGCGACCCTTCCCGGGCCGCACTTTTTTGCTTTCTGTACGTACCCCCTCGGAATATCGAAGGGGTACGTACGTTTTAGGGCATTTTCGTACGTACCCTCACCTGTGCTCAGGGGGGGGGACGTACGGTAAGCTATTGTAATTCCGGGAGAAATCCGCTAAATTTGTCATATATAAAACCCTTGTGTTTATGAAAAAAGCAATTTCCATCATTATGGTGCTGTGTGCGCTCCTGGCCGTTTCGTGTAACAAAGAGAAGAAGCCCAAAGCGAAGGAGAAGATTCCCGTGCCGGAGGCGGTGGACATCGGAATGGTGATTACCCGCTCCGACGGAACCAAATATACCCTCAAGTGGGCGAGTTTCAATCTCGGTGCCTCCAATGAGTTCGAGTACGGCAATTACTACGCCTGGGGCGAAACGGAGCCGAAGAAAGAATATAGTTGGGCGAACTATAAGTATGCCAACGGAGACTTTTCAAAACTGAACAAGTATTGTGCTACCTCAAACAACGGAAAGCAATGGTGGGATGGTACGGACCCGTATCCGGACGGCGAGATGAAGCTTCTGCCGACGGATGACGTGGCTCACGTCAAACTGGGCGGGAAATGGCGGATGCCGACGCTTGAGGAGTGCAAAGCTCTCCAGAAATTGATAGAAGACACGGGAAACTACACGTCGACATGGGAACTGGTCCTTGATGCCGACGGCAATGAAGTCTATGACAGGAACAACAAAGCCCAGCACGGACTCCGGCTTACGCAGAAGGGAGGAAACTCCATCTTTTTCCCGGCGGCGGGATATTGCAGTAAGTCGGATATTGGTCTTCAGTCCGGCTATCGCGGCTTCTATTATACCGCCACCCTCGATGGCTCGTACTACTCATATTGTGTTCCGAAGTTATTATTCTTGAAAGGGGATGATGACAGTGGGGTTGGGAATCTGCTTAACGCCGCCGATCGATGTCATGGATTGTCGGTCCGCCCCGTCTGGGAAGAATGAAAACAATATTAAATATGAAACTGAAAAATATCATTTTGGCGGCTGCGGCGACAGTAGTGCTTGCCGTGGCGTGCAATCAGGGCGGGAAGAAGACCGTGATCTCCGGCGCGATTCCGACGGACTATCTGTTTATCGACACGCTCCATGTCTATTTTGAGGATTCGCTTCTGGCCAGCGTCCCGGTGGATACCGTCAGCGGGGCTTACAAGATTGAAATCCCGTCCGATGTCACCAAACTTGCCATTGTCGCGACGCCGTATTTCCAGATTCCGTTCGTCTCCGACGGAACGGCCCTGAAACTCTCCTTCCCGGGCGACGACACCCCGAAGCTCGTAGCTGCCAAAGAGGGCGAGACCGGCCTGACCGACCGGATGAACAATTACATGAAGGCTCTGGGCGACATCCAGAACTCCATGATGTCGGTGATGCAGGAATATGAAGACTCCGGCATGACCGAGGAGGAATTCATGGCCATCGCCGATACCTTGTTCGCCCCGCAGTCCAGGCAGGTGAAGGACCTGAACATCAATACGATCCGCCAGAACCCCGACAACGTCATCGCGGTCTATGCCCTGATGTCGTCGGAGATCGACGATGATTTCCCGGCGCTCCTGAAGGATCTTTCCCCTGAAATCAGGGCCCGGAAGGATATCAAGGCGCTCATCGAACAGCTGGAGTCGGTCGGCGCGACATCGGTCGGCGCCCGCTTCCTCGACTTCGAGGCTTCGCTGGACTGCAACGACCTCGACGGGACCAAGGTCCATCTCTCCGACTATGTTGGCAAAGGGAAATTCATCCTGCTCGACTTCTGGGCCTCCTGGTGCGGCCCCTGCAAGGCGGAAGTCCCTTATATCAAGAAGGCTTATGAGAAGTATGTCGGCGACCGGTTCGATGTCGTCAGCGTGGCGCTCAACGACGAACCGGACGACTCGGCCATCGCGGCCGTCGACCTCGGCATCATTTGGAACAGCCTGGTCGGAGCCGGCTCCAGGCCCGGCGAACTGTACGGCATTACCGCCATTCCGCACCTGATCCTCTTCGGCCCCGACGGGACCATCCTCGCACGCGGTTTCCGCGGCGATGATATCGAGGCGGTCATCGCGAAATTCATGCAGTGACCCTTCGCGAAAAAATAGCCCTCTTTCCCCATTCCCCCGGTGTCTACCGCTATTATGACGCCGAGGGAAAGGTTATTTATGTGGGCAAGGCCAAAGACCTTCACAAGCGGGTGGCGCAATATTTCGTCCCCCCGGAGCGCCTGACGGCCAAGACCCGCATCCTCGTCAGCAAGATTGCGGACGCGCAGTACAGCGTGGTGGATTCCGAGGCGGACGCCCTGCTGCTCGAAAACAACCTCATCAAGCAGTACAAACCCCGCTACAACATCCTCCTGAAGGATTCCAAGACCTATCCCTGGATCCTGGTGACGGGTGAAGAATTCCCGCGTGTGCTCCTGACGCGCCGCATCGAGCGGACCGGCGGCAACCGTTATTTCGGCCCGTACAGTTCCGTCCTGCACGCGCGTGCCCTGCTGGAATTCTTCGCCGACGTGTACCCGCTCCGGACCTGCAAACTGAAAATCACCTCCGAGGCCATTCTCAAGAAGAAGTTCCGCCCGTGCCTTCAGTTTCACATCGGACGCTGCAAAGGCTGCTGTATCGGGGGAATTTCCAAAGAGGAATACAATGCCAACATCACCGAGATCGTGCATATCCTCTCGGGCCGCGGCGGCGCCGTGGTTCAGGCCTGCCGGGAGAAGATGCAGCAGGCGGCGGCATGCCTGGATTTCGAGGAGGCGCAGATTTACAAGGACCGGATGGAACGCATCAAAAGCCATTACGCCAAGTCCGTCATCACGTCCTCGGCCGATACGGATGCCGATGTATTTTCCATGGTTTTCTCCGGCGGAGAGGCTTTCGGAAACTTCCTCCGGATCCGGGGCGGCGCCATCATCCAGAGTCTCAACTTGGGTTTTAAGTCGCATATCGAAGAATCTCAGGAGTCGATGCTGAGCGCCTTCATCGCCGAGATCGAGTCTAAATTCGGCGCATTGTCGAAGGAAGTCATCGTCCCGTTCAAGCCGGACGTGGAGATCGACGGTGTCGAATTCCGGATTCCCCAGCGGGGAGACAAGCTCGCCTTGCTGGAACTCAGCGCCAAGAATGCCCGGGAATTCCATTTCAACACCCTCAAACAGCAGGAACACACCGATCCCGACGAATTCCGCGCAGGCGTCGTGGAAGAGCTCCGGAAAGCCCTCGGCATGGCTGTCGCGCCGGTGCACATGGAATGTTTCGACAACTCCAATATCCAGGGAACCAACCCAGTGGCGTCCTGCGTGGTGTTCCGCAATGCGGAGCCGTCCAAGAAGGATTACCGGCGGTTCAAGATCAAGACGGTCATCGGCGCCAACGACTTCGCCTCGATGAAGGAGGTCGTGAACCGCCGCTATGCACGGATGCTGGAAGAAGCGCCGGACGATTTGCCGCAGCTCGTCGTGATCGACGGCGGAAAAGGCCAGCTGGATGCCGCGTACCAGGCCCTTGCGGAGCTCGGGCTGACGGATAAACTGACCGTCGTCGGCCTTGCCAAACGGCTGGAGGAGGTGATCCGGGTAGGAGATCCGTACCCGCTCTTCATCGACCGCAATTCGCAGGCGCTCAAGGTCCTTCAGCGGATCCGGGACGAAGCGCACCGCTTCGGCATCACCTTCCACCGCAACCTCCGCAGCAAGGGGCAGATTCATTCCGCCCTGCGGGATATTCCGGGGGTAGGGGAGAAGACGGAGCAGCGGCTGTTGCTGCACTATGGGAGCGTGGCGCGGATCGCCGCGGCCTCCCGGGAAGACCTTGCCGCCCTGGTCGGGGACGGCCTGGCAGGTAAAATTTTAGAAAGTTTAGGCGGAAATGACTGATTTACAAGAAAAAAGATTCAACCGGATCTTTAATATCTTCATCCTTGCGGGGATGATCACCGTAACCCTCATCGTGAACGTGGTCAAGATGCAGGTGCCCGGAGCGGATATTCTCAAGCTCCTCATCGTGACCCTCGGGGCCGTGATGGGCGTCTTCAACTGCGTGCTTTCGGCCAACGGCCTGATCTGGAACTTCCTTTTCGGACTGGTGAACGTGAGCATCTGCGCCTACACCAACCTCGACAGCGGCAACATGGGCCAGTTCCTCCTGCATCTGCTTTACTTCCTGCCGATGCAGTTTGTCGGGATCTGGCAATGGCGCAAACGGGGCGCGGGCAAGCAGGAAGACGGGACTTCCGCCGCCCCCAAGGCACGCCGGCTGACGCCGAAGCAGTGGATCCTCGTGGGTACGTCCGTCGTGGCGGGCATCGCCGCCGTATATGGCCTCCTGTACTATATAGACGTCGCCCGCGGCGCGGAAATCGAGCAGGGAAAGATCCTGCTGGATTCGATCGTCATGGTCCTCAACATCGTCGGCCAGGTGCTGCTGTCGCTGGCCTTCGCGGATTCGTGGTATATCTGGGTCCTCGTCAACATTTTCTCGATCGCCCTTTGGATCAACCGGACGGTTGCTGCGGGCTCTGGCGGTTATGCACCCGTGATGGTCGTCAAGTACTCCTTCTTCTTCATTAATTCGCTCAACGGGCTCCGAATTTGGCTGAAACTGGGCAAAAAGGAGGCCTCCGGACGTTAAAGATTTTTATTTATCAAAAAAATTTATTTACTTTGTGCGTTTGTTCGCAAATACTAATAATAAAAACATAAAAACAATTACTATGTCACACGAAGAAATCGTAAAGAAGGTCAATGACATCATCGTAGATAAACTTGGCGTCGAGCCTTCCGAGGTTACTGAGACCGCTAATTTTACCAATGACCTGGGTGCTGATTCACTGGATACCGTCGAGCTCCTCATGGAGTTTGAGCGCGTATTCGGCATCAAGATCCCCGATGAGGAGACCAGCAATATCGCCACGGTGGCCGATGCAATCGCCAAGGTGGAAGAGAAGCTCGCTGCCGAATAAGACCAGTTACCCGAAATAAGAAGTCCGACACGTTCCCGTGCCGGACTTTTTTTAATTCTTCGGAATTCCGTAGACGACCGTCAGGTATGGTCCGTTGTCGCCGGGCCCGTTGAGGATGCCCTTGTAGTAACGGTCCTTGTCGAGGGTCGACGTCGTGGAAGACGTATTGCCGGCATTGGCGTACATGGCGTTGAGGAGCATCATGTTGTAGTAATTGGAATAGCCGTAGCTGTCGTAGCCATAGCCTCCGTACCCATAGCCGCCATAGCCGTATCCGTATCCGCCATACCCATAGCCGCCGTAGCCTCCGTACAGGTTGTTCATGTAATTGTAGTACATCATCTGCTGGAGGTATTCCTGATCGTAGCTGGACGTGGCGGCGGACTCCACGATCTCGTCGTGGATCGTCAGGAGCCAGATGTCGTAGTTCTTGATCTTCTCGGGATTCGCCGAGAGGGATTCTTCATCGAGACGGATGATTTCCTGGAGGTGCCAGGTGATGTCGGGCTGATACCGGAGCATGGAACGGTTGATGGCACCCTGGTCCTCCACCGAGGCCGCGGCGTCGGGCAGGCCGTTGAAGGAGAAGGTATCGTCCTCGCCCTTGATCATGCAGGTCGGGCTCAGCGTCGTGGGGAAGAGGTCCAGGTCCCTGTAATCGGCCGGTTCCTCGAACGGAAGATAGATCGTGGCGAGGTTGATGACCGCCTTTTCGGGATCGCCGCCCCTCGACGTAATCTCGGCGAGGACCTTTTCGCGGAGTTCGGACGCCTGGATGACGGGCTTGAGTCCGCCGCCGCCTTCGACCAGCAGCTGCTCCGTGGCCGTTCCGGCCTTCGGCTTGGTGGACTGTCCGGTATAATTGAAGGCGTACTGCGCGAATTTCCGGTTGTTGAGGATGGCGTCGATTTCGTCGACAAATCCGGTCTCTCCGGGGACGAAGAGGAAGGCCGTATCCTTGACCGCACCGTCATAGACGCCTCTTATCCGGAGCGTCGCGACATTGCCGTTACGGACGTAGTAGTTGGACGTTCCGTTGGTCGTGAGCGTGAGGGTGGAGAAGTTGAACATGTTGATCCGGCCGCCGTTGCCGCTCCCCGGCAGCATGCGGAGATATACGCCGGGAAGCCTCGCGGTATAGTCTTCCATCTTGACGGTGTCGCCCGGCTGGGCGTTGTCGCGGGTGATGAGGATCTTTCCTTCCCGCGCCACTTCACGGATGCCGTTGATGTAGTCCAGGGCAAATTCCTTGGTGAAGTCAAAGCTCAGGGAATCCTTGCCGGCATAGACCGGAATACCGTTGGAGATGCGCTTGGAGGCGTCGAAGCTGACTGCGTTGTTGGTGCCCTTCTTGTCGAGGTTGAGGGGTGCCGAGAGCGCGAAGACGTCCAGGTTCTGCAGGATGTAGCGGTCGCGGTCGCCGCTCGGGGTGGAGACGGTGTCGGCCGCGAAGGCGATGTGGAACCGTTTCACTTCGGGATAGGAGATGCCGTCGATGACGGTACTCTCGCCGAAGTCGATGGTGTCGAGCGCCGGGATCAGCGTGAAGGCCGTACCGCGCAGCGTCTCGCCGAATACGTCGTCGCGTACTGCGCCGACCGTGATACGGGAATTGGAGTAGCCCGACAGGCTGTCGGCCATCTCCATACGGGTCTCCGTGAGGGGAATATCTATGGTGTATATGTCATATTGCTGGTTGGTGGGAAGAAGATCCCCTCCCAGCCTGCCGTCAACCTTGACACAGGCGGGCAGCAGTATCAGCGCGGCGAAAGCCGCCAGCGACAATCGCTTCAGGTTCATTATATCTTGTCGTAAAATGCGTTATACGCTTCAATGTAACTTCCGTCCTCGATGGAAGCGGCGTCATAAGGGAGAATCGGAACGCCCATCCGGCCGGCAAAGCGGGCGAGGTCGGGGTGAACGTCATCGGAGCCCATGATGATGCCGTCGGAGTACCGGATGGCGACGCGGGCGAGGTCGAGACCGCCGGCACCGGCTTCCAGAAGGGTGTCCTTGGGCTTGACGGCGCCGAAAAGGACCGACTGGGGGAAGTCTTTGCTGAATTTCTCATCGGGGGTGTCGCCGTACAGCGAGAGGACGATCTTGCTGCCCGAGAAGATGGGGTCGTCCTTGTAAGCCTTCTTGAGATAGAGCGGAAGGACATGGGAGATCCAACCCTGGCAGTGGATGATATCCGGGGCCCAGCGGAGTTTCTTGACGGTCTCCAGGACGCCGCGGGCAAAGAAGATGGCCCTTTCGCCGTTGTCCTTGAAGAATTTGCCGTCGGCGTCGCGGTAAATGTGCTTGCGGCGGAAATAATCTTCGTTGTCGATGAAATATACCTGGATCCGGGCTGCGGAGATGGACGCCACCTTGATGACGAGGGGGCGGTCGATGTCGCCGATGATGATATTCATGCCCGACAGGCGGATGACTTCGTGGAGTTGGTTGGTCCGCTCGTTGATGCAGCCCCAGCGGGGCATGAAGGCACGGATCTCTTTCTTGTTCTCCTGGATGCCCTGCGGGAGATAGCGTGCGATCTTGGATATGGCGGTTTCCGGCAAGTACGGATACATCTCCGAGTTGACGAAAAGAATTTTTTGTGCGGAATTACCCATATTATTATAATTTGTTTACAAAGATAACGATAAAAATGCAAAAATTACTACCTTTGAAGGATTTTTAGTGTATGGCGACGAAGAAAAAGGAGAACAAAACGATCCGGAGACGCCTCTGGCGGGCCTGGGTTTCGACGGTGATCAGCATCGCCCTCGTGCTCGTCCTCGTGGGGGCCGCGGCGCTGCTGCTTCTTAACGCCAAGGCCGTTTCGGACTATTTCAAGGAGAACGTCCAGGTCTCGGTCATCATGGCCGGGGATGCTTCCGAAGCCGCCGTCCAGGCTTATCAGCACGAGCTTGATTCGCTGCCGTTCATCCGCTCCACGGCCTTCATCTCCAAAGAGCAGGGCATCCGCGAAATGGCGGATATGCTGGGGGAGGATTTCATGGAGGCGTTCGGCTCCGCGCCGATTCCGATGTCGATCGACCTGTCGCTGGAAGCGGAATACGTTTCCCGGGACAGCCTGGCCATGATCGCCGGCGTACTCGGGGCTTCGCCCCTCGTCGAGGAGGTTGTCTACCAGGAGTCCCTTGTAGATTCGCTGAATGCCAACCTCGGGAAAATCACGACGGCGGCCTTTGTCCTGATCGCGGTGCTGCTGTTTATCTCGATTGTCCTGATCGGCAATACGGTGCGTCTGGCGGTGTTTTCCAAGCGCTTCTCGGTACATACGATGCGGCTGGTGGGCGCGACGAAGCGTTTTATCCGCCGGCCGTTCGTGGGACAGAGCGTCCTGCAGGGGACGGTGGCGGCGCTGCTTGCCATCGGAATCCTGGCCGGAGGCCTGTATCTGCTGGACAGGGAGTTCCCCGGTGCGCTCCGGCTGTTTCCCCGTGAAATCCTGTTGATGGTGGCGGGTATCGTCCTGCTGACGGGCATCGTGATCTGCGCGGTCAGCACGGTCATCGTGGTCGGCCGTCTCGTGGATATGGACAAAGAAGAATTGTACTCGTAATATGGAAAAGAACGACGATAAGATGGCGGTTGGCGCCAAGGGACTGAAGTTTATGATCGTGGGCATCCTGGTGATGGTCGCCGGCCTGATCCTGCTGGCCGGAGGCGGAAGCAAGGACCCCAATGTGTTCAACTATGCGATGTTTGACTTCCAGCGCCTGGTCGCCGCCCCGGTCGTCATCGTCTGCGGCGTCGTGATCGAGATCATTGCGATCATGGGCCGCCGGACCAAAAAGGATGAGAAATGAACTGGTGGCAGGCGCTTCTGCTCGGTATCGTCCAGGGACTGACCGAGTTTCTTCCCGTTTCTTCCAGCGGGCACCTGATGATCTTCAAGGAGCTGCTCGGCGTGGATGCCGAAGGGTTCCTGGATTTTACGGTGGCGGTGCATTTCGCGACCGTACTGGCGACGATTGTCGTGTTCTGGAGCGTAATCTGGAAGCTTCTGAAAGGCTTTTTCAAATTTAAATACAACGACGAGACCGACTATATCTGCAAGATTCTCGTTTCGATGATCCCGGTGGCCCTGGTCGGCTTTCTGCTGAAAGACCAGGTTGACGCGCTCTTTGACGGAACGCTCCGGAACGTGGCCGTCGGCCTGCTGATTACGGCGACGCTGCTGCTGATCTCCGACGGGGCCGGCAAGTGGTTCAAAGTCCCCTCTGCAAAGGAAACGCGGAACGGAATTTCCTACTGGCAGGCTTTCGTCGTCGGCCTGGCCCAGGCTTTTGCGGTGCTTCCGGGTGTATCCCGCAGCGGATCGACCATCTCCACGGGGCTTCTCTGCGGGGCGAAACGTCCCGACATGGCACAGTTCTCTTTCCTGATGGTGCTTGTCCCGATTATCGGCGAGCAGTCGCTGGAACTGCTCAAGATGGCGACCGGCCATGCGGCGTTCGGTGAAGGCGTCGGGGCCCTTGCGCTGGTTCTCGGCTTCCTCGCGGCCTTCGCCTCCGGCTTTTTCGCCTGCAAGGTGATGATCGCCATCGTCAAGAAGGCCAAGCTGATGTGGTTCGCGGCCTATTGCGCCCTGGTGTCCATCCTCCTGTTTATCTTTGCATGATGGCCCGTCACCTGACATATTTTGCCGCCGACGTGCATCTGGGGCTGCAGGTGAAGGATCCTGCCGCCCGGGAGGCGCGTTTCGTGGCGTTCCTGGAGGGGATTCCCGCGGAGGAGACGGAGGCGCTGTACCTGCTCGGCGATATCTGGGATTTCTGGTATGAATACAAGGATGTCGTGCCGAAGGGTTATGTGCGCGTTTTCGCCGCGCTGACCGGCCTGATGGATGCGGGTGTCAAAGTGTATTTCTTCGAAGGGAATCACGATATCTGGACCTATCATTACTTCGAGGAACTCGGGATGGTGAAGCTGAAACAGCCCTGCGTGGTCTCTGCCGGCGGGCTGACGCTCTGCCTCGGCCACGGGGACGGCCTCGGCCCCGTCAAGGACGGATACAAGATCCTGCGGGCAATCTTCCACTGCCGTTTCCTGCAGATTCTCTTCTCCTCACTTCATCCGCGCATCGCCTTCGCCTTCGGCAACGGCTGGTCGCGCCACAACCGCCTCGCCCGCGGTGAAACCTATGTGTTTAAAGGGGAAACCGAACCGCTCTGGCAGTTCTGCGAATCGTTCCAGGCCTCCCGCGGCGCAGAACGTCCGGTCGACGCGTTCATCTTCGGCCATTACCACTGCCGGGTCGATACGCCGCTTCCCTCCGGCGCCCGCCTTATGATTCTCAAAGACTGGATGGACGGCTCTTCCGCCCTTTGCCTCGACGGCGCTACTTCTGCTTTTTCCTGGCTTTGATCTTGACCTCCACGCCGAGGTCGCCGTGGAAGTAATGGTCGGGGATGGGTACCTCGGGCGGCTCCTCATAGAAGATAGACCAGTAGAGGGCACGGAACGTGCCGTTCTCCCACCGGTCGACGAGTTCTTCGATGTCTTTGTCCTGCCCTTCGGCGTCGTATTCCGACTTGAGGGAGTTGTCGAACATCTTGGCAATGCCCTGCCAGAACCCGGCGGCGATGCCGCTCTTGTAGTCTTTGATGATGTCGTAGCCGGTTTTCTCGCTCTCGCGGTCGATGAGCTTGAGCATCAGGGCGCCCTGTGAGATGGTCATGTTCCTGGCCGTTTTCTCAAAATCCCTGAAGAGCTGCTTCTGGACGGCCCCGACGAATTTATCCTTCTGGCCGCGGGTCATCCTGTTGGCCGCGATGGTGCTGTCGGCGAGGTGCTCGACCCGGGCGGCGGCGATGGCGAACGGGTAGACTTTGGCGAAGTTGTAGACGAGGCGGTAGTATTTGCGCCAGTCTTTGTTGCTCTTCTTGCCGCGGGCAAAGATCCATACGGGGTCGATGGTGTCGAAATAGACGGTATCGCCGTTCTCGACCTTGTAGGTCAGGTAGCCGCTCTTGCCCGAGCCCCGGTCGTTGAAGATCTGGCGGCTCGCCATAGCCTCGCGCTGCTGCCTGGCCCTGGCCATCGCCCGCTCGATATGGTTCTGCGCAAATCCTTCCGCCGCCGGTATAACCAACAGCAGGAGCGTCAGGACATATGCGATTCTTTTCGACATACAATTTACAAAGATAGCAATTTTCAATTTCTATTCCGGAAGGGCAATGTCCGCGGTCGAAAATTTAGGTAAAAAAATTTTGCGATGTTGCGTAAGTCACTGAAAGTTCAGTGAGTTAGGTATTCAAAACCTCGGTCGAAAAGTGTAAAAATTTTTTGAAAAAAGTTTTGTTTTTCAGAAAAATTGAGTAACTTTGCAATCCCAAAATTGGGGCTAAGTATGTCCAACCAGCTGAGCCTCAATGATTTAGGGACTAAAAAGGAAATTTTTAAAGTTTTGCAGCAATGTTACAACCTAAGAGAACAAAGTACAGAAGGGAACAGAAAAACCGCATGAAGGGCAACTCCGGAAGGGGCAATCAGCTCGCATTCGGTTCTTTCGGTATCAAAACCCTTGAGAATTGTTGGCTTACTGCTCAGCAGATAGAGGCTGCCCGTCAGGCTATTTCGCGTCGCATGAACCGTGAAGGCCAGATCTGGATCAGGATATTCCCTGTCAAGCCGTTCACCAAGAAGCCGCTCGATACCCGTATGGGTAAAGGTAAGGGCGATCCTCAGGGATTTGTCGCCCCTGTTACTCCGGGCCGTATTCTCTTCGAGGCTGAGGGTGTCTCCCTCGCCGTCGCCAAAGAGGCCATGCGCCTGGCCGCCCACAAGCTTCCCGTCGCCACCAAGTTCGTGGTCCGCAGGGATTATGTAGAAGAATAAACCAGTGGAGGAATCAAGATGAAAGTATCAGAAGTCAGAGAAATGTCGATTGCGGACCTCCGCGACCGCATTGCCGTCGAGAAGAGCAATCTCGACACGATGAAGCTCAACCACGCTATCTCTCCGCTGGAGGATACGTCCAAGTTCAAGAAAACCCGTCAGGATATCGCCCGTATGATCACGATTCTTGCGGAGAAAGAAAATCAGCAGTAATAAGTTATGGAAAGAAATCTTCGTAAGGAAAGACAAGGTGTCGTGGTCAGCAGCAAGAATGACAAGACCATCGTCGTGGCTGTCGAGAGCCGCGAGAAGCACCCCCTGTACGGCAAGTTCGTAAAGAAGACCACCAAGTTCACCGCACAGGACGACAAGAACGAGTGCGGCGAGGGCGATACCGTCCGCATCATGGAGACCCGCCCCCTGAGCAAGACCAAAAGGTGGAGATTAGTAGAAATCGTAGAAAAAGCCAAGTAGCATTATGATACAGCAGGAAACACGTTTACAGGTGGCTGACAACAGCGGCGCGAAGGAAGTCCTTTGCATCCGCGTGCTGGGCGGTACCCACCATCGTTATGCGAGTGTCGGCGACAAGATCGTCGTCACCATCAAGAGCGCCATTCCCGGCGGCGACGCCAAGAAAGGTACGGTGTCCAAGGCCGTTATCGTGCGCACCAAGAAAGAAATCCGCAGGCCGGACGGAAGCTATATCCGTTTCGACGACAATGCCTGTGTGCTTCTCAACAATGCCGGCGAGCTCCGCGGTACCCGTATCTTCGGCCCCGTCGCCCGCGAGCTGCGTGAGAATTATATGAAGATTGTTTCACTGGCACCGGAGGTCCTTTAAAAGCAAGAGAAGTATGAAAAAGTTTCACATTAAGAAAGGCGACACCGTGTTCGTCAATGCCGGAAACGACAAAGGCAAGACCGGTAAGGTTCTCGAGGTGCTCCGCGACAAGGACCGCGTCATCGTAGAAGGTGTCAACATGGTTTCCAAGCACACCAAACCCAATTCCCAGCATCCGCAGGGCGCTATCGTAAAACGCGAGGCAGGTATTCACATTTCCAATGTCCAGCTCATGGACTCCACCGGCAAGCCGGTCAAGGTCGGCTACAAGGTCGAGGATGGAAAGAAGATCCGTATTGCCCGTAAATCTGGAGAGGAGATCAAGTAATTATGGCAAAGAAAAGCAACAAACCCGCAGAAGCCCAGGCGCTTCCCGCAGGATATGTCCCTTCCCTCAAGAAGGTTTACAAAGAGGAGATCGTTCCCGCTCTCATGAAGCAGTTCTCCTATACCACCGTCATGCAGGTCCCCCGGCTTGTGAAGATCACCCTCAATGAAGGTGTCGGCAAGGCCACCCAGGATCACAAGATGGTCGAAGAGGCAGCCGAAGAGCTGTCCGTCATCGTCGGCCAGAAGGCGGTCATCACGGCCTCCCGGAAGGATATCTCCAACTTCAAACTCCGTAAGGGCATGTCCATCGGCGCAAGGGTTACCCTCCGTGGCGTCAAGATGTACGAGTTCCTCGAGCGTCTCATCCGCGTTGCGCTCCCGCGCATCCGCGACTTCAACGGCATCGCCGAGAAGATGGACGGCCAGGGCAACTACACCCTCGGTATCAAGGAGCAGATCATTTTCCCTGAGATCGACATCGACAAGAACCCGCGCATCCACGGTCTTGAGATTACGTTCGTTACGACGGCCAACACCGACGAAGAGGCTCACGCCCTCCTCAAAGAGTTCGGCCTCCCGTTCAAGAAACATAACAATTAATTGACAGAAGATGGCAAAAGAATCAATGAAAGCCCGCGAGGTCAAGCGCGCGAAACTGGTTGCCAAGTATGCAGCCAAGAGGGAAGAGCTTAAGAAGGCCGGTGACTACGCCGCCCTCGACAAGCTTCCCAAGAATGCGAGCCCTGTACGCCTTCACAACCGTTGCTCCATCACCGGACGTCCCAAGGGTTATATGAGGGATTTCGGCCTCAGCCGTATCCAGTTCCGTGAGATGGCATCCGCCGGTCTGATCCCCGGTGTGAAGAAAGCATCCTGGTAAACTATTTATATTTTATTTAAAACAATCGGATATCGGGCGCCCGAGGCGCCGGTCCACAAAAAGACAAAAAAATGACTGATCCCATTGCAGATTATTTGACCCGGATCCGCAACGCCTACATGGCGGGCAAGAAGGTCGTCGAGGTCCCTTCATCCAACATGAAGGTCGCTCTCACCAAGATCCTCTTCGAGAAGGGTTACATCCTCAGCTACAAGGTGGTTGAGGGCACTCCGTTCAACACGATCAAAATCGCGCTCAAGTATCATCCCCAGACCAAGACGGCGGCCGTCAAGAAGATTGTCCGCGTCAGCTCTCCCGGTCTCCGCAGATATGCAGACGTCAAGAATATGCCCCGCGTCCTCAACGGTCTCGGCATCGCTATCCTCTCTACGTCCAAGGGCGTCATCACCGACAAGGAAGCCAAGGAACTCAACGTCGGCGGTGAAGTAATATGTTATGTTTACTAATCTAAAAACGAATAAATAATGTCACGTATCGGTAAATTACCTGTAAACCTTCCGGCCGGAGTGACCGTTCAGGTCCTCGACGGCAACGTTGTGAAGGTGAAAGGCCCCCTCGGTGAGCTCAGCCAGAAGGTTGACCCGGATATCACCGTCACCGTAGAGGGAGGAGAGATAAAATTCACCCGTCCGAGCGATCTCCCGCGTTTCCGCTCGATGCACGGCCTCTATCGCGCGCTCGTCCACAATATGGTGGTCGGTGTGAGCGAGGGCTTCACCATCAAGCAGGAATTCGTCGGCGTCGGTTACCGTGTCGCCGCCCAGGGCCAGATGATTACGCTGTCCCTCGGTTACAGCCACGACATCCAGATCCTTCTTCCGAAGGAGGTCACCGCCGAGACCCCTCAGGTCCGCAAGGGTGAGAACCCGCTCCTGGTCCTGAAGAGCATCGACAAGCAGCTCGTCGGCCAGGTCGCGGCCAAGATCCGTTCATTCCGCCGTCCTGAGCCTTATAAGGGCAAGGGTATCAAGTTCGTCGGCGAGACCCTGCGTCGCAAGGCCGGCAAGACTGCCGCGGCTAAATAATCATTAGGAGGACTCAAATTATGGCATTAACTAGAATTGAAAGAAGAAGACGGATCCACTACCGTATCCGCAAAAGTGTCAATGGTACTGCCGAGAGGCCTCGCATGGTCGTTTTCCGCAGCAACAAGCAGATTTACGTCCAGGTGATCAACGACCTCGAAGGCAAGACCCTCGTCGCCGCATCGTCCAATGACAAGGCGCTCGCCGCCGAGTGCAAGGGCAAGAGCGGTATCGAGGCTGCGGCCATCGTCGGCAAGGCGATCGCCGAGCGCGCCAAAGCGGCCGGCATCGAGAAGGTCGCGTTCGACCGCGGAGGTTATCTCTTCCATGGCAGAGTGAAAAGTTTGGCAGATGCTGCCCGTGAAGGCGGCCTTGATTTCTAAGAAGATAAGACTATGGCAAATTCAAACGTACAAAGAGTAAAGACGTCTGACCTCGATCTGAAGGACAGGCTCGTAGCCATCAACAGGGTGACCAAGGTTACCAAGGGTGGCCGTCACTTCCGCTTCGCCGCCATCGTCGTCGTCGGCGACGAGAACGGTGTCGTAGGCTATGGTCTTGGTAAGGCCAATGAGGTTACCGCCGCCATCGCCAAGGGCGTGGAGGATGCAAAGAAGAACCTCGTGAAGGTCCCCGTCATCAATACCACCATCCCGCACGAGCAGGAGGCCAGCTTCGGCGGAGCCCGCGTGTTTATGAAACCCGCCGCTCCCGGTACCGGTGTCAAGGCCGGTGGTGCTATGCGTGCCGTCTTCGAGTCGGCCGGTGTCCAGAACGTCCTCGCCAAGAGCAAGGGCTCCTCGAACCCTCACAACCTTGTGAAGGCTACGATCGCCGCCCTTACCGAGATGAGGGACGCCTACACCGTCGCCGGTCTCCGCGGTATCACCATGAATAAAGTGTTTAACGGATAAAAGGAAACGGTTATGGCAAAGCTCAGAATTACTCAGGTAGTCAGCAAGAACGGCGAAACCCGTCGTCAGATTGCGAATCTCCGCTCCCTCGGCATCCGCAGAATGCATCAGACAGTTGAGGTCGAGAAGACCCCCATTACGCTCGGCCAGCTCGAGAAGGTTCATCACCTCGTGAAGGTTGAGGAAATCGATTAAGGAGGAACGTTAAGATGAAACTTGAAAATCTCACTCCCGCAAAGGGATCCACCCACAATAGCAAACGGGTCGGTCGCGGCCAGGGTTCCGGTAAGGGCGGCACTGCCACCCGCGGTACCAAGGGTGCGCAGGCTCGTGCCGGTTACGAGCATAAGATCGGTTACGAAGGCGGCCAGATGCCTATCCAGCGCCGTCTCCCGAAATTCGGCTTCAAGAACCCCACCCGGGTTGAATATCATCCCGTCAATCTCTCTGCCCTCCAGGCTCTCTCCGAGAAGGCCGGTGTCAAGGCGCTTGACCTTGAGGCCCTCATCGCAGGTGGTCTCGTGAAGGCCGGAGAACTCGTGAAGGTTCTCGGCAACGGTGAGCTCACGGCGGCCCTCGAGGTCACGGCTCATGCATTCTCCGCTTCCGCTGTCTCCAAGATTGAGGCCGCCGGTGGCAAAACCACTGTAATCGAATAATAAACGATGAAGAAGTTTATTCAGACAATCAAGAATATCTACAAGATAGAGGAGCTGAGGACCCGGATCGGCTATACGATCCTCCTCATCCTGATCTATCGCCTCGGGTGCTACATCGTGCTCCCGGGTATAGATCCGGGCCGGCTCGCCGATCTGCAGAGCAGCACCCAGGAAGGTCTGGTAGGCCTCCTGAACATGTTCTCCGGCGGCGCTTTCGGTAACGCCTCTGTCTTTGCCCTCGGTGTGATGCCGTACATCTCGGCATCCATCGTGGTTCAGCTTCTCGGCATCTTCGTGCCTTACTTCCGCAAACTGCAGCAGGAAGGCGAAAGCGGCCGCAGAAAGATGAATCAGATCACGAGGTACCTCACCATTCTGATTCTCTGTATCCAGGGCCCCGCCTACGTGACCGGTATGATTCCGGCCAGCGCGGTGGTCGCCCCCTGGAGCGGTTTCGTCTTCAATCTGATCTCCACCATCATCCTGATGTCGGGTTCGATGTTTGTGATGTGGCTGGGTGAGCGGATTACCGACCGCGGTATCGGCAACGGTATCTCCATCATCATCATGATCGGTATCGTGG
>CAMUZW010000033.1 GCA_947165305.1 uncultured Bacteroidales bacterium
GAGGAGTTCAAAAAGGGCGACGACGTTGTTGTTTGCCCCGACTGCGGCACGCCCCTGGTGAAGCCGGAGGGGGAAGCCCGCTGGTTCTGCCCGAACCAGGACGGCTGCCCGTCCCAGATCAAGGGGAAGCTCATCCATTTCTGCGGCCGCAAGGCGATGGATATCCTCGCGGGCGACGCGACGGTTGACCAGCTCTTCAACCTCGGCCTGGTGCGTACGCCGGCGGACTTCTATGACCTGAAGAAAATCCAGCTTGTATCGCTGGAAGGCTGGAAGGACCGTGCCGCGGAGCGCTTCCTGGAATCGCTGGAGTCGTCCACGAAGGTCACGTTCGACCATGTCCTCTTTGCCCTGGGCATCCGCTACGTCGGCGAGACGACCGCCCGGGAGATCGCCCGGCATTTCGGCAGCATCGATGCCATTGCCGGAGCCTCAAAGGAGCAGTTGCTGGAAGTGGGCGACGTCGGGGAAGTCATCGCCGAGAGCGTCTATCAGTATTTCCGGGTCGGGAAACACCTCACGGACATCGAACGGCTCCGCGCGGCCGGCGTGCAGCTCACCCTGGCGGCGCAGGCGGCACCGGATTCGGATGCGCTTGCGGGCAAGACCCTCGTCATCAGCGGCAATTTCTCCATTTCCCGGGACGCGATGAAGGCGCTCATCGAGCGCAACGGCGGCCGCTCCAGCGGCTCCGTCAGCGGCAAGACCGACTACCTTGTCGCCGGAGAAAAAGCCGGCCCAGAAAAGCTCCGCAAAGCCGCCGAACTCAATGTCAAAGTCATTTCCGAGGAAGAATTCTTCGCGATGCTGCCGGCCGAGGGCGCTGCTCCCGGGGGCGTGAAGGAAGAGGCCGGACAATTATCCCTTTTCTAGCGTATGTCGGAGTTCTTCAACAGAGTCAAGGCGTTCTTCCGGCTGATGATGCAGAAAATCCAGCGCATCATCCGCTTCTTCACCACTGACCTCTGGCAGCTGGACATCACCAACCTTTCGAAGTGGAAGGCGACGCTGGTGAAGGATGCCAGGACCATCCAGGTGATGATGAATACCTTCCGTGAGCAGAAGATGGGGTTCCAGATCTCCGCGCTCTCGTTCCAGAGCACGATGGCCGTCGTCCCGATGCTCGCCATCGCGTTCTTCTTCGCCAGCGGCGTCGGCCTGTCGGATCTGCTGGAGAAGTTCCTCTACCAGAACGTCTCCAACACCAGCCTCATCGAAACCGTGATGAAAGCGGCCACCAACATTCTCAACACCGCCCAGTCGGGCCTGTTCGGTTTCATCAGTATGCTGACCTTCGTATGGATCGTCATCTGGCTGATGATCCGCGTGGAGATTGTATTCAACAACGCCTGGCGGGTGGAACGCCCCAGGAAGTGGTGGAAGCAGCTCGGGGTGATCTTCATCATCATGATGCTCTCCCCTTTCGTGATCCTGCTGTTCTTTACCGGCTCCATCGTTTACTCCAATGTCCTCGACCTGATTCCCGCCTTCGAGTATTCCGATCACCTGAGAAGTTTCCTGAGCTGGCTGATCTTCGCGGCGCTTGCCGTCCTGATCATCTCGCTCATGTACAAATATATCCCCGCCTGCAAGGTCAAGTACCGCTATGCCTTCAAGGCCGCCCTGTATGCGGGCATCATCTTTACCCTGCTCCAGTACCTGTACGTCGAGACGACCCTCATGGTCGCCAAGGCAAGCGCCGTTTACGGTGTACTGGCGGCAGTGCCCCTGTTTATGGTATGGTTGAGCTGGGGGTGGACCATCATTATTTACGGCGCGGAACTGGCCTACGGATTCCAGACGGTCGAGCAGCAGAACGTTTCCGTAGAAGACCTCGAGGTGCAGATCGAACATTCCAAGAGCGTCCGGCGGCAGCGCCGTGACGAAATCTTCAGCCAGGACAAAAAGAAGAGGAGACAGCCATGAGTTATTCTGAATTTACGGAAGAAGATTATACACGGATCAACAGCGAATACGCAAAGCTCCGCGAAGCCGCATCGAAGCGCTGCCGGGGGGAATCGGAGCTGGCCGTGATCGAACGTGCGTTCGAATTTGCCAATGACGCCCACCGCAATGTCCGCCGGCGTTCCGGCGAGCCGTATATCCTGCATCCGATCCAGGTCGCCCTCATCGTGGTGAACGACATCTCGCTGGGGTACAAGTCGATTTCCGCCGCCCTGCTGCATGACGTCGTCGAAGATACCGATTACAAGGTAGAAGACATCCGTGAACGTTTCGGCGACAAGATCGCCTCGCTGGTGGACGGCCTCACCAAGATCAAGACCGTCCTGAAGAACAACTCCGAGAGCCTCCAGGCCGAAAACTTCAAGCGGATCCTGCTGACCCTTAACGACGATGTCCGCGTCGTGCTGATCAAGCTGGCCGACCGGCTTCACAACTGCCGCACCATCGCCTTCATGCCGGAGCACAAGCGCGACAAGATCCTGAGCGAGACGATGTACATCTTCATCCCGCTGGCACACAGGCTTGGTCTGTACAGCATCAAGTCCGAGATGGAGAATATCTGGCTGAGCTACAAGGAGCCGGATGCCTACAAATACATCGAGGAGCGCGTCAACGAGCAGATTCAGGGCAAGAAGGAGGAGATCGAAACCTTCATCGCCCCGGTGGAGGCCGCCCTCCGGAATCAGGGCATCCAGTGCGAGATCCTCAAGCGGATCAAGACGCCCTACTCCGTCTGGAAGAAGATGAATACCAAGCACATTCCCTTCGACCAGGTGTATGACCTCTATGCCATCCGCATCATCATCGACCCGCCCGAGGGGACCGACAAGCAGTCCGAGCATCAGCTCTGCATCCGGGCCTACGGTGTTATCACCTTCCTGTACGACGAAGTCGTTGGCCGCAAGCGGGACTGGATCCGCCACCCGAAATCCAACGGCTACGAAGCCCTGCACACGACGGTCTACACCAAGCGCGGCGTGCCCGTGGAGGTCCAGATCCGGACACGGCGGATGAACGACATCGCCGAGCGCGGCATCGCCGCCCACTGGGCCTACAAGCGCAACGGCTTCATCAGCGAGAATGACTCCGAGATGGACCGCTGGCTCGACAAAGTCAAGGAGATCATCGACAACCCGGACGTCAACGCCCTTGAGTTCCTCGACATGATGCACAAGGACCTTACGAGCTCCGACATCACGGTGTTTACGCCGAAGGGCGAGCGCCGCAATGTCGAGAAAGGCTCCACGGCCCTGGACTTCGCCTACACGATCCATACGGAGGTCGGCAATTCCGCCATCGCGGCCAAGATCAACCTGCGCCTCGCTCCCCTCTCGACCATTCTCCGGAGCGGCGACCGCGTCGAGATCATCACGGTGGAAGACGGCCATCCCCAGCGGGAATGGCTCACCTTCCTCAAGACACGCCGTGCGCGTTCGCAGGTAATGGATTACTTCCGCGGCGACCGCATGCAGACCGTCGAACTGGGAGAGAAGATGCTGCGTGAGCAGTGTGAGTCGCTCGGCTACAAGTACGACGACATGACCGTCCAGGCCCTCCTCCGGCAGAACCAGAATGTCCGCAGCAAGGAAGAACTCCTCTTCCGGATCGGCATGGGTATGCTGCACCTTGGCAACCTCCAGGAAATCCTGAAGGCGGCGCAGCCCAAACGGAGCAGCATACTTTCGCGGATTTTCGGCCGCGGCGAGAAGGAAGCCGGCGCACCGGCCGGAGGGAAGCGTTATGTGCTGGCGGATTGTTGCCGGCCGATTCCCGGCGACCCGGTGATCGGTTTCCTGGAGAACGACGGCTCCGTCACCATCCACAAGAAGTCCTGCCCGCTGGCCGAGGAACAGGCCAGCAAGTATGGCAACAGCGTGGTGAAGGTGCCCGCCGACTGGGAACTTCCCGAGGAATCCTCCTTCCTGGTCCGCATCACGATGCAGGGGCTTGACCGCGTCGGCCTGCTGAACGAAATCTCGAAGTATATCTCCCTCGTGATGGGTGTCAATATGCGCCGCCTGGAACTCCGGACGGAGGAAGGCATCTTCGAAGGATATATCGACATGTATGTCTCCGGGAGGGATATCCTGGATAAAATGATCAAGAAACTGGACAGCATCGACGGCATCCAGAGCGTCATCCGCAGCGAACTATGAAAAAGATCCTGAAATTTCTCCCGCTGGCCGCCCTGCTGGCCCTTATCTTCATCCCGCTGATGCTGCCGTCCTCGTGTGCCAACACAACGACCCCCCCGACCGGCGGGCCCAAGGATACCATTCCGCCAGTCATCAAGGGGCTCAATCCCCTGCCCGGCTCCGTGAACGTCCCGACGCACAAGACCAAACTTGAGTTCAAGTTCAACGAGTACGTGGTCGTGAAGGATCTCAACAGCATCTACCTGTCCCCGCCGCTCGAGAAAGCGCCGAAATACCGGATGAAGGGCAAGACGCTGGTGGTGTATTTCGAATCGGACCTGGAGCCCAACACGACCTATACGCTTGACCTGACGGGTGCCGTGGCCGACAACAACGAGGGCAATATGTTCCCGGGCTACACGCTGGTATTCTCGACCGGCCCGCAGATCGACAGCATGCTTCTGACCGGCATCGTGCAGGACTGCAATACCCTGAAGCCCGTCAAGGGCGCCACGGTAATGCTCTATAAGAATCCCGCCGACTCCGCCGTCTTCCTGGAGCGGCCCGTCGCTTCGTCCAAGACAGATGACTGGGGCTTCTTCTGCATCCGCAACATCCAGGACACCGTCTACCGGGTCTACGCCGTGCAAGACGCCAACAACAATAACAAGTACGATCCCGACAACGAGCGGATCGCTTTCCTGGATTCTTCCTTCCGTCCTTCGGTGAGGGTCAACGATTCGCTCCCGGAGCTCATGAAATTCGACATGAAGGATACGGCGCTCTGCCTTTCCCGCAAGACGGAGATCGAACTGAACCTGTTCCGCGAGAAACCTTCCAAACAACTGATTGTCAAGAAGGAGCGCGTGGGCGACCGGACGGCGTACATCACCTTCATGGCCCCGGGGACCAAGATCTACAAGATGCGGATCAAGGGCGTCCCTTCCGACCGTCTCATCACGCAGTTCAACATCGAGAAAGATTCGCTGGAGATCTGGGTAAACGACCAGCGCAAGATGCCGGATACCCTCAAGTTCCAGCTGCGCTATGACAAGACCGATACCCTCGGCAATCTGGTTCCGACCAACGAGACGGTCAACCTGGCCCTCGACAAGAAGGCCCGTGCGGCGGCCGCCAAGAGTTCCCGCCGCGACATCAAGCACGAGGACACTATCGCGGTCTATACGGCCAAGGCTGATCCCGAGACCGTCGAGCAGTATGGATTCACCGTTGAATTCAAGTATCCCGTCATCCGGGATGCCTGGGATTCGCTCATTTTCCGGAGTGTCAACCCGCGCCAGCAGGAGAAGATAGAGAAATTTACCGTGACGCGTGACAGCACCAATCTCCGCCGCTATACCATTATGCCGAAAGAGAAGCTGATGCAGGGCTTCGAGTATTTCCTCAAGATCCCCTACCGGAAGTTCCGGGACATCAACGGCTATTACAACGACAGTACGGAGGTGAAGGTGACCCTGCCGACCGACGAGAAACTGAGCACGGTTTCGATGAATCTCTCCGGCGTCGGCGGCAAGCGGTATATCGTGGACCTCCTGACGGAGAAGCGCGACAAGGTGATCCGGAGTTTTATCGTGGACTTCGACCAGACGCTGGTCTTCCCTTATGTGAAGGCGGGCAAATACTGCATCCGGATGACCGAGGACCTGAACCGCAACGGCATCGTCGATACCGGCAGCCTGCTGGAGCACCGCCAGCCGGAGAAAGTGAAGTTCTACAAACTCAAGGACGATACGTTCCTGATCGATATTCCTGAGCGTGCGGAGATTGCCCAGGACGTGAATATGGAGGAGATATTCCGATGAGGCGGTTCCTGTACATAACAGCCTTGCTGCTGCTTGCCGCACCGATGTTCGCACAGCAGAAAGTGCAGCTCAAGGCGGAGCCGGTTCCGGAGCCGCCCGACACGCTTTTCTTCAGCCTGCCGGACAGCATCTCCAACGAATACCTCGATACCGTCAAGGTCCGCAAGAAATTCATCATCAATGATTATTCGATGATCGGGGTGCACTATGGCGTGACGCTCCTCGGGACGAGTTTCAATCCGGTCTGGGACACGGCCCTCGGATTCAAGCCCAACACATTCGGCATTACTTATACGCTTTATGGCAAGATGTTCGGCTTCATCCCCTACTTCGGTTTCCAGATCGGGGCGTTCCATACGTATGAGGGCTATAAGTTCAAGTACGACAAGGAGAAGGAGTATACCCGGACGCTCATGGGCGCTACGCAGGCGGTGATGGAAGTGCTGGAGATCCCGTTCCTGGCGCAGTTGCATTTCGATTTCAACAGGGCCAAGATCCTGGCGAATGTCGGGCTCTATGCGGCCTACCGCTGGAAGATCCGCCGCACGGTAGCGGATGACTGGATGAATTACGCGTTTGACGTGACGGATGCGTACAAGCCCGCTACGCCGGAGGCCGGGACGCATGATTTCCTGGCGTCGAATTATCTGAATAAATTTTATCCTTTTGAGTACCGCTTTGATTACGGTCTCAAAGGCGGACTCGGGTTCGGCTTGGTCTTTGACCCCATCGAGATTCATTTTACCGGCCAGGTGCAGTGGTCCTGGCAGTCGCTGTACAAGGCGGACTGGTACAGTCCGTACTATTACCGGTACGCGTATCCGTTCAATGTTGAAATCGCCGTCAGCGTACACTATCAGCTGACCAAACGCTCAGGCCGCACCCGTGCCGACCTCCGCCATACTGCCAAACGCGTCGTTTACGGTGATGAATGATAGATTTCCGGTAGTATATTATGAAACATATTGTAAGAGTCGGAAAGGTAACGATCGGGGATGGCCGGATCGTGGTGCAGACGATGTGTAATACACATACGGATGATATAGAGGGAACGGTGGCGCAGAGCCTGCGGCTGGCGGCGGCGGGTGCCGAACTGGTCCGGATTACCGTACCGGGGCTGCAGGACGTACCGCATATCGCGGAAATCCGCCGGCGGCTCAGGGAAGCCGGATGCGACGTGCCGCTCGTGGCGGATATCCATTTCTCGGCGGAGACGGCGATAGCCTGCGCCTCCGTCGTGGAGAAGGTGCGGATCAATCCGGGCAATTTCCACCGGGATCACGAAAAGGCCCGGGAGAAGTTCGCGGAGTTCCTGGAAGTCTGCAAGCAGCATGGCTCCGCGGTGCGCATCGGGCTCAATCATGGGTCGCTGGGCGCGTTCATTACCGAGAAATACGGCAATACGCCGCGGGCAATGGCCGAGGCGGCGATGGAATGGATCCGGATGGCCGTGGAGCACGATTTCTTCAATGTGGTCGTCTCGCTGAAGGCGTCCAATACCGTCGTTATGGCAGAAGCCTACCGCTTGCTGCAGCAGGCGATGGAAGACTACGGCCACGTGTTCCCGCTACACGTCGGTGTCACGGAGGCCGGCAACGGCGACAGCGGCCGCATCAAGTCTTGCGTCGGCATCGCTTCGGTGCTCTCCGCGGGCATCGGCGACACCGTCCGCGTCTCGCTCACCGAGGACCCGGAGGCTGAATTACCCGTCGCGAAGTACCTCTCTGACCGTTATAGCCGCACCTCCCCTTCCGACACTGCGTCCTGTCATCCCCGGACTTGTTCCGGGAATCTCTCCCGCCAGGACTACATCCTCCGTGCGGCCTGTGACTGGGGTCCGAAACTGCTGAACCGGGAAGTGGATGATATAACCTTCCCTGAGGAAATGGATCCCGCGGAAGCGGAATATCTCCGCAATGAGATCCTCCAGGCCGCCCGCCGCCGCTTTTACAAACCGGAGTACATCGCCTGTCCGGGCTGCGGACGTACGATGTACAACCTCCAGGCCGCCTTTGAGGAGGTCAAGGCCAAGACGGCCCATCTGAAAGATGTCGTCATCGCCGTCATGGGCTGCGTCGTCAACGGCCCCGGCGAAATGGCCGACGCCGACTGGGGCTATGTGGGAGAAGGCAACCATAAGGTGTCCATCTATAAAGGACGGACTCCCCTTCTGAGACATATCCCGGAAGAGGAGGCCGCCGACCGTCTGGTCGCCCTTATCGAGGCTGAAGGGTTACAAGACGGGTAATTATTTTAGAAGCGCCAGGCGCAGCCGATAAACGGAGTATGGTTTAAAATCAAATGCTTTTCAGTGACGCCCCCGTCCAGATATGTCTTACCACCCGTGATCCCAAGCCTGTACCAGATGGAAAAATCCCACCGGTCATTGAGCCGGATACCGGCGCCGACTCCGGCATTGGGCATACCGCCCATATTTTCTTTCTCTCCGGAGTAACTGTATCCCAGACGTGCCGCTACGAACGGGCGCAAATTGTTGCCCCGTCGGAAAGCATAATCAAAGTGGGTAAAAAACGAAAGAACGACCCACGCTTTAGCCCGTAAAGGATCGGAGTGGGGATCGATGGCGCACGCCGGTCCGACACCCACGCCGGCACCGATCGTGACGGCATCGTTCAGGAGCAGTCCGTGCGTCGTGGTGATGACGGCACCGGGAATACAAAGGTTAAGTCCGCTTGTGGTACCGATATCATCATGGTCAATGCGGGCCCAGAGAAATCCAGACCCCATTTGCAAACCCAGGTCGCCCCGGTAACGGATCGAACGCTGCTGTGCATGCATGCCAACTGGCACAATCAGCAGTAGTACTGCGAGAAATAGAAGCCTCTTCATATTTATTGAATTTTCAGATTATTCCGTTTACTTATTTGACTGCTTCCTGCATAAAGGCATCGATGGCAGCCTTGTCGAGATGCTGCCCGATGAAGACGATCTTGACCATCCGGTCGCCGTAGACGGGATCCCAGTCGCGGCGAAGGTTGGCGTCCCGCTCCAGCATGCGTTCGAGCTGGGCCTCGGGCATCGTGGCGAACCACATCCCGGCCTCCTTTACGCTCTTCTGGCGGCCGGCCTGTTCGAAGAGATAGCACTTGTCGATCTCGTCGTCGAAGTAACAGATCCCTTTGGCGCGGATAACGCCCGCAGGCCACTTCTTGGCAACGAGATAGTCGAATTTATTGAAATTCAGCGGCGGACGGCTCTGATAGACATATGTTCCGATGCCGTATTCCTCGGCCTCCCCTTCGTCATCGTGGTGATGATGATGGTGATGGCCGTGGTGCTCCCCGTGACCGTGATCATCGTCGTCATCATCATCTTCTTCTTCGTGATGGCCTTCGATTTCCTGGATCCAGGCTGCGGAAGTCGCAACCTTGTCGAAGTCGAAGAGGCCGGTATGGATGAGCTTGTCGAGGTCGATGTCGCCGTAATCGCATTCATAGATCAGGGCGCCCGGATTGATGTGCGAGACGATGCTGCGGACCCTGCCGAGTTCCTCGGGGGTAACCTCCGAGGCTTTGTTCAGGAGGATAATATTGCAGAACTCAATCTGCTCGATCACAAGTCTTTCCAGATCCTCTTCGCCAAGGTTGTCCTTTTCCAGGGCGTCGCCACAGGCGAATTCGTCCTTCATCCGAAGTGCATCCACGACGGTGGCGATGCAATCGAGCCGGACTTCCGGCGCCGAAGCATACTGCGGTCCGAGGGCCGGGATGGAACAGATCGTCTGGGCGATCGGCCCCGGCTCGCAGATGCCGCTGGCTTCGATCACGATATAATCGAAGCGGCGCAGGCGCGTCAGGTCCGTGATCTGCTGGACAAGGTCCATCTTGAGCGTACAGCAGATACAGCCGTTCTGGAGGGCCACCAGGCTGTCGTCGCCCTGCCCTACGACACCGCCCTTCTCAATGAGCGATGCGTCGATGTTCACTTCACCCAGATCGTTCACGATGACCGCGAAACGGATGCCCCGGCGGTTCGTGAGAATTCTGTTCAGCAGCGTCGTCTTCCCGCTTCCCAGATACCCGGTCAGCAGAAGCACAGGAATTTTTTCAGTATCAATAGAAATCGTCATATCTTTTATAATTCAGCCACAATCGTTTCCACGGCGCGGAGCTTGTCCCCCACCTTGACCTTCACATCAGCATCCAGCGGGAGGAAGAGGTCGATGCGGGAGCCGAACTTGATGACGCCGCACTGCTTCCCGCGCTCCGCTACCTTCGCATTCTCGCTGCCGGCATAACATACGACCCGGCGGGCGACAAAGCCGGCTATCTGTTTGAAAAACACTTGTTTGCCGTCCGCACGGCGGATGCAGGTGGAGGAATGTTCGTTCTTCTCGGAGGACTTCGGATGGAAGGCCACCAGGTATTTGCCGGGATGGTACTGGTAATAACTGATCTCGCCGCTGACGGGCCAGTAATTGCAATGCACGCTGTATACCGACATGAACACGCTGACGCGGATGCAATCCTCCTTCAAGAATTCATTTTCGAAATCCTTTGCAATCTCCACGACTTCACCGTCGCAGACGCTCGTCACGATATTCTCCCCCTCGGGGATGGTCCGCTGCGGGATGCGGAAGAACCAGGTAATGAAGACCATGAAGACCACGAGCGCCACCGTGAGGGGCACGGTGATCCACCAGGGCTTGATGAAGAGGAAGATGACGGCAATCAGCGCGGCGCAGACAAGCCACGCCAGCAGGATGGTGCCGTAGGAATCTTTGTCGATAGGAATATTCATGGTTAGATGAGTCCTGTTAACATTAAATAAATGGCGCCGACAGGAATGGCGAAGATCGCGCTGTCGAAGCGGTCCAGGAAGCCGCCGTGTCCCGGAATGATATTACCGGAGTCCTTGACGTCATAAACCCGTTTCCACAGAGATTCAAAGAGATCCCCGTATACGCCCGCCACGTCCATCAGGACAGCGAGGATGATGGAGTGGTACCAGGGAATGACGAGCAACCCGGTCAGATTGAGGATGACGGCCGTCAGGACAGCCGTTCCCAGTCCGCCCCAGAATCCCGCCCAGGATTTTTTCGGAGAAATCGAAGGAAAGAGTTTCTTGCCGTTTTTCCCGAAAAGCAGCCCGAAGCAGTAGGCACCGACATCCGAACCCCAGATGATGCAGAAAAAGCTCAGCATCAGGAGGCCGCTGAACTCCCCTCCTTTGAAAACGAGGATATTGGACAGCGACAGCGGCATGGCGATGTAGATCATGCCGGTGTAGAGGTTCGAGGCGATCTTGAATTCCGCCCGGTCCTTTGAATACAGCGACAGGATCATCACCACGATCAGCGGGATGATGGCCAGACCGATGAATTTGGCAGGGATGCCGATGGCGTACGAAAGGAACATCAGCGTGAAGAGCGTGACGCCGGCAAAGATGGCGAACCCGCGCGACACCTTGAAGCGCCCCTCCATCGTCAGGGAATAGAACTCCAGCATCATGATCACCATCATCGCGATGAGCAGTGCGGCATAGACATACTGATTGAAGATGAGTCCGCAGACCATGATCACCAGGAACAGGACGCCGGAGATGGTTCTTGTTACGGTCTGGTTCATGGCTGCTCGGGTTTGCGTTCATCTTCGGAGGGAAGCACCTTCGGGCCGAGAATCTTCTCGACATCCTCGGCGAAGATGACTTCTTTCTCGAGGAGCAGGGCGGCCATCTGCATGAAGCCTTCCTTATGCTCCGTCAGGATCTTGTAGGTCCGGTCATGGATCTCACGGATGATCCGTTTGACTTCTTCATCCATCAGTTCGGCCGTCTTCTCGGAGTACGGCTTGGTGATGTCGAATCCGCGGGCGCCGGTAGAATCATAGAACGAGACGAGACCGACCTTGTCGCTCATGCCGTAGTACTGGACCATGCCGTAAGCCATCCGCGTAAGACGCTCCAGGTCGTTCTGCGCACCGGTGGAAGGCTGTCCGTTGACGATTTCCTCCGCGACGCGGCCACCGATGAGCGAACACATTTCGTCGACCATCTGGGCCCGGGTCCAGAGTTTCCGCTCTTCGGGGAGGTACCAGGCGGCACCGAGGGCCTGTCCGCGCGGGATGAGCGTAACCTTGAAGAGCGGATTGGCATAGGGCAGCAGCCAGCTGACCGTGGCATGCCCCGCTTCATGGTGCGCAATGGAACGTTTCTCGGCCTGCGTCATGATGGAACCGCGTTTCTCGAGTCCGCCGATGATGCGGTCCACCGCATCCAGGAAGTCCTGGCGGTCGATCATGGGTTTGTTGCGCCGGGCAGCGGTGAGGGCTGCCTCGTTGCAGACGTTGGCGATATCCGCTCCGGAGAACCCGGGCGTATGCTTGGCCATGAATTCGAGGTCGAAGTCGGGGCTGATCTTGAGCCCTTTCATATGGACCTGGAAGATTTCCTCGCGCTCCTTGAGCTCCGGCAGATCGACGTGGATCTGGCGGTCGAAACGGCCGGCGCGCATCAGTGCGCGGTCGAGGATGTCGGCCCGGTTGGTGGCGGCGAGGACGATGACGCCGGAATTGGTTCCGAAGCCGTCCATCTCGGTCAGGAGGGCGTTCAGGGTATTTTCGCGCTCATCATTGGACGACCACCCGGCATTCTTGCCGCGGGCACGGCCGACGGCGTCGATCTCGTCGATGAAGACGATGCAAGGCGCTTTCTCCTTCGCCTGCTGGAAGAGGTCGCGGACACGCGAGGCACCGACGCCGACGAACATTTCGACGAAGTCGGAGCCCGAGATGGAGAAGAACGGCACGTTGGCCTCTCCGGCCACGGCTTTCGCAAGGAGCGTCTTGCCGGTCCCCGGAGGGCCGACGAGGAGCGCGCCCTTCGGAATCTTGCCGCCGAGGGACGTGTATTTCTTGGGATTCTTGAGGAAATCGACGATTTCCATCACCTCCTCCTTCGCGCCGTACAGGCCGGCGACATCCTTGAAGGTGACGTTGACCTTGGTCTTGTCGGCCAGCTTGCCGGTCGCCTTGCCCACGCTGAAGGGATTGCCGCCGGGGCCGAATCCGCCGCCGCCCGCTCCCTTTCCGATGCCGCGGAACATCCAGACCCACATCAGGATCAGGAGTACGGGCCAGAGGATCCACTCCAGGACGTTGGACCACATGTGGTCGTTGTTCTTGAGGACGACCTCGAAGCGGGACGCCGTGGGAAGGGACTCGTTGAGCAGTCCGAAGGTCTCCTCCGGATTGAATTTGTCACTGACGAGGAAGAAGAAATGCGGCGACTTCCGCGGCACCTGTCCGCCGAACTTGTCGGCATATTTGCCGAGCCGTTCGGGCTTGATCTTGATGTTGCCCTGATAGTCGTTGCGGATGAATTCGATCTTCTCGACATCGCCGTTCTGGATCATCTCCTGTACTTCGGGCCACTCGATCTTCTGCGGATTGGAGCCGCCCCGTGAGAATACGAGGAAGCCCATTCCGAGCAGGAGAAGGACGTACAACCAGGTCAGGTTGATCCGGATGACTTTCTGTTTACCGTTTTTATTGGATTTTTTTTCTGCCATTTCGGGAAATGATTAGTCCGTTTTTTTCTTGCGGGCGCTCACGGGACGGGGTTTGTACTCCTTGCGGGGAACGTCGGCCCAGAGGTCTTCCAGTCGGTAGAATTCCCTGTATTCGGAGAGGAAAATGTGCACCAGGATATGACCGTAGTCGAGGATGACCCAGAAGTTGTTTTCGCCGCCCTGCTGGCGGATGGGTTTCAGGCCGAGTTCTTCCTGCATGACTTTGAGGACGTTGTCGGCGATGGCGCCTACATTGGTCGTGCTGGATCCGTCGCAGACGACGAACCAGTCTGCGATGGCCCCGTCAATGGAGCGGAGATCGAGAGAGACGACATTTTGCCCTTTTTTGTCCTGCATGGCATCGGCCAGGATACGGAGATCGTGTGTTATCATAATTTTTCTTACTATTTTTGCAGTATATTTAATTTACAAATATAATCAATTTTTAAGGAACTTAAAAATAAAGAAGGATGAAGCGGATAATCTGGTACGATACGGTGGATTCGACGAATACGGAGGTGCTTCGGAGGGCGGCGGAGCTGGAGCATCTGTCGGTGATCGCGGCCCGGCGCCAGACAGCCGGACGCGGCCAGCGGGGCAATTCCTGGCATTCCGCCCCCGGCGAGAACCTGACTTTTACCGTACTGGTCCGGTCCACCTACCTGTTCTCCGACGGCAATTTCATCGCGCTCAACTGGGTCTGCGCGCTCGCCGCGCGGGATTTCATCCGCGGTGAGGGCGTTGACGCGGCCGTCATCAAATGGCCGAATGACATTTATGCCGGGATGCGGAAAATCTGCGGCATCCTGGTGGAGAACCGCCTTCCGGACGCTTCCGGGGAGACCTTCTCCGCCTGCGGCTTCGGCATCAATCTCAACCAGACCGCCTTTCCCGGAGAGCTCGTCAATCCTACCTCGGTCCGCAAACTGACCGGGCGGTATATCGAACCGGAAGCCGCCCTGGACCGCTTCATGACGCATTTCCGGGCGCGGTTCGGGCAGCTGGACAGTGCATCAGATGCGTTGAAAGCCGATTACGTAGACGGTCTGTTCCAGAAGGACGTTCCCTGCGACTATCGCGATCTCCGCACCGGGGAGGTCTTTTCCGGCATCATCCGCGGCATCGCCCCCGACGGCCGCCTGCAGGTGGCACGCAGCGCGGGAAACGGTCCTATAGAGGGGACGTCTCCCGCGCTGTACGGGTTCAAAGAGATCGGTTATATCCTTTAGGCCTGCATGGCGGCAATGGCCGCTGCGGGATCGGGGGCTTTGAAGACCGAGCTTCCGGCGACGAGGATCGAAGCGCCGGCCTGCTTGAGATCCGCCGCATTCGAAGGCGAGACGCCGCCGTCCACCTCGATCGGAATGTCGAGCCCGCGACGCCGGATTTCGGTGCGGAGCGTGACAATCCGCCCCAGCGATTCCGGGATGAATTTCTGTCCGCCGAATCCGGCGAATACGCTCATGATCAGGATAAAATCCACTTCTTCCAGATAAGGGAACAGCTTCTCCACGGGAATGTCGGGATTGATGACAAGCCCGGCTTTCATCCCGCAGGAACGGGCCAGGGCCAGGGTTTCGGAGGTCCGCTCCCCTGCCGCCTCAAGATGGAAGCTCACCATCGCGGCGCCGGTCCTGGCGACACGTTCGATATACTTCCAGGGCTCCACGATCATCAGGTGCACATCCAGCGGCTTCCGGGCCTTCGACGCGATTGCGTCAATCACCGGGAAGCCGAAAGAAATATTTGGCACGAAGGTGCCGTCCATCACATCGAGGTGGAAAAGATCCGCATAGGTGTTCACCATCTCCACATCCTGCTCGAGGTGCAGGAAGTCGGCCGACAGCATCGAGGGCGCTACAAGTGCCATGGTCTTATTGGAAATTGACGACGACATCTTCGAGCAGCGCGACGAACTTGTCGAGCGATGCCAGTTCGAGCCTCTCTCCCGGCGCATGCACGCCGCGGAGGGTCGGGCCGAAGGAAATCATATCCAGGTCGGGGAATTTCTCCAGGAAGAGGCCGCACTCAAGCCCGGCGTGGATGGCCTTGACCTCGGGATCGGTCCCGAAAAGCCGCTTGTAAGCCGCGACGGTCTGCGCCAGGATAGCAGACTGCATGTTGGGCTTCCAGCCCGGGTATTCGGTCGTGTGCTCCACTTCGGCGCCGCCTAAGAAGAACGTCGCCTCGACTTTCTCCGCGATCGCGTGGAGTTCGCTCCGGACCGAGCTGCGCTGGCTGGTGCATACCGTAATCTTGTCTTCTTCGAAGCGGACGGATGCGAGGTTGGTGGATGTCTCCACGAGGCCGGGAATGTCCATGCTCATCGCAACAACCCCGTGCGGGCAGGCCGTCAGGGTGCTGATGAGCGTGGCGGCGAGCCCCTCCTCCAACGGTTTTCCGGGAGCGGAGCAAGGCTCTGCACTCACCATCAGGCCGGGATCCGAGACGGCGAATTCCTGCTTCAGGACATCTCCGAAGGCCTTCAGGTCCTCGATCATGTCGTTGACCTCGTCTGCGGGGACGGCGATGACGGCGTTAGCATCCCGGGCGATGGCGTTGTGTTTGCCGCCGCCTTCGAGCGAGATCAGCTGATAATCATACTGCAGCTCCGTATAAAGGAAGCGGCAGAGCTGCTGGAGGCAGTTTGCCCGCTCTTTGTTGATATCGTCGCCGCTGTGTCCGCCGATACCGCCTTCGATCTTGAGGGAAAGGCATTTGTATCCCTTCCGGAGCGGCTCGCGTTCGATGTCGAACCGGGCGTAGGTCTCCAGGCCGCCGGCGCAGCCGACGAAGAGCTGGCCTTCGTCTTCGGAATCCAGGTTAATAAGGGTCTTCGCCTCGAGGAACCCGGGCTGCAGCGCCTGGGCGCCGTCCATGCCGGTCTCTTCCGAGATGGTGAAGAGACATTCGACCTTGCCGGTAGGAAGGTCGCTCTCCAGGAGCGCCAGGCTGGCTGCGATGCCGATTCCGTCGTCGGCGCCGAGCGTCGTATGGTCCGCCACCATCCAGCCGTCGCGGATCTTATAAGGGATGGGGTCTTTGGCAAAATCGAAGTCGAAGCCCGCGAGCTTTTCGCAGACCATGTCCTGATGGCTCTGCAGGGCGATGGCCGGGACATTCTCCTTACCGGGAGAAGCCGGCTTCACGATGACGACATTGCCGGTATCGTCGGTGCGGCATTCCAGGCCGCGCGCAGCGGCGAACTGCTGCAGCCAGGCCGTGATGGGTGCTTCGTGCCCGGACTCCCTGGGAATCCGTGTAATCTCTTTGAATAAGTCGAGGACGTTGGTAGAATTCATAAAAAATGCTCAGTTGTTGACTGAGCACAAATATAACAAAAAAACTTCAATCAGCGGGGTCAGACCAACATTTTTTCGATCTCCACCACATACTGCCGGAAGGCGCGGTTGGTGGACATCAGGTCGGAGACCGTCGTGCAGGCGTGGAGCACGGTGGCGTGGTCCTTGCCGCCCAGGGAGGCGCCGATGGTCGAGAGCGAGCACCCGGAGATGTGATTCCGCGACAGATACATCGCGATCTGGCGGGCCTGGACGATGTTGCGCTTGCGGGACTTCGACAGCAGGGCCTCGCGGGTGATGTTGAAATACTCGCAGACGGTCTTCTCGACTTTGTCGATCGTGAGCTCACTCTGCTGCTCGCCGACAATCTTCTCCGTAATCCCTTCGGCAAGGGCGATGTTGATGTCCTTGCGGATCAGGGTGGCATGGGCGACGAGCGAAATCAACGCGCCTTCCAACTCCCTGAAATTGGTCTTGATGCGGCCTGCCAGATATTCCAGGACATCTTCCCGGATATCGACGCCCTCGCGGAAACTCCGAGAACGCAGCATGGCGAGGCGGGTTTCGTAGTCGGGACGCGTCAACTCCACGGAAAGACCCCACTTGAAGCGGGAAAGGAGACGCTCCTCGAAATTCTGAAGCTCTGCCGGTGCGCGGTCGGAAGTGAAGATGAGCTGCTTGCCGTTCTGGTGCAGATGGTTGAATACGTTGAAGAACGCATTCTGGGAAGAACGTCCGACAAGGGCCTGGATATCATCCACCAGCAGGACGTCGATCTTCATATAATACGCCAGGAAATCGGTCACCTTGTTGCCCATCACGGCGTCGACATACTGGATCTGGAACTCATTGCCCGTTACGTACAGGACCAGCAGGTCGGGGAACTTCTCTTTGATTTCGATACCGATAGCCTGCAGCAGGTGCGTCTTGCCGAGACCGGGGCCCGCGAACAGGAAGAGCGGGTTGAAGGGGTTCTTGCCGGGAGCGCGGGAGATGTTGTATCCCGCGGAAATACCCAGTTTGTTGCACTCCCCTTCCACGAGGTTGGCAAAACAGTAGGCCGGGTTGAGACGCGGATTGATCTGCACCTTCTGGACGCCCGGGAACACGAAGGCGCTCGGGTTGGCAGAAGGATTGTAAGTGCTGATCGAAACCGTCTTGTTGACCGGCGTGTTGACCGTGGCGGCCGGGAACTTCATCGCCGGCTCCACGCTGACGGGGCGGACAAGGTAGACGAGCCTGGCGTCGGTACCGATCACGCGCTTGAGCGTACGCTTGATAATATCGAGAAAGGCGCCTTCGAGATATTCGCGGAAGAAGTCCGAAGGGACTTCGACGGAAAGCGTAGATTCCTCCATCGAGACAGGCTTGATCGGACGGAACCAGGTATTGAACTTCTGCGGATCAATGATTTGCTCAATGATCTTCAGACAGTTGTTCCATACGTCGATATGTCTATCGCGATTATCCATTAAATATTTCCGTGAATATCAGGTTTGGTACGCCAGAAGGGCTACCCTTCATTGCGTTCAGCAAAGATGGAGGAAAAAATTCTTATAAAAAATTTATTTTGCTATTGCGAATATGATATTTTTTACATATTCTAATGCCGAACCGGGCGAATTTAACATCAAATAATAAATTGATATACAGTCATTTACAAAGGACCATCCGGCTAAAACAAATCTTTAATCTATTTCTTAATTTTGAATTCTTCTAAATTATATTTTTAAAGAAAAATTCGGTTTTATTGTGTTTTATCAACGAATTCTCGTGATAATTCCGCCTTCTATTTTGACAAGGAACGAATCCGGGAATTTTTTAACAATTTCTTCGTAATTTTTTCGGGCTTCGCCCAGATCGCCGGACGTCCCGATGACATAGCGGATCAGTTTTTCACCGGGAACGGCGGTCGGCTTATATCCCTTGAAGAAGAGATCATCCGAAGCGAGCGTCTTCGGCGTCGCGATGACCTGCGTTCCGTAAAACACGGCCGGCTCCGGTGCGGGAGTCTCCTCCTTCACGGCCGGTTCCGGCTTTTCGTTGCCGGCGGTAGACCCTTCATACCGGTTTTTGTAGGTAACGAAAGCGTTGAAGATGCACTGGGCGATCTGGTCCCTCCCCTCCTCGCTCCGCAGCGTCGCGAGGTCGCCGGGATTGGTGATGAACGCACATTCGATCAGGACGGACGGCATCGTCGTACGCCACAGGACCCAGAAAGGATCCTGTGAGACGCCCCTGTTGTGCTTAATCGGCCCCGATTTCATCGCCTCGGCGACATCCTCCGCAAAGGCGAGGCTCATATTGAGGTTGGAGTTCTGCAGCAGGCTGAAGAAGATGTAGGACTGTGGATCCGACGGATCAAAACCCTGATACTTGGTCTCATAGTCTTCTTCGAGCTTGATCACGGAGTTCTCCCGCTGGCAAAGCTCGAGGTTCTTGCTGAACAGGTCGTTCCCCTGCCGGGAAGACTGCCCCAGGCAGTGGACCGAATAGCCGTTTGCCTTCGGCCCGCCCGCCGTGGAATTGATGTGGATCGAAATGAAGAGGTCGGCCCCGGCGGCATTGGCCGCGTCCGCCCGCCCGCTCAGGGTCACGTAAGTGTCGTCATCGCGGGTCAGGATGGCATTGACTTCCC